>SXKB01000153.1 GCA_005778215.1 Actinomycetota bacterium | reverse complement strand
GTCGAACTCGGCAAGGAGGCCGAAGCCCGCGGCTTCGACAGCCTGTGGTTCCCCGAGCACTCACACATCCCGGTCAGCCGCCGCACGCCGTGGGGCGGCCGTGAGGGCGCCCCGCCGCTGCCCGAGGAGTACTGGCGCACGCACGACCAGTTCATCGCACTCGCCGCCATCGCCGGGGCGACCTCCACCATCAAGCTGGCCACCGGCATCACGCTGGTCGCGCAACGCGACCCGATCTGGCTGGCCAAGGAGGTCGCATCCCTCGACGTCATCTCCGGTGGCCGGTTCCTGCTCGGCGTGGGCTACGGCTGGAACCACGAGGAGATGGAGAGCCACGGCACCGACATCGGGCGCCGCCGCAAGGTGGTGCGCGAGAAGATCCTCGCGATGAAGGAACTGTGGACCCAGGACGAGGCCGAGTTCCACGGCGAGTACGTGCACTTCGAGAAGAGTTGGAGCTGGCCGAAGCCCGTGCAGCAGCCACACCCACCCATCGTGATCGGCGCTTCGCCCACGCCCCTGCACTTCCGGCACATCATCGAGTACGGCGACGTGTGGATGCCCATCGAGGGCCGCTTCCCCATCGACGACAAGTGGGTGGAGCTGCAGCAGGCGGCCGCCGATGCCGGCCGCGACCCCGCCACGCTGCAGCTGGGCGTGTTCGGCGCGAAGCCCGACGCCGACCACCTGCACCATCTGCGCGAGCTCGGCGCTTCGTTCGTGGCCCTCGGCCTGCCGGCGCTCGATCGCGACGCCGCCTACGCAGCGATGGACCGCTACGCCCCGTTGGTGGCGGAGTTCAACGGCTGACGTTTCGCGAGCACATCGACGCACGACCCGTCGCGCTCGCTCTATGGTGCCGATCGTGAGTCCCACCGTTCGCCGTCGACTCCAGAGTGTCCCTGCGCTCTACCTGGGCGCGGTGCTGCTGGTGCTGCTGCTCCCGATGTGGGTGATCGGCTCGGCCCTGTTCGACGTGGTCCGCGGCCGGTTCCGCCTGCCCACCACCCGGCTGCTCGCGTTCGCGCTGCTGTGGTCGTGGTTGGAGGTCGCCGGTGTGAGCGCCGCATTCGTGCTGTGGCTCGGCCGCCGCACCCACGACGAAGCGGTCCACTACCGCCTGCAGCGTTGGTGGGCGGCTCGCCTGATGGACGCGCTCCGGGTCACCACCGGGGTGCGCATCGAGGCTGCTGACGCCGCCGCGCTGTCGCCGGGCCCGGCCATCATGCTGTGCCGCCATGCCAGCCTGGCCGACTCGCTGGTGAGCGCATGGGTGGTCACCTCGGGCGCCCGCATGAATCCGCGGTACGTCCTCAAGCGCGAACTGCTCTTCGATCCGTGCCTCGACATCGTGGGCAACCGTCTGCCGAATCACTTCCTCGACCGTGAGGCCACCGACTCCACCGTGGAACTCGACGCACTGCGCACGCTGAGCGCCGGGCTGCAGGCCGACCAGATCGCGATCATCTTCCCCGAGGGCACCCGAGCGGCGCCGAAGAAGCGCGACCGGGCGATGCAGAAGATCCGCGAGAAGGATCCCGCGCGCGCCGACCGTCTCGCCGCGCTGCAGCACTTGTTGCCGCCGCGGCCCGCCGGTTCGGCCGCACTGCTCGACGGTTGCCCGCAGGCCGACGTGGTGGTCGCGTGGCACGTCGGATTCGACGGACTCGACACCTTCGGCGGCATTCTTCGCCACCTCGCCCGCACGCCCGCGCCGGTGCAGTTCCAGGCGCGGCGCGTGCCGCGAGCCGAAGTACCGTCGGGCGACGAGTTCACCCGCTGGCTCGACGATCAATGGGTGCAGGCCGACCGTGCCGTGCACCTCCTCCTCCATCCCGAAGGGACCGCATGAGCGCCGTCACCACCGCCCTCACCACCGCAGGGCTCACCATCCTCGTGCTGATGCTCGGCACCTGGCTGCTGAGCCTGGCGCTGAAGAACGCCTCCATCGTCGACATCGTGTGGGGCTTCGGCTTCGTGTGCGTGGCGTGGGCCGTCCGTCTTCGGGTGGACGAGGGGCTCGCTGCCCGACAGAACCTGCTGGTGCTGATGACCACGGTCTGGGGCCTGCGCCTCGCCGGCTACCTGTTCTGGCGCAACCACGGCAAGGGCGAGGACTACCGCTACAAGGCGATGCGCAAGCACTGGGGACCCCGCTTCCCCATCATCAGCCTCGGCACGGTGTTCGGCCTCCAGGGCGTGCTGATGTTCATCGTGTCGCTGCCGGTGCAGCTGGGCCAGACCCGCGCCACCCCCGACCTCGGTTGGCTGGCGTACGTGGGCATCGCGGTGTGGCTGGTGGGGCTGTTCTTCGAGGTGGTCGGTGATGCGCAGCTCGCTCGCTTCAAGGCCGATGCGGCGAACCAGGGCAAGGTGATGAACCGCGGTCTCTGGAAGTACACCCGCCATCCGAACTACTTCGGCGACGCCTGTGTGTGGTGGGGCATCGCCCTGGTCGCGGCCGAGACCACCGTCGGCAAGTTCGGCCTCATCGGTGCCGTGGTGATGACCATCCTGCTGCGCCGCGTCAGCGGCGTGGTGCTGCTCGAGAAGAGCCTCAGCCGCCGCAAGGAGGGCTACGCCGAGTACGTGGCCCGCACCAGCGCGTTCATCCCTCGCCCGCCCAAGGCGATCTGAGTCAGTCGACGCCGGGGCGACGCTTTCCCTCGTTGGAACCGTCGCCCTTCGCGCCCGGCGGCATCGCCAGCGCGATCTCGTCGGGCGTGGGATCGTGGGGCTCGCGCGCTTCGGGCGGCAGCAATCCCATGATGGCCTTCATGATCTTCTTCGTGTCGGCGTCGGGACTCTTGTACTTCAGCGCCACCGGCTCGCCGATGGTGATGGTGATGGTCGGCGGGTTGACCACGTTGAGCACGTTCGGCACCCGCGCCGAGCGCGGCCACACCTTCTCGGTGCCCCACAGGCCGACCGGGATGACCGGTGCACCGGTCATGGCCGCCAACCGCGCCGCACCCCAGCGCCCTTTCAGCTTCGGGTCGTAGAACGCCCGGCCACGAGGAATGGTGCCCTGCGGCATCAACGCCACCAGGTCGCCGGCTTCGAGCGCATCGGCGGCGGCCTGGAGCGGCGCATCGCTGCCGGTGCCGCGTTCGACGCGGATGCCGCCCATCGCCGTGGCGATCTGACCCACGACGGGGGCGTCGAAGACTTCCTTCTTGCCCAGGAAGCGCACGGTGCGCTCGGTGCGGGCGATGGCCATGCCGATGGCCGCTGGATCGAAGTAGCTGCGGTGGTTGCCGACGATGATGGCCGGCCCCGCGGTGGGGATGTGCTCGATGCCGCGGATGTCGAACTTCGCGTAGGGGAAGAACAGCGGGTGCGTGAGACTGAGCGCGAGCCGCTGGATCTCCATGTTCACCACCGGGATCTTCGCCAGCGACGACACGGGCGCACCGTCGGCACCCTTGCCCCCGGAGAGGTCGAGCGTGGGCCAGCGGCGCGCGGCCGCCATGAGGGCCATGCGCGGGTCGGGGTTCACCACGAACGGGTTGCCGACGGCCGCCAGCAACGGCGTGTCGTACACGCTGTCGCTGTAGGCGAAGCTCTCGGCCAGGTCGATGCCGTGGCGGGTGGCCCATTCGGTGACCGCCGCCAGTTTCCCGGCGCTCCACACGAACGGTCCGTCGAGCGTGCCGTCGTAGGTGCCGTCGGCGTGCACGCCGTAGCGAGTGGCCACCACGTCGTCGAGGCCGAGCAGATCGGCCAGCGGCTTCACCAGGTCGTACGGCGTGGTGGTGGCCAGCACCACCGGGCGACCGGCGGCGCGATGCTCGTCGAACAACGGTGCAGCGAGCGGCTGCACCAGTTCGGCCAGGGCTGCGGCGGCGGCCTCGGCGGCCTGCTGGACCGCCCGACGCGGTCGACCCTTGGCGAGGGTGACCGCCTGACGTGCCAGCGCCATCGAGGGGAGGGTCTCGCCGACCGTGTTGAACACCTTGTAGAGCAGCTGCTCACCGGGGATCGAACGGCTCACCAGCCCCGCTTCGCGCATCGCACGGGAGAACACCTCGCCCGACGCGCCGGCCAGCAGCGTGCGGTCGAGATCGAAGAAGGCAGCACCCTTGGCCTGGGAGGTCATGCCCGAGAGCCTAGGCGAAAACGGGAAAGGCCCCGCTTGGGGGAAGCGGGGCCTCTCAACCTGGAACCCGTGGTTGGGGGAACCACATTGATTGGGTTCTTGTCGAGCGGGCCATTGGGGGACAACCCGCTTCGATCAACATGTGAAAGTATGCACGTGAACAAGCGATCTATCAACTTGTTCTCAAAGATAGTCGCTATCGTTTCCAGAGATGGATCTCCGGCAGCTCACCACCCTGGTCGCGATCGCCGACCACGGCTCGTTCTCGGCCGCTGCTCGGGCGCTCTACACGGTGCAGTCCAATGTCAGCAGCCACATCGCCCGACTCGAGAAGGAGCTGGGTGTGGTGCTGGTCGACCGCCAGCGTGGCGGGCTCACCGACGACGGCGTCGTGGTGGTGGAGAAGGCCCGCCGGGTGCTGCACGAACTCGACGACATCACGGCCGAGATGGCCAGCCGCGGCGACGAGGTGCGCGGCGACACTCGCCTCGGGGTGCTCGGCACCACCGCTCGCTGGCTGCTCCCCCAACTGCTCACCCACCTCAGCCGCCAACACCCCGGCGTGCACGTGACGGTGCACGAGGGCAACACCACCAACCTCATCCCGCGACTCGTGGCACAACAGCTCGACGCCGCCATCGTGCACCTGCCGGTCGACGATCCCGAGGTCTCGGTGGAACCCCTGGTCGCCGAGGACCTCGTGCTGCTGGTGCACAGCAAGCACCACCTGTCGAGCCTCGACCAGGTGCCGTTGGCCGAGCTGGCGAACGAACCACTCATGCTCCCCCCGTTGGGCACGGCGCTGCGCCGGGTGATCGATCGCGCTGCGGGCTCGGTGGGTGTGGAGCTGCAGCCACAGGTCGAGATCGACGGCGTGCGCCTGCTCACGTCGCTCGCGTTCGAGGGCTTCGGCGCCGCCATCGTGCCCGCCACGTCGGTGCCCCGCTGGCTGCGCGGCGACTTCAAGCGTGTCGCGGTGCCCGAGCTGCCCCGCCGCGTGGTCGGGTGGGTGCAGCGTCGCCGACCCACGCCCGGCACGCCCACACGGGCGCTGCAGGCCGTGCTGCGCGACGTGGTGGCCACCCAGGGCGCCAAGCAGCCCGGTGTGTACGTGGGGGCGGAGGCGTTCCCGCTCGGCCGCTCGCTCTAGTCTCTCCCCGATGACCCACGTCGCCCTGCGCAACAAGGTGCCCGGCTCCATCCGGGCCGACGTCCGCGAGTTCGCCGACCGCGACGTCGTGTGGGTGGAGGTCGACGCCTCCGATCGCAAGGGTGCGCTGTCGAGCGACTCCTCCTCGATGCTCGAGCACGCGGCCTCGGAGGCGCTGGCGAGCCACCTGCCGCTGGTGTGCGTGATGCGCTCGAGCGG
>SXKB01000152.1 GCA_005778215.1 Actinomycetota bacterium | reverse complement strand
CTGGATCGTGGAGGACTGACTGCTCCTCTCCCGAGTGGCCGACAACATCTACTGGGGTGCGCGGTACATGGAGCGCGCCGACGACACGGCGCGGGTGGTGCGCACGTTCACCGAGGTGCTGCTCGACCTGCCGGTCGGCGTCGCGAGCAGCTGGGAACCGCTGCTGGCCATCGTGGGCGGCCGCGAGTTGTTCGACGCCGGGCACGCCCGTGCCAACGAGAGCGACATCGTGCGGTTCCTGGTGGCCGATCTGCACAACCCGGGCAGCGTGGTGTCGAGCGTGGCGAACGCTCGCGAGAACCTGCGCACCACCCGCGAGATCCTGCCTCGCGACGCGTGGCAGACCGTGAACGACCTGTACCTGTACACACAGCGCGACGCCGAGAGCGGCGTCGATCGGCGCACTCGTGCGCGCTTTCTCTCCCGCGTCATCGGCGAGCACCAGCGACTCGATGGCGTCATCGCCGGTGCGATGCAGCGTGACGAGGCGTACGAGCTGTACCGCCTCGGGCAGGTCATCGAACGCGCCGACATGACCACACGTGTGCTCGGCGTGCGCGCCGCTGCACTGTTGGCCGCGCCCGATCACGCCGACGACTACGACGAGGTGCAGTGGATGGGCGTGTTGCGCTCCCTCACCGCGCTGCAGATGTACCAACGGGCCACCCGCGGTCCCATCGTGGGTGGCGGCGTGGTGGGTTTCCTGCTGTTCGACCGTGAGTTCCCTCGATCCGTCGCCGGCTGTCTCCAACGTGCCCGCGCCGCACTGTTGCGGCTGCCACGACCCGAGCGCACGCTGCCTGCGGTCGATGCGCTCGACGAACTGCTCGCCGGACTTCCGGCGCTGGCGGGCGACGGAGCGTTGCTCGACGAGGCCATGGATCGCGTCCAGATGGCGCTCGCACTGCTCGACGCCGCGGTGCACGACACGTTCGTGCGTGCGGCCGACTGATGGGCATGATGGTCGGATGACCTCCGACACGCTCCGCTACGCGCCGGCGCCCGGTCGATTCGACGAGGTCATCGACGCCGACGGCACCACGCGTCCGGCCTGGCAGGCGGTCGCGCGAGCGCTCGGGTCGTTCGAACCCGACGTGTTGCTCGAGCGGCGCCGTCAGGCCGATCGACTGCTCGACGCGCAGGGCACCGGGCACCTGGTGCACGAGATCTCGCTCGCCACCGACCGGCACGGTGTGTCGGCGGCACAGCGATCGGTGAGCCATCCGTGGCGGCTCGACCCGGTGCCGTTCGTGCTGGAGGCCGACGAGTTCCGTCGCCTCGCCGAGGGTGCCACGCAGCGCATGCGCGTGCTCGACGCAATGCTGGCCGACTGCTACGGCGAACGCCGGTTGGTGGCCGACGGTGTGGTGCCGCCCTCGCTGCTGCACAGCACCCCGTCGTTCCGCAACCAGACCGTCGCCGCGTCGGGCCGCGCGCCGTGGTTGGTGCACTACGCCGTCGACCTGGTGCGCGACGCCGCAGGTGTGTGGCACGTGGTGCACGACCTCACCGATGCACCCAGCGGTCTCGGCTACTCGCTGCTCAACCGCACGGTGCTCGCAAGGGTGCTGCCCGACGGACTGCGCACGCTGGGTGTGGCGGCGGTGAACGACCACGCCGACGTGCTGCGCCGCGCGCTCGCCGCGTCGGCGCCGGCCGGCCGCACCAGCCCCCGCTCGGTGGTGCTCACCGCGGGGCCGGGCGACCCCACGTACGTGGAACACAGCTATCTCGCGACGCGGCTCGGCCTCCACCTGGTGGAAGCGGCCGACGTGGTGATGCGTGCCGGCCGATTGTGGCTGCGGGTGCTCGACGGGCTGGAGCCCATCGACGTGGTGTACCGACGGGTGAACGACACCCGGCTCGACCCGCTGGAGCCGGGCCACCTCGGCGGTGGTTCGGGCGTGCCGGGCATCGTGTGGGGCGCCGATGGCGGTGGTGTCACGTTGGCGAATGCGTACGGCAGCGGGTTGGTCGAGTCACCTGCGGTGGCACCGTACGTGGCCGAGGCGGGCCGACATCTGCTGGGTGAGTTCCTGTCGTTGCCGCTGCTGGCCGACGGTGCCCCGCTGGCCACGTCGCCGGTGTTCGCCGGCAACCAGGCGTTCCCGTTCGTGTCGTGTCCGGTGGTGCTGCGACTGCAACTCACCCGCGTCGGTGACGAGATCGTGGTGATGCCGGGTGGCACCGGTCGCGTGCTCGCGCCCGACGACCAGCCGTCGCGCCCGACCGCGCAGGTGGTGAAGGACGTCTGGGTGATCGGTGCCGGCCAGCGACAGCGACCGGTGGTGGTGAGCGCACCGCCGCAGGTCGACTTCGGCGGCAGCGTGCCCAAGCGCGTGGCTGACGCGTTGTACTGGATGGGCCGTGCAGCGGAACGCAGCGAGGTCGCCACGCGCGCCGCTCGCGTCGTCACCGCCCAACTGTTGCAGGACCCCACGCTCGCCGAGGTGGCCGACGGAGCCTGGGCGGGCGGCGCGGTGGCGCTCCTGCGCGCTGCCCAGGCGGCGCCGTCGCTGCTGCCGCTCGACGGTCCGGCCGCGACGGAGCGGCTGCAGCCCGAGCTCGATGCCACGTGCATCGCAGCCGCCGCGCAACTGGCGGCGATGGTGCAGGAGGCCACGTCGGTGCGGGAGTACCTCAGCACCACCACCGGACGCGTGCTCGGGCGCCTGGCACGCATCCACCCGCTGTTGGCCGGTGCGGCATCGCAGGCCGACGACCTCGACACGGTGCTGGTCGACCTCGCCGCGTTGAGTGGCTTGATGATGGAGAGCACGGTGCGCGGTCCGTCGTGGCGGTTCCTCGACCTCGGCCGCCGCCTCGAGCGTGCCCTTGCGGTGCTCGGTGCAGTGGAGGCGGCGCTGGCGCCCGCAGTGCCGCCGTTCGCCCAGCAGCCGCTGGCCGACGCCGTGCTCGGCGCGAACGAGAGCCTCGTGGCGTACCGCCGCCGATACCGCAGCGAGGTCGACTTCCACGCCGTGCTCGACCTGTTGCTCCGCGACGACGCGAACCCGCGCAGCCTCGCCTATCAACTCGATCGGCTGCGCGAGCACGCGGCGGGGTTGGCGTGGAGCGATGGGGCAGCGCTCGTGGAGCAGGCGAGCGTGCAGGCACTGGCACCCATCGCCGATCAGGTGGTGAACGGCCGCATCGTCGCGCTCGACGCGTTCGTGCTCGGGGTGCGGGCGCCGTTGCTCGAGCTCGCCCAGGCCATCGTGCAGCGGTGGTTCGCCGACCCGGTGAACCCGATGCTGGTGCGGGGGCACTGACATGTCCACCCGGTTCCGTGTGGTGCACCGCACGGTGTACGAGTACGGGCACCCGATGGCCGACGGGTTCACCACCGCGCACCTGCGGCCCCGCACCACACCGTGGCAGACGGTCATCTCGGCCGACCTCGTGGTCGACCCTGCACCCGACGAGCTCGACCACACGATCGACGCGTTCGGCAACCCGGTCACGCGGTTCGCCGTGCACCATGCGCACGCGTCGCTCGACGTCGCCTCGACGGTGGTGGTCGACGTGGTGCTGCAGCCCGTTCCCGCCGAGTCCCCGTCATGGGACTCGGTGGTCGACATCGCTGCACGCGCTCGTGGTGAGCTCGCCGTGGAAGTGGGGCCGTACCTGGCGCACACGGCGTCCACTCCGTGCGACCCCGGCCTCGCCGCACTCGTCGATCTGGAGTTCACCCCCGGTCGGTCGGTCGTCGACGCGGTGCGGGGACTGTGTGGTCGCATCTTCGCCGACTTCCTGTTCGACGCCGGTTTCTCCGACGTCACCACGCCGCTCGATGCCGTACTGCACGCGCGCCGTGGCGTGTGCCAGGACTTCGCACATGTCGCATGCGCCGCGTTGCGCAGCATCGGACTGCCGGCGCGGTACGTGAGCGGCTACATCGAGACCGCACCACCGCCCGGCGAGCAGAAGCTCGTCGGCGTCGACGCGTCGCACGCATGGTGTGCCGTGTGGGCGGGGGAGTGCGGGTGGATCGACTTCGATCCGACGAACGACCAGATGCCGCCGCAACGACACGTCACCGTCGGCTGGGGCCGCGACTACGACGACGTCGCACCGGTGCGCGGTGTGGTCATCGGTCCGGGCGGCGGGCAGACGCTCTCGGTGTCCGTCGACGTCGTGTCCGAAAACCGCCAGTAGGGGGTCGCCGGTCGGGGCACACTGTGTGCGTGCTCCTCGACCACGACCAGTGCTACCGGGCAATCCAGTCCAAGGACGCCCGTTTCGACGGATGGTTCGTCACGGCCGTGCGCACCACCGGCATCTACTGCCGCCCGTCGTGTCCGGCCATCACGCCGAAGCGCGCAAACGTCGAGTTCTTCGTCGCTGCCGCCACGGCGCAGGCACACGGCTATCGGGCGTGCAAGCGGTGTCGCCCTGATGCCTCGCCCGGCTCGCCGGAGTGGAACACCCGCGCCGACGTGGTGGGTCGCGCGATGCGCCTCATCGCCGACGGCCTCGTGGACCGAGAGGGCGTGGGCGCGCTCGCGTCGCGACTCGGGTACAGCGAACGTCAGGTGCACCGCCTGCTCGTGGCCGAGGTGGGTTCGGGTCCGCTCGCGCTCGCTCGGGCGCAACGTGCGCAGACCGCCCGCATCCTCATCGAGACTACGTCGCTGCCCATCACGGAAGTGGCGTTCGCGAGCGGGTTCCAGAGCGTGCGGCAGTTCAACGACACCATCCGCGAGGTCTACGCCGCATCGCCCACCGACCTGCGTGCACGAGGTGGTGTGGTCGCGCCGTCCGACGGCACGCTCACGGTGCGGCTGGCGTGCCGCGAGCCGTTCGACAGCGATGCGATGTTCGAGTTCCTCGCGGCTCGCGCCGTGCCGGGCACCGAGCACGTCGAGGGTGCCACGTACCGACGATCGCTGCGGTTGGCGAAGGGCAACGGTGTCATCGGTATCACCGTGGCCGGGGGCACCGTGTCGTGTTCACTCGTGCTCGACGACGTCGCCGACGTGCAGGCGGCGGTGCAGCGTGCCCGACGACTGCTCGACCTCGACGCCGACCCCGCACAGATCGACCAGCACCTCGGTACCGACCCGCTGCTGGCACCACTCGTGGCGAAGCGGCCCGGCCTGCGTTCGCCGGCCCATCCCGACGGCACGGAGTTGCTGGTGCGCGCCGTGCTCGGCCAGCAGGTCAGCGTGGCAGGTGCGCGCACGCTGGCCTCGCGGCTCGTCGCCTCGCACGGTGAGCCGCTCGTCAACCCGGTCGGCCATGTCACTCACGCATTCCCGAGTGCGGCCACCATCGCCGGCATGTCGCCCGAGCAGTTCGCCATGCCTCGCGCCCGTGGCGCGGCGCTCATCGAGGCGTGCGCCCACGTGGCCGACGGCCGCATCGTGCTCGATGCCGGCAGCGACCGCGAGGAGACCGCTCGCTCGTTGGAGGCGCTGCGTGGCATCGGCCCGTGGACCGCCGGCTACGTGTCGATGCGAGCGCTCGGCGATCCCGATGTGTTCCTGCCCACCGACATCGGCGTGCGGAACGCGCTCGTGGCGCTCGGGCACGACGGTTCGCCGAAAGCTGCCGCAACGCTCGCCGAGCGGTGGCGGCCGTGGCGTTCGTACGCGCTGCACCACCTGTGGGCAAGCTTGTGAAGGAGACGATGATGGAAGCACTCAGCACCACCACGATGGACACCCCGGTCGGCATGCTCACGCTGGTCGCCAGCGCGCACGGCCTGCGTGCGGTGCTGTGGCCCGACGAACGCGACGGTCGCGTGCCGCTCGGTCCCGCCGATGGCGGTGATGCCGCGGCCGACGCCGTGCTCGACCAGGCCGTGCAACAGTTGCGCGAGTACTTCGACGGTGAACGTCGCGAGTTCGACGTGCCGCTCGACCCGGTGGGCACCGAGTTCCAGCAACAGGCGTGGAACGTGCTGCGCACCATCCCGTACGGCCAGACCATCTCCTACGGGGAGCAGGCGGCACGGTTGGGCGACAAGAACAAGTCACGCGCCGTCGGCGCGGCGAACGGGCGCAACCCGATCAGCATCATCGTGCCCTGCCACCGAGTGGTGGGCAGCACGGGCAAGCTCACCGGCTTCGCCGCCGGCGTGGACGTGAAGGCGTGGCTGCTCCATCACGAGCAGGGCGGCCAGTTGACGCTGGGGTGAGCGTCAGACTCGCTTGGCGGCGCGGGCCTGCTGCTCGCGTCGTGCGCGGGCCTCGGCCTGCTTCTTCTCCTTGAGCGCCTTGCGCTTCGCCTTCAGTTCGGCGTCGGCCTGCTTGGCGGGGAGCAGCGTGGTCTCCACGGCCTCGGCGGGCGGCAGCTGCAGCGTCTCGTCGTGCTTCAGCACGCGCACGAGCATCACCGACGCCGCGGCCTCGCCGGCCACCGAGCTGGCGAGCATGAGTCGGGTGGTGCCCAGGCCGAACTCCTCGATGAGGGTCGGCGTGGCCTCCAGCAGCTGCGGTTCGGTGGGGTTGTCGGAGTGGTCGCCGAGCAGCTCGATGCACTTCGCAAGGCACGGATCGCACAGCACGGTGGCCAGCTGCTCGAGCTGACCGGTCATCCGGCCGCGGGCGGCGGTGGCCCGCAGGGCCAGCGTGCGGGCAGCCGGGTCGTCGAACCCGCCTTCCTTCGCACCGCAGATCTGGTCGATCGCGTCGCGGTGGTCGTCGGGCAACGAGGCCACGAGGGCCTCGAGCTCGGCGTCGGTGAGGGCGGCAAATGCACGGTCGAGCAACGACAGTGCCTGCAGGCGGTTCTTGAGCTGGCTCATCGGGCTACGAGGCTACCTGGGCCGTGCCGCTCTCGGGTTCTGGCGGCCCATCGAAACGGGTTTACGCTGCCGTCATGTCGCTCGTGTTCACCGAGGACGAGCTGATGCTCGACCATCCCGACCTGGCTCCACACGTCGTGGCCGGGATCCCCATGCACGGCGGGTTCCGCCCCGATGGCAGCTACCAGCCGCCCCGTGCGCTCGTGCGCGAGCCCGCACTCGGGGCCTGGGAGGCGGCGCTCATCGGCCGCGGCGGCGCCCCACTGGCTGCCGACGCCTCCCTCTTGGGCGGCGTGCGGCTGCCCAGCGTGGAACAGTCGCGGGTGCTGCTGCGCCATGGCTTGGGCGAGACGTTCTGGAACACGCTCACCATCACCGGCAAGATCGAAGCCCGCGGGCGTCTGCTCGCCGACATCGAGTTCCCGTCACTGCAGCCGCACATCGTCGACGACATCAGCGAGATGGGCATCGGCCACCTGGGCAAAGGGCTGCTGAAGGCGCACGGGTACGACGAAGGCGGGCTGCCGGGCATCGGCGCCCACGACGCGATGTGGTTCGCCGCGCGCGACCTGGCGTTCGGCGCCGGCGCCTATCCCGACGTCGATCCGCCCGAGAACATCGCGCGGCCCGAGGCCGGTCGGCGGTTCATGCCCGAACTGCCGCCCGAGATCGAAGGGCTGTTGTCGCTGCTGATGAACCTGCTCGTCATCGAGTTCCGTGCGGAGATCGGCTTCGCGGCCACGCAGGCCATCCTGCGTACACCCGAGCTGTTCGTCGATCGCCGGGCACAGGCCGAGGAGGCCGCCGAGATCGTCGACCGCATCCGCGCCGACGAGGAGATCCACGTCAGCTCGCTCCGGCTGTACCTCGGCGAGTGCGCCGACGTCACGTTCCGCACGCTCGACGGCGGCACGGTGCCGGGCAGCGAGCTGATCGACCGGTTCTGGGGCGGCCTGGTGCGCTGGGCCACGGTCGAGCAGCCGGCACTCGTGGCCGATCAACAGCGTGCGCTGCTGCACGAGCGCGTGATGGCCCACCCCGACGGCTCGGCCATCTGGGCCGAGTTCGAAGCCGCCGCCTGAACTTCTGGCGCTGATGCGTCCCGGTTTCCGGGACGCATCGCGCCCAGAAGCCGAAGTGGGACGAATGACGCCCAGAAGCCTGGTCAGTCGTCGAGGAAGGTGATGGGGAGTTCCTGGGTGACGGGGAGGTCGTCGGCGGTGGCGACGAGTTGCTCGGCGGGTGCGGGCCGCAGCACGTCGCGCACGTAGCTGTCGACGGTCTCCTTCATGCCCACGTCGCCGCCGGCCTTCTCGCTGATGAACCAGCGGTGCTCGAGCACCTGGTGGTACAGCTCGGCCGGCTCCAGCTTGTCGACCAGGTCGCGCGGGATGGCCGCGATGGTGGGCTCGAACCGGTCGTCGAGCCAGCGGGCGGCCGCCATCGACTCGGTGATCTTCTTCCCCGTGCGCGTCTCGATCACTGCCCCGTAGCGGTTGATGTCGTTCAACAGGCGTCGAGCCTGGTTCTCCTCGGCCTGCAGGCCGGTGAGCGTGCGCAGCCGTTGCTGGTGATAGCCGTGCTCCACCACGCGAGGCACCATCCGTAGCCGGGTGCCGCCGCCGGTGCTGACGAGCTCGAGTTCCGACGCGTCGAACCCGAGATCGTGCAGCCGGCGCAGCCGTTGGTCGACGCGGAACGTCTCCATCGCGTTGAACTCGTCGACGCCCGTGAGTTCGGCCCACAACGCGTTGTACGCCTGCTCGATGGCGAGTGCGGTCTCCACCGGGTCGATGCCGTCGGCCAGCAGACCACCCATCTGCAGGTCGAGCAGGTCGCCGGCCACGTTCTCGGTGGCGATCTGCAGGTCGAGTCGGCGTTGCCCATCGGTGAGGGAGGGGTGCCGCTCGCCGGTCTCGACGTCGATGATGTACGCCGACAGCGCATTGGCGTCGCGACGGAACAACGTGTTGCTGAGCGAGCAGTCACCCCAGTAGAAGCCGCTCAGGTGCAGCCGCACCAGCAGGCCCGCCAACGCGTCGAGCACCCGCTCGCCGAGGTACGGGATCTGCAGCCCGCGGCCCGACAGCAGCACGCGGTAGGGCAGCGAGTAGTCGAGATGGCGCGTGATCAGCAGACCGTCGGCCTGGTCGTCGCGACCCGTGACCACGCCCACCACCTCGGCCGTGGGCAGGCCGGCCTCCGACAGCTCGCGCAGCAGCCGCCACTCCCGCTCGGCGAGGTCGTCGGGGAGTTCCTTCACCACGTAGGTGAGGTCGGCGGTCTCCACCATCCGCACCTGGTGCCGGTGCAGGCCCATCACCTTCTGCATCCCGTCGATGCCCCATTCGGGCAGCGGGTCGGCGAGTGGCCAGCGCACGACGCTGGTGTGCTCGGTGGGCTTCGCGAGCTGCAACCTCACGGCATCGAGTGTGGCACGCCCGTGCTGGCACGTTCGACGAGCGTGAGCGGCATCGGGTGGTGGGCGATGGTGGACAGTCCCTCGAGCCGTTCGAGCAGCACATGGGCACCCGTGCGGCCGATGGCACGGACCGGCTGTCGCACGGTGGTGAGGCCGATGGCCTCGCTCACCGTGTGGTCGTCGAAGCCGACCACCGACATGTGCACGCCGGGGGTGAGGCCCAGTTCGCGCAGCGCCTGCAACGCACCGAACGCCATCTCGTCGCTCATCGCGAACACGGCGGTGGGCGGGTTCGGCTGTCGGACGAGTGCGTGCATGGCCAGACGGCCGCCCTCGATGGTGAAGCCGCCGTCCTGCACCCAGTGGTCGGGGAGCGGGACGCCGGCATCGACCAGCGCGGCGCGGAATCCCGTGGTGCGGTCGTTCGGCACGTCGCGCGCCTGCTCGGCGTAGCTCTTGCCGCCGATGACCCCGATGTGTCGATGTCCGAGCTGCAGCAGGTGGTCGGCGGCCATCCGCGCGCCGGCGATGTTGTCGACCGACACCGAGGTGACGGCCTGCAGCTCCTCGCCCAACACCACCACCGGCACGTCGAGCGTGGCCAGGCGGACGGCGCCCTCCTCACGGCACATCACGTCGACCAGCAGCACGCCGTCGACCCGCTGGCGGAAACGGGTCTCGCCGGCCAGCATGCGTTCGCGTGCGCTGGGGTCGGCGGTGCCGATGAGCAGGTCGTAGCCCGCCTCGGCGAACACCTCCTCCACACCGGCGACCACTTCGCCCGTGTACCAACTGGTGAGCACGGGGGCCAACAACCCCACGGTGCTGGTGGCACCCGAGGCGAGGCGCGCCGCATTCGGGTTGGCCACGTACCGCAGTCGGGCGGCAGCCTCCTGCACTCGCTGACGAGTGGCGTCGGCGACGTACGGATGGTTGCGCAGGGCTCGGCTCACCGTCGCCGTGGACACACCGGCCTCGCGGGCCACGTCGTCGATGGTGGCGGGACCGGTGGACTCGTTCATTCCGGGCGCAATTCTCGCAGGAAGCCGACCAGGAACGTGGCCGGTTGCTGGCCACGCGGAATCGGGATGACGAGCTGCTGCTGTTCGGCCTTGTGCAACGCGTTGCGGCTGAGGCGGCGCAGTCGCAACTCCTCGCTGGTCTTCAGGTCGATGGGGCCGAGGCGGGCGTCGTTGCCGGTGATCTGCACGTCGCGCAACGACAGGCGATGGCACTCGGCGCGCAGCGCGCCCACCATCAGCAACGATTCGGCGGGCGCCGGTACGGGGCCGTAGCGGTCCTCCCACTCGGTGCGGATGTCATCGACCTCGGCCTGCGACGTGACGGCGGCGAGGCGGCGGTACGCCTCGAGGCGCAGCTCCTCCTTGGGCACGTAGTCGGCCGGCAGGAACGCGTCGGTGGGCACGTCGAGCTTCACCTCCGACGGTGCCTTCACCGGTTCGCCCTTCATCTCGGCGACGGCCTCGTTCACCATCTGGCAGTACAGGTCGTAGCCCACGGCCGCGATGTGACCGCTCTGCGACTCGCCCAGCAGGTTGCCG
>SXKB01000151.1 GCA_005778215.1 Actinomycetota bacterium | reverse complement strand
CCGCTCGAACGCCCTCGCCCAGGAGAAGACCGGCGAGTTCTGGGTCAACGCCCACGTCCTCGGCGCCCACGTGCGCGCCGAGTTCGACGAGGCCGAGGTCGCCGTCTTCGTGGGCAAGAACCCGTGGCAGTCGCACGGCTTCCCCCACGCCCGCACCACGTTGAAGGAGATCGCCCGCGACCCCGACCGGGCCATCGTGGTGATCGACCCGCGCCGCAGCGAGACCGCCGACCTCGCCGACTTCCACCTCGCCCTCAAGCCCGGTACCGACGCGTGGTGCCTGGCCGCGCTCGCCGCGGTGATCGTGCAGGAAGGCCTGCTGGCCCGCGACTGGTTGGCCGCGCACGCCACCGGCGTGGAGGAGGTGACGGCCGCGCTGCGCACCGTCGACGTCGACGCGTTCAGCGCCGTCTGCGAACTCGAACCCGATCTCGTGCGCGCCACCGCACGCCGCATCGCCGGCGCCGACAGCGTGGCCGTGTTCGAGGACCTCGGCATCCAGATGGGCCTGCACTCCACGCTCGTCAGTTGGCTGGAGAAGCTGGTGTGGGTGCTCACCGGCAACTTCGGCAAGCCCGGCGCGCAGTACATGTCCACCGCGCTCGTCAGCCTCACCGGCAGCAAGAAGAGCAACAGCGGCGGTGGTGGACGGCGCTCGCCCGTGGTGGGTGCGCCCATCATCACCGGCCTCGTGCCGTGCAACGTGATCACCGAGGAGATCCTCACCGACCACCCCGACCGCTACCGCGCGCTGATGGTGGAGAGCGGCAATCCGGTGCACTCGCTGGCCGACAGTGGCCGCATGCGCGAGGCGCTGCAGGCGCTCGACTTCGTGGTGGTGGTCGACGTGGCGATGACCGAGACCGCACGCGAAGCGCACTACGTGCTGCCCGCCGCGTCGCAGTACGAGAAGTGGGAGTGCACGTTCTTCAACTTCGACTTCCCGCACAACGTGTTCCACCTGCGCAAGCCGATCCTCGAACCGCTCGATGGCACGCTGCCCGAGCCCGAGATCCACGCCCGCATCGCCGAGGCCGCCGGCTTCCTCGACGCCGACGACATGGCCGCGCTGCGCGCCGCCGCGCAGGAGAGTCGCCTCGCGTTCGGCGCCGCGTTCCTGGAGTACATGAGCGGTCATCCCGAGCTCGGCGCGCTCGCACCCATCATCCTCTACCGCACGCTCGGCCCCACCCTCCCCGAGGGCGCCGCCGCGGCCGCCGTGCTGTGGAACGCCGCACACCGCTGTGCGATGACCTACCCCGACAGCGTGCGCGCCGCCGGCTTCGCAGGTGACGGCCTCGAACTCGGCGAGGCGCTGTTCGACGCCGTGCTCGCCTCGCACAGCGGCCTCACGTTCACCGTCGACGACGCCGAGGCCAGCTGGCAGCGCATCGGCACCGACGACGGCCGCATCCACCTGGCCGTGCCCGAACTGCTCACCTGGTTCGCCGAGCTGTCACCCGCCGGCCCGACGGCCGACGACCGCTTCCCGCTGGTGCTGTCGGCCGGCGAACGCCGCTCGTTCACCGCGAACACCATCTTCCGCGACGCCACGTGGCGCAAGAAGGACGCCGACGGTGCGTTGCGCATCTCCAGCGACGACGCCGTGCGCCTGGGTCTCGGCGACGGCGACGCCGCCGTGCTCACCACGGCCACCGGCAGCGCGCAGGTCACGGTGGAGGTGTCGGCGATGATGCGACCGGGCCACATCAGCCTGCCGAACGGCTACGGCATCGACGGCGCAGGAGTGGCACCCAACGAGCTCACTGCCGTCGACCACCGCGACCCCATTGCCGGCACGCCGTTCCACAAGCACGTGCCCGCGCGGCTGGAACCCGTCAGCTGACGACGTCGTCGGCCGGAGCCGGCCCCGCGGCGGGCACCAGCGGCTTCGTCGCGCCCGCCACCATGAACCCGAGGCCGAGCACCGTTGCGGTGAGCGTGAGCGCACGCAGCACACCGGTGTGGTCGCCGATGAACCCGATCAGCGACGGCCCGGCAAGGAACGCCACGTAGCCCACCGTGGCCACCACGCTCACCCGGCCCGCCGCGTACTGGGGATCGTCGGCCGCGGCACTCATGCCGGTGGGGAAGCCGAGCGCGGTGCCCAGCCCCCACAACACGATGCCCACCAGCGCCGTGCCGAACGACGGGCCGAACACCACGATCACCACGCCCACGAACGCGCACGCCGCGCTGACGCGCAGCACCGGCACACGACCGAACCGGTCGAGCGTGCCCGGACCGAACCAGCGGCCCAGCGTCATCGCCACCACGAACACCACGTACGCCACCGAACCGAGCGCGTCGCTGGTGCCGTAGCCGTCGATCGACGCCACGCCCAACCAGTCGTTGCCCGTGCCCTCGGCGAACGTGATGCACAGCACGAACAGACCGATCAGCACCGTGCGCCGCTCGGTCCACGCCACCAGCGGGCTGCGGGCCTGCTGCTGTTCCTCGTGCTCGTCGGTGCCCGCCGGCATGAACCCGCGGCACATCACCGGCACGGTCACCACCACCACGCTCACCACCACCAGCAGGTGCACGATCGGCGCGATGTCGAGCGCGTTCGCACCGGCGCCCACCAACGCACCGCCCACGGTGCCCACGCTGAACGCGGCGTGGAAGCGCGACATGATCGACCGGTCCAACTGCTGCTCGACCGCGGCGGCCTCCACGTTCATGGCCACGTCCCAGGCACCTGCGCCGAAGCCGAAGAACAGCAAGCCCGCGCCCACCATGATGACGCTCACCTCGGTGCCCACCGCGGCCAGGCCCAGGCCCGACATGCCCACGAACGCCATCAGCGTCACGGTGCGCGCCGCACCCAGGCGGTGCACGATGAGCCCCGACAGCGGCAGCGAGATCAACGAGCCGATCGCCGTCATCAACAGCAGTCGGCCCAACGGCCCGGGCTGCAGCTCGAGCAGATCGCGGATCTGCGGCACGCGCGACAGGAAGCTGGAGATGACCACCCCCGCGAGGATGAAAACGACATAGACGCTGCGGGTGGCGCGCTGGATCACTCGCTCGACTGTACCGGTCTAGATGCCGGCCCGACGCTGGATCTCGCGCACCACGTCGGTCTTCGCGTCGGCGTAGTCCTGCACCACGTCCCACTCGTGTTCGGCCAACCGGCGCTTCGTCTCCTCGTAGTACCGCAGGTCGTCGGGATGGGTACGCAACCAGTCGCGGAACCCTGTCATCGCCGCCACCTCGCTGCACCCGTCGGTGAACACGTGCAGGTTCACCCGGCGCGGTTCGCGACGCAACAGACGGTGCTCGAACCAGTCGGGCTCGCGCAACAGGAACACGAACCCGATCGCCTCCAGCGCCGGCACGTAGGCGTCCTCGTCGGTGCTGTCGGGTACGCACAACACGATGTCGATGGTGGGCTTCGCCGCCAGCCCCGGCACCGACGTGCTGCCCACGTGCTCCACCCGCAGCGCCGCAGCGCCGAGCGCCCCGACGATGGCGTCGCGCTCATTCGCGAACATGCCCGGCCACGCCGGGTCGGCGGGCGCCAACTCGATCCGCATGCTCGGAACGGTAGCCATGCCGGGCGAACTACGCTCGGGCGATGCTCGCCGTCAGCCGCTACGCACCGGAGTACGTCGAGCGGTGCCGCAACACCTTCCACGCCACCATCGCGGCGTGCGGCAAGGGCCTGTCGAGCACGAAGGGCGAGCCGCTGGTGACCTGCCAGCTGATCGTCGCCCTCGAGGGGTGGTTCGCCCAGCGAACCCGCGGCATGGAGGGCAAGGACGGCAACCCGATGAACGAGGTGCGCTTACTGGCCTCGTCGATCACCCACCACGGCGGCGTGCTCACGATCGAGAAGGGGCTGCGCCTCAGCGCCGACAGTTCGGTGCTCGGCCTCGCACCCGGCGACGTGATCGCGCCCTCGCTGCACGATCTGGCCCACCTGGTCGACGCCTTCCTCGACGCCATCGAGCGCACCTACGTCTGACGTCGGGACTCGAACGACCGCACCGCCGGACGCCGCCAGCCCAACCCGGCCGACACCCCGGCCGGCGGCCAGTTCGCATCGCGGCTGTAGGCCCACCACTCGAACGGGTTGAGGTAGTACGAGCAGGTCTCCACCACGCGCCCCAGCGGTTCGCGTCGACGACGAGTCAGCCACACCACCAGGCCCACCACCGCGCCCAGCGCGGCCCACAGCCCGTACAGCACCAGGTACAGCGGCCCCAACCAGCGGGCCTGCCACACGTGCACCCCTTCGTGGTCGGCCACCAGGCGGGCCCGGCGCGGCCGGTCGACATCGCCCGCCCCCGACACCACGTTGCCCAACGTGAGCGCGTACCCCTTCCGGAACACCAGCCCGCGCCGATACACGTGGCGACCCTGCCGCTCGCTCGCCACCGGCACGAACCCACCCTTGGTGAACGCCGCCACCGCGTGCGCCACGAGGCCGGTGAACACCGGCACGCACGCCCACGTGCTGTCGAGCACGAACCCCGCGACACCCGACCACCGCCGCCACGGGTACACACGCCGCACCCCGCTGATCGCACCGTTCAGACCGCCCACGACGGCCATCACCACACCGACCACCGGATGCAGCCATGCTCCCGCCAGCCACCCCAACCCGGCTCCGGCAGCAGCGACGGCGACACCCTCGATCACGCCGCCGACCCTAGGTGCTACGTTCCGCGCCCATGAGCGCAATGTCGTTGGGGATCTGCTTCGACCGCACGTTCCCACCGAGCGCACTGGTGGAGTTCACCGAACGCATCGAATCCGGCGGCCTCGACCAGTTGTGGATCATCGAGGACTGCTTCTACACCTCGGGCATCACACTCGCCTCGGCGGCACTCGCCCGCACGCACCGCACCACCGTCGGGCTCGGCATCCTGCCCGCCGTCGCCCGCAACCCGGCCATCACCGCGATGGAGATCGCCACCCTCGCGAACCTCGCGCCCGGCCGCCTCATCGCCGGCATCGGCCACGGCGTGCAGACGTGGATGGAGCAGATGGGCGCGCGCACCCCGAGCCCGCTCACCACCCTCGAGGAGGTCATCGAGGTCGTCCGCCGACTGCTGCGCGGCGAGAAGGTGAGCTTCCAGGGCAAGGAGGTGCGCCTCGACCAGGTGCAACTCGACCAACCGCCCGAGAAGGTGCCGCCCGTGGTGGCCGGCGTGCGCGGCCCGAAGAGCATGGCCGTGGCCGGACGCGTCGCCGACGGGGTGGTGCTGGCCGAAGGCGCCGGGCCCGCCTACGTACAGGCCGCTCGCGCCCAGGCCGGCGACCCGGACGGGTTCCGCGTCAGCGTGTTCGCCGCCCTGTGCGTGGAAACCGACCGCGCCGCCGCCTACCGGTGGATGGCACCCGTGGTGGCCGGTTGGTTGAGCAGCCCGAACCCGGCGATGGACGCCCACACGCACGCCGCTGAGATGCAGGAACGCTTCCACGAGGGCGGGGTGGATGCACTCGCCACGATGCCCCGCGACTGGTGGCTGGAGCTCGGCCCGATCGGCACGTTCGACGATGCGGTCGAACACCTCTACGGCCTCGCCAACGCCGGGGTGCACGACGCCGCACTGTTCCCGTGCCCCGACCTGCACATCGCCCGTGAACAGCTCGACGATGCGATCCGCCTGAAGGCCGTGCTGCGCTAGCGAGTGAGCAGCGCGGCCAACGCGGCCACGGCCACCACGAACCCGATGACCGCCATCAGGATGCTGCGGCTGCGCGGTGCCACCTCGAGGTCGGCGTCGTCGCGCTTCACGGCCGGCGGCTTCACCAGGGCCATCACGTTGCCGACGAACATCGCGCCGCCCAACGCCAACAGCAGCCACACGATGAGGTCCTTGCCGAAGAACATGCCGACAGTGTGCCCGGAAAACGAGCACCGGCCCCACCCGGGAGAGGTGGAGCCGGTCGTGAGCGGATGAACTCAGATGTGAACTGGGTCGTTCGACCCATCCCCGGAGTTCCCGGGTTCGCGAAGAATCTCGCGACTCCCGTCAGCCGTTGCTGGCGACGGCCACCGTGTAGCTCCACAGCTCCGCCTGGATGGGCATCGGTGCCGGCGCACCGCCACCCTCGCCGCGATGGCCGTGGGCGAACGACGGCGACGCCTTCCATGCCTCGAACGCCGCATCGTCGCGCCAGCGGGTGACCACCAACCAGGTGGTGCGGTCGTCGGCGGGCTGGAGCAGTTCGAACCCCTCGAAACCGTCGTGGCCGTCGACGGCACCGACGCGAGCGGCGAACCGACGAGCCACCTCCTCCCCCATCTCGGCGGGCACGGTGAGCGCATTGATCTTGATCACGGTCATGCGCCCAGTGTGCCAGCGCAGTGGGGTCGAGCAGCCGCGCCGTACGATGCAGGCATGGCCACCCATTGGACGCTCGGCTGCGACGCCACCCACCCTCACCGTCTCGCCGAGTTCTGGGCCTTGGCCCTCGGCTACGTGGCCGAACCCGGGTTCGACGACCCCGACGGTGCCTCCATCATCGACCCCGACGACGTGGGACCCGCCATCGGCTTCCTGCGCGTGCCCGAGGGCAAGACCGCGAAGAACCGCATGCACATCGACATCCGCGTCGCCGGGGAACCACCGTGGGACATGACGGCACGAGCCGCCCTCATCGTCGAGCGGGTCGGCTTCCTGCAGACCGCGGGCGCCACCGTGGTGCGCGAATGGTTCGACGACGACGTGCTCGACCACGTGACGATGCACGACCCCGAAGGCAACGAGTTCTGCGTGGCCTGACCATCGGTCGACGAGGGCTACGGTCGTCGTTCGACGAAGGGAGGGCATCGTGCCCGAGGAGTTCGAAGGCGACCTTGCGGGCGCCGTGTTCTGGGGTGCCGACCTCACCGGCGCCGAGTTCCGCGACGTGAACCTCACCGACGTCACCATCAGCCACGCATGGCTGGTGAACGTGGAGGTCGACGCGCTGGTGGAGCGGATGGTGGTGAACGGCGTCGACATCACCGACTACGTGAACCAGCACGACGCCTGGTACCCGCTGCGCACCATGCTGCGGCCGGCCACCCCGGCGGACATGCGCACCACGTGGGCCGCACTCGAGGCCGAATGGGCCGACACCATCGCCCAGGCGATCGCCCTGCCCGACGACGGTGCGAGCCAATCGGTGAACGAGGAGTTCAGCTTCGTGCAGACCGTGCAGCACCTGGTGTTCGCCGTCGACAAGTGGTGCACCGTGCCGGAGCTGGGCGGCGAGTTCGATCCGATCGGTCTGCCGAACCGCGGGTCGCTCGACTTCGGCTGGCCGAACCTCGACTACTCCCTCACGCCCACACTCGCCGAGGCGCTGGCCGTACGAGCCGACCGAGGTGCACGCATCCGCGCACTGCTCGACACCATCGACCCGGCCGACTTCGAGCGATCGATCGACGTGATGGAGAACGGCCCGCACCCGCTGCAGGAATGCCTGTACACCGTGTTCGAAGAGGAGTTCTGGCACCTGCGGTACGCTCGCCGCGACCTCGCCATCCTCCAAGGAGCGTGACCGCCATGGGCTACGTGCTCGCCGCAGTGATCGTGATCGGACTCATCGCCCTCGCCACCTGGGCGTTCCGCGGCGGCGGGAAGAGCATCGGGCCGCTCGGCGATCTCGGTGGCGGCAAGGGCGACGACGGACTCGGCCGCAAGAGCGGCGGCGTCTGACCTCGTCCGACGCGATGGCGGAGGGACGTCAGGCCCCCGTCGCCGGCGGCGACTCGGGTCGCGCCTTCTGCGGGTGCGGTGCCTCGTGGCGCGCCAGCATCGCCACGAACTCCTCGATCTTGCGGGCCCGTGTCTCGGGCCGGCGCACCGAGCCCAACCGGTGGATGAGGGCATACCGGTTCGTCTTCGTGAGCACGTCGAACATCGCCTGCGCCGCGGGCACCGCGGCAATGGCGGCGAGGAGATCGTCGGGCACCACGGCCTCCGACGGCGGTGCGTACGCGGCCGCCCACCGACCATCGGCCTTCGCCGCATCGGCCGCCGCCCGGCCGGCCGGCTGGATGCGGCCCTCCGCCTCCAGCCGCTCGAAGTTCGCCACGTTGCGTTGCGACCAGATGCTGCGCGCCCCCCGCGGTGTGTATCGCACCGACGACGTCATCTCGTCGCGACGTCGCCCCTGCCCGTCGATCCACCCGACGCACAACCCCTCGTCGACCGCCTCCTGCCATGTGAGCGTGGTGACGGTGCCGCCCTTCTTGGTGAGCGCCAACCACACACCGGGGGACGTGTCGTGATGGGCAGCCAACCACGCACGCAACGCCGCAGCGTCAGCCACGACCAACTCGTCGAGCTCGGGTCGCGCCACGGTCACACGCCGCGGGCGGCGTTGCCGAACTTCGTGT
>SXKB01000150.1 GCA_005778215.1 Actinomycetota bacterium | reverse complement strand
TAGATGCCGGCGATGAGCGTGGCGCCGAACACGATGGAGCCCCATGCGGTGAGTTGCTTCATCACCATGTTCATCTGGTTGCTCGTCACGGCGAGATGTGCCTCCACGGCGTTGCCCACGAGTTCGCGGAGTTCGTCGACGATGTCGATCGCACGCAGCAGCTTGTCGAACGTGTCGCGGCACACGACGAGCGCCTCGCCCTCGATCTGGCGCACCTCGTTGCGCAGGATCTGCGACAGCACCTCGCGCAGCGGTGACACGGCGCGACGCAACAGCAGCAACTCGCGGCGCACCTCGAACAGTTCCTGCTGCACGCCTCGCTCGGTGCGCAACTGCACCTGGCCGTCGCCGTCCTCCTCGAAGATGCGGTCCTCGATCTCCTCCAGGCGGTCCTCCAGCACATCGGCCGTGTCGAAGTAGCCGTCGACCAGATCGTCGAGCACCAGCGCGAGCATCATGCCGGGCGTCATCCGGTCGGGTTTGACGGCTCGGCGCCCGCGTTCGATGGCGCCGGTCGGTGCCCACTCGCGACCCTCGGCATCGTGGCGACGGATGGTGATGAACCAGTGGTCGCCCAGGTACATGTCGATCTCGGCCAGCGACCCGCTGAACGCCACCACGTAGGTGTGGTCGTCGTAGCGATGCATCGTCGGCCGAGCTGCACGACGGTGTGCCTCGTCGAACGTGCGACGAGCGAGGTGGCGCTCCGTGGCGAGGCCCGCGAGTTCCTCGTCGGTGGGGTCGACGACGTCGATCCACATCGTGTCGCCGATCTGGTGATGCTCGATCACACGACGATCGTACGCGTCTGGGCTTCGTCGGAGCGGATGCCCCTACTACGCTGACGCGCATGGGTCAGCAGATCGCCGTCGTCGCCAAGCCGAGTCGTACCAAGGGTGTGGTGCGCTACGAAGCCAACCGCAACCTCACGGGCATGGGCCACGAGGAGTTCTCGTCGGTGGCGCAGGCCACGGGCAACCGCCCGGCGGCCACGCTGGCCCGCCGTCTGCTCGAGACCGGCCAGGTGGCCAACGTGCACGTGTTCGGCAACATCATCACGGTCGACGTGGCGAAGGGCTACACGGCCGAGGGCCTCGACGACGTGGTGCGCGACCTGTACCAGTACTGGAAGCCGGGCATGGAGCTGCCGACGTTCGAGGACCTGGTGCCCGAAGCGGCCGCCGACTCGGGCGCTGCTGCGGTGGCCGACGGCGCCAGCCCGGCCGAGGCCGAGTACCTGCGTCGCGTGCCCGCCGTGCTGGTCGAGCGCAGCCGTGCGGCCCTCGCGAAGTGGAAGGCCAGCCACTGACCACCGTGAGGAATTGCCTCGCTGCGTTACGCAGCGGTGACCCGGCGAACCTACGTTGGTCTCAGTGAGCGACACCGATCTCACCTTGCACGAGGCCGCCGAGCTGCTCGGCGTGCACTACATGACGGCGTACCGCTACGTGCGGCTCGGTGTGCTGCCCGCAGTGAAGGTGGGCGGTTCGTGGCACGTCACCCAGGCCGACCTGCAGGCGTTCCGCGACGGTGCGTCAGCGGCAGCCTCCACCGAGCAGCCGAAGCGACGTGCTCCGTGGGCGTCGCGGCTGGAGTCGCGCCTCGTCGCCGGTGACAGTGCCGGCGCGTGGGGCGTGGTGGAAGCGGCCCTGGCTGCGGGTGCCGACCTCGACGAGATCTACCTCGACGTCATCACTCCGGCGATGCGCCGCATCGGTGAGCGGTGGGCCGCGGGCGAACTCGACATCGCCGTGGAGCACCGCGCCACGGGCATCGCCCAGCGACTCATCGGTCGACTCGGGCCACGCTTCGCCCGTCGTGGTCGCACGCGAGGTCACGTGCTCATCGGTTCACCGTCCGGCGAGCGGCATTCGCTGCCGACGTCGATGCTGGCCGATCTGCTGCGCGGCGAGGGCTGGGAGGTCTCCGACCTCGGGGCCGACATGCCCACCGAATCGTTCGTGTCCGCCGCACTGCTGTCGCCGGGCCTGGCAGCGATCGGCGTGTCGATCAGTTCGCCGGAAGGCGCCGAAGCGGCCCCTGCCCTGTGTGCTGCGCTGCGTGAGGCCGTGCCGGGGGTGTCCATCGTGGTGGGCGGCAACGCGGTCGAAGGGCGCGAGCACGCCTTGGCGCTGGGTGCCACGCACTTCGCCGGCTCGGCTCGGGAGTTCGCCGAGCAGTTGGCCTCGGGCGACTCGCTCACTCCTCGCGCCGGCGCCTGACGGCTCCCCGCGGCCGTCGCCGAGGTGCGGACGGGCTCTGGACGAAGCGAACACCTGTTCGATACAGTGGCGACATGGCGGCACGAGTGACGAACCCCACGCAACTCGCCGACCTCGCCGGCCGTGGGCTCGTCACCCGGGCAGGGTCGGCCACGGCGGCGCAGGCACGCACGCTGCCGTTGCTGCCGGTCTTCGCCCCGCTGGTGCCCCAGTGCGCGGTGCAGCGCGGCAGCGTCGTGGGATGCGTCGGCGCCGCCGCCGTCACCCTCGCACTGGCCGTGGCCGCCGGCCCGTCGCAACAGGGGGCATGGGTGGCCGTGGCCGGCATGCCGTCGCTGGGGCTCGCCGCCGCGGCCGAGGCCGGCGTGGTGCTCGAACGGCTGGTGGCCGTCACCGAACCGGTCGACGCCGACGGCGCTGTGCAGCCGTTCGACGACGAGGTGTGGGGCGACCTGCTCGCCGCATGCATCGATGGGTTCGACGTGGTGCTGCTCGGCCCCGGCACTCAACAGGTGCGCCCGGCCACCGCCCGCCGTCTGGTGGCGCGCCTGCAGGCGCGTGGCGCCATGGCCGTCACGGTGGGGGCCCCGGTGTTCGGTGCCGACCTGCGGTTCGAATGCGCGGCAGCCACCTGGGTGGGCCTGGGCGACGGGCACGGGGTGGCGCAGGCTCGCCGTGCGCAGCTCGCTCTGACGGGTCGGCGGGTGCCGCAGGAACGGCGGCTCGACTGCTGGCTCCCGGCCGTCGATGGCCAACTGCGTGCATGTGAACCCACCGTCGACGGCATGGTGACGCCGTTGCGGCGCACCGGGTGAGCCGTGGCTCGCGTCGCTCGTCCCGACGTGCCGCGGCTGGGGGTGCTGTGGTGTCCGCACTGGCCGGTGGTGGTGGCCGATGCCGCCGCCGACGAGCCGGTCGCCGTGGTGCACGCCAACCGCGTGGTCGCGCATTCGTTGGCGGCGGTCGCCGACGGGGTGGCGCTCGGTCAGCGCCGGCGTGACGCCCAGTCGCGGTGCCCGCACGTGCGCATCGAGCCACACGACCCGGCTCGCGACGCTCGGGCCTTCGAACAGGTGGTGCGGGCCGTGGGGGCGATAGTGCCGCGGGTGGAGGTCACCGAGCCCGGCACGCTCACGTTCGTGGCTCGCGGTCCGGCCCGCTACTTCGGTGGCGAGGCGTCGATGGCGGCGAAGGTGACGGCCACGGCCGCCGAGGCCATGGGCCGGTCACTGGCGGCCGTCGGCTCGCTCGGCATGGGCGTGGCCGACGGTCGGTTCGCTGCCGGTATCGCCGCCCGCCGCGCCGCTGCGGCCGGCGCGCCCGCCGTGGTGTCGGCCGGGGGCGCTGCGACGGCCGAGTTCCTCCGCGGGCTGCCCGTGTCGTTGCTCACCGAGGTGGCCGGCGTGCCGGCCGACTTCGTCCATCTGCTGCACCGCCTCGGGCTGCACCAGCTCGGCGCCCTTGCGGCGCTCCCGGCCGCCGATGTGACGGCCCGTTTCGGCCCACTCGGTGCGTTCGCCCACCGCATCGCCGCCGGCGGCGACGATCGCCTGCCCGGCACGCACGACCCGCCCAGCGGCCTGCACGCGCAGCGGGTGTTCGAACCGCCGGTGCAGCACACCGATGCGCTCGTGTTCGTCGCCCGGCAACTGGCCGAGGAACTGGTGGGCGCACTGGCCGCCGACGGCCGGGTGTGCACCCGATTGCAGGTGGTGGCCGAGACCGAGCACGGCGAACGCACCGAACGGCACTGGCATCGCAGCAGCGGGCTCAGCGTGGCGGCGATGGTCGAACGGGTGCGGTGGCAACTCGACGCGTGGGTGCAACTCGACGATCTCACCGCCGGGGTGGCGTTGCTGCGCCTCGACCCGGTGGAGGTGCGCGGCGACGACGGGGTGCAACTCGGCCTGTGGGGCGGCCGCACACAGGCCGACGACTGGGCGGTGCGCGCCGTGGCCCGGTTGGTGGCGCTGGCGGGGGAGCAGCAGGTGCTGGTGCCGGCGGTGCACGGCGGTCGCCAGCCGCACGACTCGCATCGTTGGGTGGCGGCGGCCACGGCCGACCTTGTCGATCCGGCCGAGCGGCTCGCCGACCGTGGCACGCCGTGGCCCGGCAGCCTGCCGGCACCGTCGCCCGCGGTGGTGCACGCGCCGGCGCGGGCCATCGAGGTGCTCGACGCCGCGGGCGCCGCGGTCGCGGTCAGCGGTCGCGGCACGGTGTCGGCCGCACCCGTCACCGTGCAGATGGGCGGCTCGGCGGAGGCGGTGCAGTCGTGGGCCGGGCCGTGGCCCGTCGACGAACGCTGGTGGGACCCTGCCCGAGCGCGGCGCACCGCCCGTTTCCAACTGCTCACCCGATCGGGGCGACTGCTGCTGGTGGGCGTCGAGCGCGGCCGCTGGTGGCTCACCGCCGAGTACCGCTGACCCGCACCCGCCCACACGTCGGGTCCGTTTCCCGACATCCCTGACGGGTTCCCCACCCACGGGTCCGTTTCCCGTCATCGCTGACGGGTTTCACACCCGTGGGTCCGAAACGGGTCATCGCGCCACCCGGGCGGTGGACGAACTCAGGCCGAGATCAGCTCGTGGCCGTCGTCCTCGTGATCGTGATCGTGCTCGGCGGCACGCAACAGATCGTTGCTGAGACGGAAGCCCACGCCGCGCACGGTGTGGATGAAACGCAGCTCGGGCGCCCGCTGCTGCAGCTTGCGGCGCAGGTTGCTGAGGTGCACGTCGACCACATGGGTGTCGCCCACCCAGTTCGGGCCCCACACCTCTTCCAGCAGCTCGGTGCGCGAGCACACCTCGGCAGGACGGCGGCAGAGCTGCTCGAACAGCGCGAACTCGATGCGCGTGACCGGCACGTCGGCGTCGTGCACGCGGATCTCCTTGCGGCCCACGTCCACCGTGAGCGGACCGAGGCTGATGACCGAGGCCTGCATCGGATCCCAGCGGGCGTGCAGTTGGCGCGGCCGGCGCAGCAGCGCCTGGCAACGGGCGGCGAGCTCGTCGGGGTTGAGGTCGGCGGACACCACGTCGTCGGCGCCGGCGCGCAGGGCGCGGATGCGGGCATTGTCGGCATCGGGGGATGCAATGCCGACGATGTAGGCGTCGGTGAGGGCGCGCATCGTGTCGAACAGGTTGCCGCCTTCGGGGCTGGGCAGTTCGAGGTCGACCATCACCACGTCGGGGGAGAACGAGCGGGCGAGGGTCAGTGCAGCGTCTTCCTCGGTGGTGGCGCTCACGGAGTAACCACGTGAACGCAGGGCAGAGGAGGCGATGCGCCGAAGGTTCGGGTCGCCCACGGCCAGCAGCACTCGGGGAGCGAGTTGTGCGTCGGGTTCCATAGTTGCAGTTCTTCCGCCTCGGGGTGCTCCAGCCCGGCCGGTTTGCCGGAACTGCACCGTTCGAAGTCACTATCGGCGCGTTCCGAAGGGGACTGAAGCGGTGATTTTGACGATGTCGTGCACGATCACTGACGTGGGTCGACGACACACGGCCTACGGTGGGGTGATGCCCGACGACCGTCTCGACCTCCTCGCCGCCGTGGCGGCCCGCCGCCCGGTGGATGCCCGCGAACGGCAGGCCATGGTCGACTTCCAGCGCCTCTACGAGGGGCTCGAACGGCCCTGTTCGGAGACCGCGAGCCCGGTGCACGTCACCGGTTCGGCCATCCTCGTGACCACGGACCGCAGTCGTGTGCTGCTCCACCAGCACAAACGGCTCGGCCTCTGGCTGCAGCCGGGGGGTCATGTCGACGACGGTGAACAGCCGTGGGACGGCGCGCTGCGTGAAGCGGGGGAGGAGACCGGGTTGCCGGTGTCGTTCCCCGAGGGTGGGCCGGTGCTCGTGCACGTCGACGTGCACCCGGGGCCGCGCAAGCACACCCATCTCGACGTGCGCTACCTGGTGGAAGCGCCGCACGTGCCGCCCACCCCGCCGCCGGCCGAGAGCCAGGAGGTGCGCTGGTTCCAGTGGCACCAGGCCATCGCCACCACCGAACCGGGCCTCGAGGGTGCGCTGCGTGCCCTGCAGCCCGGCGAGCCCTCCCTGCGCACGGCCCGCACCAACGAGTCCCGCGAATGCGTGCACGTGTACGTGCGGTCACGGCTGTTCGGCCTGCCCGAGGTGCCCATCGTGCACGACCTGGCCTCGATGCGACGGTGGATGGCCGACGAGGTGGTGGGGCACACCGACATGTGGGTGGCCGACCTCGACGGCGTGATCACCGGGTTCCTGGTGCTGTCGCACGACCGCGACGGTTCGTGGATCGAGCACCTCTATCTCGACCCGTCGTGGATGGGCCGCGGCCTCGGCGATCGGTTCATGGAGTTGGCCAAGCGGCGTGGCGCCGAGGGGTTGCAGTTGTGGGCGTTCCAGTCGAACGGCGCCGCGCGGCGCTTCTACGAGCGGCACGGGTTCGTGGCCGAGGAGTTCACCGACGGCCAGGGCAACGAGGAACGTTGCCCCGACGTGCGATACCGCTGGACCCCCTGATCCGGGCGATGTGATCGACCTCTTGCGGGTCGAACAGGTGTTCGATATCGTCGCGAACTCCCATGGGGTTCAACAATCCGTCGATGCCGTGGTCGGAGGTCGAACGACTTCTGTCCGGACGAGGCAAGGACGGGCGCGCCCCCGGTTCGCCGTCGTGGAACGCCGGCGGTGACGGGCCGGCGTGGGGGCGCAAACGCCAGCCGTACGAGCCCGATCCCGACATCACCCAGCCGCACTGGCGGCCCGACCCGGTGCACGTGCCGTACGCCGAGTTGCACTGCCACAGCAACTTCTCGGTCCTCGACGGGGCGTCGCACCCCGAACAGTTGGTGGAGGAAGCGGCACGCCTGGGCCTGGAGGCGTTGGCGCTCACCGACCACGACGGGTTCTACGGCATCGTGCGCTTCGCCGAGGCGGCGCGAGCCGTGGGGCTGCCCACCGTGTTCGGCACCGAGATCACCCTCACCCCGGGTGTCACCGGCCGGCGAGCGCGCACCGAGGCCGACACCCAGCAGCAGGTGGCCACCGGCATGCTGCCCGACACGCACGCCCCCGACCCCCACGGCCAGCACCTGGTGGTGCTGGCCGACGGCCCCACCGGGTACGCACGGCTCGCCCGCGCGTTGAGCCTCGGCCACCTCGCCGGCGAGAAGGGGGTGCCGCAGTTCGGGCTGCTCGACATCGCCGATGCCGTGCGCGGTCACGGCTGGGTGCTCACCGGTTGCCGCAAGGGCGCGGTGCCGGCCGCGCTGGTGGCCGAAGGGCCCGCGGCAGCAGGGCGCGAGTTGCGACACCTCGTCGACCTGTTCGGCCGCGACCGGGTGTTGGTGGAGTTGTGGGACCACGGCCACCCGATGGACTCCGTGCGCAACGACGCCCTGGCCGAACTGGCGGCACGGCACGACGTGGGGGTGGTGGCCACCAACAACGTGCACTACGCCACGCCGGCGCAGCGCCGCTTGGCCACGGCGGTGGCGGCGGTGCGGGCGCGACGCAGTCTCGACGAACTCGATCCGTGGTTGCCGGCGTCGGCCGGTGCCCACCTGCGCAGCGGTGGCGAACAGGCGCGGCGGTTCGCCCGCTATCCCGGCGTGGTGGAACTCGCGGCCGAAGTGGGACGGGCGGCGGCGTTCGACCTGTCGTTGGTGGCGCCCAGCCTGCCGCCGTACCCGTGCCCGCCCGGCCCCGACGGTGCCCCGCTCAGCGAGATGCAGTACCTACGCGTGCTGGTGGAGGCCGGCGGTCGGCGTCGCTACGGCGAACGGCCCGCGCCGCACGAGGACCTGTCGCTGCGGGCGCGGGCATGGCGCACCATCGACCACGAACTCGACGTCATCGAGCACCTCGGGTTCGCCGGCTACTTCCTCGTCGTGTGGGACATCGTCGAGTTCTGCAACCGCGCCGACATCTACTGCCAGGGGCGGGGCAGCGCCGCCAACAGCGCCGCCTGCTACGCACTCGGCATCACCAAGGCCGACGCCGTGTCGCTCGGGCTGCTGTTCGAACGGTTCCTGTCCACCGAGCGCGACGGCCCGCCCGACATCGACCTCGACATCGAGAGCGATCGTCGTGAAGAGGTCATCCAGTACGTGTACGAGCGCTACGGCCGCCACCACACCGCGCAGGTGGCCAACGTCATCACGTATCGAGCCCGTTCGTCGGTGCGCGACATGGCGAAGGCGCTCGGTTACGCCACCGGCCAGCAGGATGCGTGGAGCAAACAGATGGACGCGTGGGGCACGGTGGCCACCACGGCGTCGATGCCCGACCACGACGGGCCCGAGGCCGTGCTCGAACTGGCGGCCGAGATCGAGGACGCGCCACGGCACCTCGGTATCCACTCGGGCGGCATGGTCATCTGCGACCGGCCGGTCATCGAGGTGTGCCCGGTGGAGTGGGGGCGCATGGATCGGCGCAGCGTGCTGCAGTGGGACAAGGACGACTGCGCCGCCGCCGGCCTGGTGAAGTTCGACCTGCTCGGCCTGGGCATGCTCAGCGCGTTGCACTACGCGGTCGACCTCATCCGCGAGCACCGCGGCTACGAGGTCGACCTCGCCACCATCCCGCAGGAGGACGACGTGTACGCCATGCTCTGCCGGGCCGACACGGGGGGCGTCTTCCAGATCGAGTCGCGAGCGCAGATGGCCACCCTGCCCCGGCTGAAGCCGCGCCGGTTCTACGACCTGGTGGTGGAGGTCGCGCTCATCCGCCCCGGTCCCATTCAGGGCGGGTCGGTGCATCCCTACATCCGTCGCCGCAACGGACAGGAGCCGATCACCTATCTGCATCCGCTGCTCGAGAACTCCCTGGGCAAGACCCTCGGTGTGCCGTTGTTCCAGGAGCAGTTGATGCAGATGGCCATCGACGTCGCCGGGTTCACACCTGCCGAGGCCGACCAGTTGCGCCAGGCGATGGGGTCGAAGCGCAGCCGGGCACGGATGGAGCGGTTGAAGCAGCGGTTGTTCGACGGGATGGCCGAGCGTGGCATCACCGGCGAGGTGGCCGAGGAGATCTTCGTGAAGATGGCGGCGTTCGCGAACTACGGCTTCCCCGAGAGCCACTCGGTGTCGTTCAGCTACCTGGTGTACGCGTCGTCGTGGATCAAGTTCCACGAACCGGCGGCGTTCTGCGCAGCGCTGCTCAACGCGCAGCCGATGGGGTTCTGGAGCCCGCACACGCTGTGTCAGGACGCGCGCCGGCACGGGGTGGTGGTGCGCTCACCCGATCTCAACGGATCCCTGGCCGCGGCCACGCTCGAACCGTGCGACGACAGCGTGGGCGGAGTGGCGGTGCGGCTGGGGCTGCAGAGCGTGCGCGGCATCGGCAAGGAACTCGCCGAGCGCATCGCAACCGGTCGCCCGTACGCATCGCTGGAGGATCTCGTGCGCCGGGTGCCCGAGCTCGACCTCGCCCAGCTCGAAGCGTTGGCCACCGCGGGTGCGTTCGAGGAATGCCTCGGGCTGGAACGTCGGGCCGCGCTGTGGGCGGTCGGTGCCGCCGTGCAGTCGGGCCCCGACCGGGTGGAGGGGGTGGTGGTGGGGCAGCAGGCACCGCGGCTGCCGGGCATGGATCCGGTGGAGACTGCCGTCGCCGACCTGTGGGCCACCGGCGTGGCGCCGAACGGGCATCCCACGCAGTTCCTGCGCGACCAACTGGCCGCGCACGGGGTGGTCACCTCGGCCGGGCTGTGGCACTGTGAGCCGCGCACCCGGGTGCTGGTGGCGGGCGTGGTCACCCACCGGCAGCGGCCGATGACCGCGCAGGGCACCACGTTCATGAACCTCGAGGACGAGACCGGGCTCATCAACGTGGTGGTGTCGAAGGGGTGCTGGGCGAGGTATCGCACGGTGGCGCGTGGTGCCGCCGCACTGCTGGTGCGCGGCCGCCTCGAACGCGCCGAAGGTGTCATCAACATCGTGGCCGAGGAACTCACCGCGTTGGCGGTGCCGGCCAGCACCGCCAGTCGCGACTTCCGCTGACGTCAACGCACGGGCGGACGACGCGGGAGCTCGTGGCGGGACGCCTTCTCCGCGTACAGCGCTGCGTCGGCGAGCGAACGAGCCTCCTCGCCATCGGCGCAGTCGTCGATGGCCACCACGCCGATGCTCACGGCCAGGTGCAGCTCGCCCTCCGATCCCTCGACGGTCACTTCGGCGACGCGGCTCCGCAGGTCCTCGGCGATCGCTCTGCCGGCGGCAAGGTCGGTGTGCCGCAGCAGCGCCACGAACTCGTCGCCGCCGATGCGTGCGAACACGTCGCTCGAACGGAGGCGGGGGGTCACGGTGGCGACGAGGTCCTTCAGGGCGACGTCGCCCGCATGGTGGCCGAAGGTGTCGTTGATGTGCTTGAAGTCGTCGAGGTCCAGGCTGAGCAGTACGGCGTGCTCGCCGTGACGTCGGCACAACGCCGTCTGCTCGGCCAGCGCAGCGTCGAGCCGTCGCACGTTCAACGCACCCGTGAGTGCGTCGTGCTCGGCGAGGTCCTTCAACAGGCGCTGGTAACGATGCTGTTCGCTGATGTCGCGGGCAATGGTGGAGAGACCCACCACTCGTCCACGTGCATCGGACACCGGCGACACCGACAACGCCACTTCGACGATGGATCCGTCCTTGCGCCGTCGCGTCGTCTCGGTGACCTTCACCCGTTCGCCGGCTCGCACACGCCGCACGATGTCGAGGATCTCGTCGGAGTCGGGGTCAGGCGACAGGATCGTGGCGGAGCAACCGATCGCCTCATCGGCGCGGTAGCCGTAGAGACGTTCGGCGCCGAGGTTCCAACTCACGATCAGGCCGTCGATGGAACCTCCGATGATGGCGTCGTCGCTCTCGCGCACCACAGCGGCGAGGAACGCCGACTCCTCCTCCAGATGCAGTCGTTGCGAGATGTCGCGCACCGCTGCGTAGACCAATCGGCTCGTGCCCATCCGCAACACGCTCAACGACACCTCTGCGGGGAACGTGGTGTTGTCCTTGCGGCATGCCGTCACGTCGATCGTCGAGCGTGACCAACCATCGGACGCGGTGAGTTCGTTGCGCAGCTCGGCGTGCCTCGGACGAAGCTCGGCCGGCACGAGTTCGTCCACGTTCTTGCCGACGAGTTCATCGGCGGTGTAGCCGAACATCGACACCGTCTGCTCGTTCACCAGCACGATGACACCGTGGTCGTCGGCGACCACCGCCGCGTCGGGTGCCCCGTCCACCAAGGTGGTGAGCCACCGCTCCGCCTGCTTCTGCTCGGTGATGTCCACTGCGATCGCCACGCCGCCGAGCAACTCGCCGTCGGCGTCGCGCAGTGGCCCGACACGGACGAGGAAGGTCTGTTCGCCGCGCAGTGACGGCATCTCGCGCAACGTGACGTCGCCGTCGAGTGCAGCGCGGTACATCGGCTCGTAGAACGCGAAGCGTTGCGCGCCGAGGGCTTCGACGGCGAGGTGGCCCTCCAACTGCTCGGGCAGGACCCCCTGTTCGCGGAGGGCGCCGCCCCGCACGATGCGGTAGCGGAGATCGCGATCGAACACCATCACGCTGGCGCGAGGCAGCACGTCGATCGCCGCAATGGCGAGTTCCTCCAACGAGCGGAGTGAGGTGCGACGAGCGGTGTCGGCCACGCGTTCATGATGCGTGACCTGGGACGACACTGTTCAGGGCCTTAGGTCACCGGCCCGCTCAATCGAGTTCGATCACAGGTACTGGCGGGTACTGGTGGCCAGGTAGGCGCCCACCAACGCCACCGCACACCCGGCGATCGACAGCACCTGCACCGACTCGTGCCGCACGAACGCGCCCAACAGCAACGACACCACGGGGATGAGGTACACGCTCGCCGACGCACGACTGCTGCCCAACCGACCGGCGTTGGCCGCCATGGTGACGTATGCGAGGGCGGTACCGAGGGTGCCGAGCGCCAGCATTGCGCCGAACGCACTCCAGGTGAACTCCACGTCGTCGAGCGTCGGCACGGCGAACGGCGCGGTGAGGAGGAAGGCCACCCCCTGTACCCGCCACATCAGCGGGATGCTGCCGTACTTCTGCTGCAGCGGCACGGCCACGTTGAGGGCGAAGCCGTAGAACACGAGCGCGATGAAGATGAGGCCGATGCCGAACCACGAGTTGTCGCCGCCGCCCGACGGCAACGCGATGAGCACCACGCCGAGGAACCCGATCGTGAGGCCGACGATGGCCTGACGGCGGGGGAGACGTCGGGCCATGAACGCTGCGACGGCCGTGACGAAGATGGGTGTCGCGCCGTTGAGCATGCCGGTCACCGACGACGACACGTGCTGCTCGGCGAACGGGAACAACGACAACGGGATGGCCATCCAGATCACACCCAGCAGCGCCACTCGCGGGCGGTCGACCTTCTCGATTCGACCGTTGCGGGCCGCCGGGAAGCAGGCGAGCGTGAGGAACCCGAACAGGACGCGCATCGGCGTGATGAGCGCGGCCGGGAACGCCTCGAGTGCTTCGGCGATGAAGAAGAACGACGTGCCCCACACCGCGCCGGGCACTGCCCAGCGAGCCCAGTCCGTCGTCGTCATGTGCGAGGTGGACGGTGCGGCGACAGTGGTGGACACGGATGTCGAGGCTACGGCGGCTGCCGCTGCGCCGCGAGCGGATTTCGGACAAGGCGTTCTACTGTCGGGGGATGCTCCCGTTCCGATTCGGCTACCAGGCCCGTGGCGGTACCCCCGATGAGTTGCGCGACCAGGCCCGTCGGGCGGAAGCGGCCGGGTTCGACGTGATCCACACCTTCGATCACCTCAACCCGGGGTGGGGTCCCACGCTGCCGTTGCTGGCGATGGCCGAGGCCACCACCAGGTTGCGCGTGGGCCCGCTCGTCATCAACAACGACTTCCACCACCCGGTGCTGCTGGCCATGGAGTACGCCAACCTCGACCATCTCACCGGTGGCCGCGTGGAGCTGGGCATGGGGGCGGGGCACTCGTTCACCGAGTACGCCGCGATGGGATTACCGTTCGACCCGCCGGCGGTGCGCAAGGCGCGGCTGGCCGAGTCGATCGAGATCCTGCGTCGGTTGTTCGACGGCGAGACCGTCACGTCCGACGGCGAGCACTTCCACCTTGCCGAGGTCGTCACGCAGCGGTCGCTGCAGGACCGTCTGCCCATCATGGCGGGGGTGAACGGCAAGGTGGCGTTGGCGCACGCCGCGCGGCATGCCGACATCATCGGCTTGATGATGTTGGGCAAGACCCTGCCCGACGGTCATCGCCACGAGGTGCGCTGGCAGGCCGAACGCCTCGACGCGACCGTGGCGCACATCCGTGCCAACGAAGCGGGTCGTGAAAGACCGGTGGAGTTGAACGCGCTGGTGCAGGTGGTCGATGTCACCGACGACGCGGAGTCGGTGCGTCGCGAACTGGTGGCCGACGTCGACGGGCTCTCCCTCGAGGATGCGCGCACCACGCCGTTCCTGGCGGTCGGCACCCACGACGAGATCGCCGACCATCTGCGCCGCTGCCGCGACCGATGGGGCATCACGTACTACTCCGTGCGCGACATCGACGCGTTCGCCCCGGTGATCGAGCGGCTCCGCGCCGACGCCTGAGCGCCGGATGCCGTTGACGGCAGCGCGGCGGAGGAGCAGGCTGCGTGCATGAGCACGGACACGCCGACGACCTGCCGACTGTGTGGCTGCCGGCTGCGCGACACCGAACAGGTCGTGCGTCTCGGCACCGAGGTGCTCCACGTCTCGTGTGCGGAGCCCGCGCTGCGCGACTCGCCCGAGTGGCAGCACCGCGAACTCGGCCCGCTCAACCAACTCGTCAGCGGGCTGGGACGCGCCACCGTCGTCTGAGGCGTCGGCCGCTGCCGGGCGGATTCAGGTTCGGCGGGTGAGGATGGCGCGGAGCTTGGCGTCGGGCTCGGGCCGGGCGCCGAGGTGCTCGATCACCCATGCCGAGATGGTGGTGGCGAAACGGGCTGCCGCCACCGCATCGCGGTGCTCGAGGTAGTGCGCCAGGAAGCCACCGGCGAACGAATCGCCCGCGCCCGTGGCGTCGACCAGGTTGTTGGTACCGGCCGGGATGTGCGTGGCGTTGCCCTGCTCGTACACGAGCGCCCCGTCGGCATCGAGCTTCAGCATGATGAGCGCCTTCGGGTACAGCTCGGCCAACGCTGCGGCGATCTCCACCGGCTCGGTGAGACCACCGGTCAGCATGGTGCCTTCCTCCTTGTTCGGCAGGAGGATGTCGATGCCCAGGTCCTGGGTGACGGACAGGAAGTGGTCGACGCCCATCTCGCCGATCATCTGGAACGAACCCGGATCGAACGACAGCGTCGCGCCCGACCGCTGCGCGAGCAGCGCGGCAGTGCGGGCGGCAGCGCGGGGCGGATCGATGAAGAACGACCACGCGGTGAGGTGCAGGTGCTGCGCCGCCATGATGGGCGCCTTCGGCAGCTCCGACGGCAGCAGGTAGAAGTCGGCCCCGTGGCCCGACACCATCGAGCGCTCGCCCGTGTGGTCGACGAACACGGCCACCGAACCGGTGAGGTGTGCCTCCGACTCCACGAAGTGCGCGGTGACCTTCTCGCGTTCGAGGTCCTCCTGGGCCAACTGGCCGAACCGGTCGCGGCCGATCTTGCCGATGAACTCGGTGGGCTGCCCCGCCCGGCTGGCCCACACGGCCACGTTCGCCGCACTGCCGCCGGGGGTGAGCATCACCTCGCCGAACGTGTCGCCGCCACGAAGGAGTTCGCTGTTGGTTCGGATGAGGACGTCCCAGGCGAAATCGCCGACGACGCACATGGGACCTGCCACCCGGGGCACGGTAACCAGCTAGCCCTGGGTCCGCAACAGCGAAGCACCGAGCGATGTGAGGCGATGGCCGGTACCGGCGCGCTCGACCACACCCAGGTCGAGCAGGCGTTGCACGTTCGACTTCACCGTCGTTCGGTCGAGTCGGGTCTGGCGGGCGAGTGCCGACATGGCGATGCCCGGGTACTGGTCGATCAGTCGCAACGTCGCCCGAGTCCAGCTGCTGCCCCGACGGTCGAGCGCCGCGAGCCGCGCGGCGACCTCGTCGAGTTCCTCGGGGGAGGGGTCGGTCACGACTTCCGGGCGCTCGACGCCGACGCCGTGGCGGCCACCACGCCGAGCCCGATGAACACCGCGCCGGCCACCCACCGCCGCACGAACGGCAACGCCCGACCGCGCAGCAGCACGTCGCGCAGGGCGCTCGCGAGCAGCGAGTAGGTGCCGTCGGTGCACGCGCCGATGAGCACGAACACCAGGCCCAGCACCAGTGCCTGCAATCCGGGTCGACCGAGCTCGGGCTGGATGAACTGCGGCAGGAACGACAGGAAGAACAGTGCCACCTTCGGGTTCAGCACGTTCACCACGATGCCCTGCCGGAACGACTTCACCGGGCTCACGCCTGGCTGCGTGGGGTCGATCTCGGTGGGCGGCTGCAGGAGCGTGCGAACGCCGACGTAGACGAGGTAGCCGGCGCCGAGCCATTTGACGGTGTTGAACGCGGCGGCCGACGTGGCCAGTACGGCACTCAACCCCACCGCGGCGGCCACGGCGTGCACGAGGTTGCCGAGCGTGAGGCCTGCCACTGCCGCCAGCCCGGCCTCCCGGCCGTCGCTGACGCTGCGGTTCACGATGTACAGCACCGCCGGGCCGGGGATGATGAGCAGGATGAACGACGCCGCGGCGAAGGCGGCGATGGTCGACGGGCTGGGCACGGCGTCGACCCTATTCGTCAGACGCCGACGTCGACGGGTCGATTCGGGGGGCCGTCGCGCAACAGCGTGTGGAGGTGGAGGTGCAGTTGGCGCGGCGCCACCGGCAGGCCACCCGCCAGGTCGTGCGGGTGCCACCAACGCAGCTCGAACAAGTACTCGGCGTGCAGTTCGTCCCACGACATCCGGGGCGTGGGTTCGAAGGCGTGGGTGCGGACCACGTAGATGCGCTCGCGTTGGCCGTCCCACTTGCCGTCGATGAACGGGATGACGTGCAGCCGGTCCCACACGTGCGGGCCGATCTCGGCGTCGGCCAGGCCGAGCTCCTCGTCGAGTTCGCGACGGAGTGCGTCGTGGTCGGACTCGCCGGGTTCCAGGCCGCCGCCTGGCAACGCCCACCGCGTGCCCGCATCGGGGAACTCGAACCGCACCAGCAGCACGCGATCGTCGGGGTCGAGGACCAGCGCGCGCACCGCCTCGCGGATGCGCAGCCCTTCGAGTTCGCTCATTCCTCGGGGCGTTCGTTGAGTCCGTCGTTGAAGGCTCGGTACATCTCGTAGATGCTCTTGCACTCCTCGCAGATGGGCAACTGCTTGGGGTCGCGCGAGGGCACCCACACGTAGCCGCACAGCGCCTCGAGGGGTGTGCCGTAGATGCGCGCCTCCAACACCTTCGCCGCCGCGTTCTCGCCCGGATCGGTCTTCACGATGTGCGCCGCCGTGGGTTCACCCGTCTGGGTGACCTCCTCGGTGTCGGGAGTGAGAGTGGGGAGGGGTGCGACCGAGCTCACGGCTGACAGTCAACCACAGGCCTGCGGTACAGTGAGGAGCGATGCCGCTGTACGAGTTCAAGTGCAAGGAGTGCGACGACACCTTCGAGGTGCGTCGTCCCATGAGCGAGGCCTCCGACCCCGCCACGTGCCCGCAGGGCCACGAGGGCGCGGTGCGGATGCTGAGCGTGTTCGCCAGCGTGGGCGCGTCGGGTTCCGGTACGCCGGCTGCGGCACCGCGACCCAGCGGTGGCGGCTGCGGCGGCGCGTGCGCCTGCGCGCACTGAGCCGGGTCAGCGCAACGACGCCATCTCGGCTGCGAGGTTGGCCCGCGCCCGTGCACCGCGCTCGCGCTGGACCACCTCGGTGTGGAACAGCACGGGCGCGTCGATGAACTGCTGCAGCACGGCGGCGCGTCCCACCCGCCACTGATCGTCGGGCACGTGTGCGTACTCGGCGCGCACGCCCTGCACGTACGCCGCATAGTCCTTCGGCTCGGCACCGAGGATGGCCAGATCGGCATCGACCAGCACCGCTTCGTCGGCTGCGGCAGGTCGGTGCCCGGCGGTGGCCAGCACGAGCCGGCGCACCGACTCGGCGCGTTCGACAGGCCAGCCCAACGTGATGGCGGCATCGACCGCCAACTGCGCACTCACCGCCTCGTTGTCGGATCGGGTGGGGTCGTACACCGCGTCGTGCCACAGCGCCGCGAGCCGCACCGCGCCCAGGTCGACGTCGTCGGGCACGCCGGCCGCGACGATGTGGTCGATGTGGCGCAGCACCCACATCACATGGGTGGCGGTGTGATAGCGGCGATGTGGCTCGCGGTGCCGGGCGAGGAGGTGGTCGAGCACGTCGAGGTGGTGGCCGCCGGCCAACTGGTGCCACGTGGAGCGCAGTGCTGCCTCGGGGGTGCTCATGGTGTGATGGTATGGCGGGATGACGGTGTTGATCGACGAGCCGCGCTGGCACCTGCACGGTCGCACCTGGAGCCACCTGGTGAGCGACGAGAGCCTGGACGAGCTGCACGCGTTCGCCGAGGCGGTGGGCATTCCGCGTCGCGGCTTCCACGGGGACCACTACGACGTGCCCGAGGAGTACTACGACGAGATGGTGGCCCGCGGCGCGGTGCCCACCCCGAGCCGCGAACTGGTGCGGCGCCTGCGGGCGGCCGGGCTGCGGCTGAGCCCCGCACAGCGCCGCGCGGCGGGCTGACGGCCGGCTCATCGGGGCCAGCGTTCGGGCTCGCCGAGCAGCGCTCGCGGGCACTCGGGACCGTGTGGCCCGATGACGAACCACTCCACGAGCTCGATGTCGGAGAGCTCGCAGAGGGCGCTGGCCTCCAGCCATCGATCGACGTCGCCCGGGAGCACCCCGCCATCAGGACGAACGCTGGCCATCACCAGCCGGTTGGCTCGTGGCACCTCGCTGGCGGCGACGCACATCACGTCGAGCACGCCGAAGAGCATGTCGGGTCGAGTGGTGCCGGTGACCGCGACGACCCGGCCGCCGAGCTCGTGGTGGCCGAGGAAGAAGGCCAGGGTCTCGTACTCGAGCGGGTGCCGCATGGCCCGGCTGAGCAGGAAAATGGCGTCGTCGGCACAACGGATGGGCATCGGCCGGCGCAGGCGGATGGAATGCATGGCGTCCTCCAGGAGCACCCACCGGTTGCCGGTGGGACGAAACGGGGGGAAGCCGTGCGGTGGACCGTACGGCAGGGGTGTCACATCGTTGCGGGAACGGACGATCCGCGGCCGGGCGCACTATGGTCGGGGCATGGCCGACGTGACCATCTACCACAACCCGAATTGAAACTCCTCCAGCAATGCCGTGAGCATTGCGAAGGAACTCGGTGTCGATGCCGAGATCGTGCTGTACCTGAAGACGCCACCCGATGCCGCCACGCTGCGCTCCATCATCGCCAAGCTCGAGGACCCGGTCACCGACCTGGTGCGTCGTGACAGCATGTGGACCAAGCTGGGCCTCACGGAGGCCGATGCGCAGACCGACGAGCAGGTGGTCGACCTGCTCGTCAAGCACAAGCAGCTGCTCCAGCGCCCGGTCGTGGTGACGAAGAAGAAGGCCATCATCGGCCGACCGAAGGATCGGGTCCGCACCCTCCTCGGCGGCTGATGCCGGCCGTCAGCGGCGTTGCTTGCGGCCGGCGATGGCCTGCAACACCAGCAGCAACAGGATCGAACCCAGCGCGGCGACCAGCACGGAGCGGATGCCGAACTCGGTGACGCCCTTGTGGTCGATGGCCTGCATCAGCCACCCGCCGATGACCGCGCCGAGCACACCGATGGCCACGGTGTAGAGGCAGCCCGACTTCTGGTCACGCGTCACCCATCGACCGATGAGCCCCGCGACGAGGCCGACGAACACCCACGAGAAGAAGCCCATGCGGTGATGGTATTCGGCGTGGTGATGTCCCCGGTCCGACCTGCTGGCAGATCGACGTCACGCCTCGCCGGCGGTGACGTGCAGCATCGCGGCGGTCGCCCCGGCGACCTCGATGCGATACCAGCCGGGCGTGAGCTCGCCGACCGACAGCAGGCCGAGTGCAGTAGGTGCTCCCGGTGCCGCCGTCAGGCCCAGGCTCGGCACCGCAGCGTCGTCGGGCAGTTCGGTGATGGGGCAGCGGTCGCCGGTGCAGAGCAGCAACGGCTGTGCCTCGACCCATCGTTCGCCGTCCCAGGAGGCGAGGCCGGCGGCCAGCCCGATGACGTCGTCGGTCGTGCGGGTCGCGGCCAGGCTCACCGCGACGGTGGAGGTGCCCGCGGGCACACTGGCCGGCTCGAGCCGCAGTGTGAGCGGCGCGTCGCCGACGATCGGCGGTGGTGTCGCCAACACGGTCGGCGTCGTCGAGCAGGACGCACCGGCGCCGCACTGCTCCCGACCGGCCTCGTCGCTGGTGCAGGCCGCGAGGACCAGCACGCCGAAGGTGGCTGCCGCCACCCGCTGCCTCGACCGGAATCCACGCATACCGGGCGTGATTCTTCCCGGTTTCCGGGACGAATCGCGCCCAGATGCCGAACCGGGACGAATCACGCCCAGAAACCCGGCGGGTCCGAGGTATTCGGCTCTCCGGGAACGACACCGCGGGCGTAAGGTCGACGTCGTGGGGAAACGGTCCGGGACGCGCGCACAGCCGACACCCGGTGCCGGTGGATGGAAGCTGCTGCGGGCGATGCTCGCCGAGCAGAAGGCGGGTCTGCTCGCCGGCATGGTGGTGGGCATCCTGTGGAGCGCCGGGAAGGTGGCGGTGCCGAAGCTCACCAGCCTGGCGGTCGACCGGGCCATCCTCGGCAGCGGCTCGCTGGTGTTCTGGTCGAGCCTCATCGCGGTCATGGCGGTCATCGCGGGCGTGTTCACCGCGTGGCGGCGGTGGTTCGCGTTCCGCGAGAGTCGCCTCACCGAGACCAAGCTGCGCGAGCAGTTGTTCGGCCACATCCTGCGGCTGCATGTCGCCTACCACGACCACACGCAGACGGGTCAGCTGATGAGTCGTGCCTCGAGCGACCTGCTGCAGATCCAGGGCTTCGTGGTGATGATCCCCATCACTGCGTCGAACCTCGCGATGGTGTCGGCCATCGTGGTCATCCTGTTCGTGCAGCAGCCGATGCTGGCGCTGGTGGCCCTCGCTCCGCTGCCGTTCCTCAACGTGCTCGCCACTCGCTTCTCACGTCGCATCCACCCGGCGGTGCTGGCCGTGCAGCAGGAACAGGCGCAGCTCGCCACGGTGGTGGAGGAGAGCGTGAGCGGCGTACGCGTCATCAAGGGCTTCGGCGCCCACGAAGTGACGGCGAAGCGTCTCCGCACCGAGGCCGACGACATCCGCACCGTCTCGCTGCAGGCCGCCAAGGTGCGCAGCGCCTTCCTGCCGGCGCTCGACCTGCTGCCCAACCTCGGTCTGCTCGCCGTGCTCGCGCTGGGTGGCCACCGGGTGCTGAACGGCGACATGAGCGAAGGCCAGATGCTGGAGTTCATGCAGTACATCGGTCTGCTCATCTTCCCGTTGCGCAACCTGGGCATGACCGTGGCGTTCGGCCAGCGTGCCGCCGCGGCCCTGTTGCGCGTGAACGAGGTGCTCAGCACGGTGCGTGCGGTGGCCGACCCTGCCGAGCCGCGTTCGCTGCCACAGGGCGACGCCGTCGGTGCGGTGTCGTTCGACCACGTGGCATTCGGTTACAGCACCGAGTCGCCGGTGCTGCGCGACTTCCACCTCGACATCCCCGCCGGCGCGTCGGTGGCGGTGGTGGGTGGCACGGGCAGCGGCAAGAGCACCGTGGCGCGCCTGCTCATCCGCTTCTACGACGCCAACGCCGGCGCGGTGCTCGTCGACGGGGTCGACGTGCGCGATCTGGGGCTCTCCGAACTGCGCCGCGAGGTGTCGGTGGTGTTCGAGGACACGTTCCTGTTCCACGACACCGTCGGCGCGAACATCGCGTTCGCCCGCCCCGATGCCGACCTCGCCGACGTGGAGGCAGCAGCCCGGCTGTCGGGCGCGCACGACTTCATCGTGGCGCTGCCCGATGGGTACGACACGATGATCGGCGAACGCGGCTACTCGCTCAGCGGCGGCCAGCGGCAACGCATCGCGCTGGCTCGCGCCATCCTCGCCAACCCTCGGGTGCTCATCCTCGACGACGCCACGAGCGCCGTCGACCCGTCGAAGGAGCACGAGATCCGCGAGGCGATGCGCACCGTGATGACCGGTCGCACCACCATCGTCATCGCACACCGCCCGGGCACCATCGCGTTGGCCGACACCGTGGTGCTGCTCGACGACGGTGGGGTCGCTGCAACGGGCACTCATGACGAACTGCTGGCCACCAACGAGCGGTACCGCGAGGTGCTGGCGGCGTTGATGGAGGAGGACGACGACGTCGATGCGGAGGTGAGTGGCTGATGTGGGCCGGAGGTGCCATCAGCGACGAGGACCGCCTCGATCGCGCCGAGACCGGTCGGGTGCTCCGTCGGTCGTTGCAGTTCGCGCAGCCGTACAAGCGCACCATCTACTGGGCGATCGGACTGGTGTGTGCGTCCACGGCGGCCACGGTGGCGGGCCCCGTGTTCGTGAAGTTCGGCCTCGATCACGGCATCGGCGAGAGCAGCGCGAAGGCGCTCAACATCGCCGTGGCGGGATATCTGGTCACCGTCGTCGTCGGGTACGTGGTGGGTCGACTGCAGTACCTGGCCATCAACCGCGCCGGCGAAGGCTTCCTGCGCGACCTGCGCGTCACGGTGTTCGACAAGCTGCAGGCGCAGTCGATGGCGTTCTTCGACCGCAACAAGGCCGGCGTGCTGGTGAGCCGCATGACCGCCGACATCGAGAGCATGGGCGAGCTCATCCAGTGGGGCCTGTTGCAGTTCATCGCCGCCGGTCTGCTGCTGGTGATGACACTCATCCTGATGGCCGTGATGAGCTGGCAGCTCACGTTGATGGTGCTGCTGTTCGTGGCACCGGTGCTGGGGTTCGCCTCCGTGCGGTTCCAGCGGCAGTCGAACGTGGCGTACCTCGACGTGCGCGAACGCGTGGGCACGAACCTCGGCAACCTCCAGGAGGGCATCACCGGGGTGCGTGTCATCCAGGCCTACGGCCGTGAGGCCGAGCAGCACCGCCGGTTCGTGACCTCGAACCGGGCGCTCTACGGCAGCCACCTGCGCAGCGTCAAGGTGAGCACCTGGTACTTCGGGCTGGTGGAGTGGTCGGGCATCACCTCCATCGCGCTCGTCGTCGGTGTGGGCGGCTTCCTGGTGCACAACGGGTCCGTTGCGTTCGGCACCGTGGCCGCGTTCGTGCTGCTGCTCGGCAACCTGTTCGAGCCGGTGCAGCAGCTGTCGCAGCTGTACAACACGGTGCAGAGCGCCGCCGCGTCGCTGCACAAGCTGTACGGGTTGATGGACGCCGAGCCCGATGTGGCCGAGCACCCGCGCCCGGTCGAGCTGCCTGCCGAAGGCGAGTTGTCGGCGCACGGCGTGACGTTCACCTACGACGGCACCGACCGGCCGGCGCTGCACGATGTGTCGATCAGCGTGCAGCCGGGCGAGCGACTCGCGCTGGTCGGCCCTACCGGTGCCGGCAAGAGCACGCTCGCCAAGTTGCTGTCCCGCCTCTACGACCCCACCACCGGGCACGTCAGCTACGGCGACGTCGACGTGCGCCTGGTGTCGCTCGCCGCGCTGCGCGAGCGCGTCGTGGTCGTGCCGCAGGAGGGCTTCCTGTTCGGCGGCACCATCCGCGACAACATCCGCATCGCGCGCCCCGGCGCCACCGACGACGACGTGGCAGAGGCGCTCACGGCCATCGGCGCGCTGGAACGGTTCGAGGAGTTCCCCGAAGGGCTCGACACCGAGGTGCGCGAACGCGGCTCACGCCTGTCGGCGGGGGAGCGGCAACTGGTGTCGTTGGCCCGCGCCGCGTTGGTGGACCCTGCGGTGCTGGTGCTCGACGAGGCCACCAGCAACCTCGACCCCGGCACCGAGGCCGTGGTGGAGCGCGCGCTCGAACGGCTGATGGAGGGCCGTGCCGTCATCGTGGTGGCGCACCGCCTCAGCACCGTGCGGCGCGCCGACCGCATCGCCGTCATCGACCACGCGCGGCTGGTGGAGCTGGGCACGCACGACGAACTGATGGCCGTGGGCGGCAAGTACGCCGCGCTGGCCGACGCGTGGGCTCGTTCGCAGCCCTCCGTGTGATCCGTCAGGTGGCGCGGTCGAAGATGAGCACGAACTCGAGCAGGCCGTTGTCCTCGGTGGCGATGGTGGCGATGCTCGGGTTGGGGATGCCGAAGTCGGCGAACACCACCGGGATCTGACCCAGCACGCCGATGCGGCCGTTGGCGAACGTGGCCTGCACGTCGAACGTGACCGGCTTCGTGATGCCGCGCAGCGTGAGGTCGCCCGTGGCGCTGGCGGTGATGGTGACGCCGTCGGCCGGGATCTCGCCGAACTCGATCGGCTGGGTGAGCACGAACGTCGAGGTCGGGAACTCGTCGACCGACATGATGCGACCGTTGAACTGACCGTCGCGGCGGCTCTCGTCGCTCTTGAACGTGGTCATGTCGACGGTGAAGTCGCCCGACTCCACGCTGGTGCCGGCGATGACGAACGTGCCGGTGATGGCGTTCGTGCGGCCGTTCGCGGTGGTGGCGAAGCCGTTGATGGTCTCGTCGACGCGGTAGCCCACCTCGCTCTCGGCGCCGATGGTCCAGGTGCCGTCGACGCCGGTGTCGGCGGGTGTCGTGGTGGTGGACTCGGCTGGTTCGGTGGGGCCGGTGGCCGTGTCGGGCGTACCGGTGGTGTCGACCACCACGGTGGTGGTGCCGTTCAGCCGGTCGAGCACGTCGTCGTTGTTGAACTCGTCGTCGGCCTGGTTGATGAACTTGGCGTAGATGAAGGAGCCGCCGAGCACGAGCACCGCGAGGACCACGATGCCGATGACGATCTTCTTCCAATGACGTTGCAGCATTCCCGTACTCCGTCCACGTCGAGCGAACTGCTGATGATTGCAGACGCAACGGAGGAACGCACGTCGGGGGTGGCCCGGTGGTCGTGCGACCGGCAGACTGTCGCCCATGACCGCCATCGTCACCACCGCCCGCACCACCCCCAAGTCCGCCAACGCCGTCGGCGTGCCCGTGGCCAACTCGGGCGCCGTGCCCCGCTCGCTCGGGCTCAGCCGTGCCGCGCTGGCCGCCCACGGGTTCGAGGGCAAGGCCGGCCAGACACTGGTGCTGCCCGCTGCCACCGGCCCCACCCAGGTGGCCGTGGGCATCGGGGACGCGGCGGCCCTCACGCCGCAGGTGTTGCGCAACGCAGCAGCCGCCCTGGTGCGCGCTGCGTCGAAGCACGCAGTGGTGAGCACGTCGCTGGCCGACCTGCCGGGCGTCGATGCGGCCACGGCCGCGCAGGCCGTCGCCGAGGGTGGCCTGCTGGCGGCCTACCGCTACGCCGGCATCAAGAAGACCCCCAACACCACGGCGCTCACCGAACTGGTGCTCACCGCCGGCGAGGCGCGGGCCAAGGGTGTGGCCACCGGCGCCGAGCGTGGCACCGTCACTGCCGCCGCGGCGTACCTGGCACGCGACCTGGCCAACACGCCGCCGGCACACATGAACGCTCGCCACATCGCCGACAAGGCCGTCGAGGTGGCGAAGGCCACCGGGCTCGAGGTGGAGGTGTTCAACAAGGACCAGCTCGCCGCCATGGGCTGCGGCGGCATGCTGGGTGTGAACCGCGGCAGCACCGAGCCGCCGCGCATGGTGCGCCTCACGTACACGCCGCGCAACCCGCAGGGTCACGTCGCACTCGTGGGCAAGGGCGTGATGTTCGACTCGGGCGGTCTCAGCCTGAAGCCCAGCGACGGACAGATCGCGATGAAGATGGACATGAGTGGTGCCGCCGCCGTACTGGCCACGATGGGAGCGCTGAAGGCGCTGAAGTGCCGCACGAAGGTGACCGGCTACCTGATGTGCACCGACAACATGCCGTCGGGTTCGGCGCTGAAGCTGGGCGACGTGCTCACGTTCCGCAACGGCAAGACCGCCGAGATCCACAACACCGACGCCGAGGGCCGCCTGGTGCTGGCCGACGGCCTGTCGCTGGCGGTGGAGGACGGTCCCGACGCCATCGTCGACATCGCCACCCTCACCGGCGCGTGCATGGTGGCGCTGGGCATGAAGATGGCCGGCGTGGTGGGCAACGATCAGGCGCTCGTCGACCGGCTGCGGGCCTCGAGCACCGCCACCGACGAGAGCATCTGGCAGCTGCCGCTCGAGAAGAGCTATCGCAAGCTGCTCGACAGCAACGTGGCCGACATGCGCAACATCGGTGGCCCGTACGGCGGTGTGATCACCTCGTCGCTGTTCCTCAGCGAGTTCGTCGGCGACGTGCCGTGGGCGCACCTCGACATCGCCGGCCCGATGGCGGTCGACGGCGACGACGGCTGGTTGTCGCGTGGCGCCACCGGCTTCGGCACCCGTCTGCTCATCGACTTCGCACTGTCGTTCGCGAAGTGATCGCGGCGCTCACGCGCTGACCCGTTCCGCGGCCTCGATGGCCGCGGCGGGCGAGACGCCGACGGCCAACAACTGACGTTCGAGCACCTCCGGGTCGTCGCCTGCAGCCACCATCGCCTGGGCGAGCGCCATCCCACGTGTCAGGTCGTCCAGATCGGTGCGGCGCACAGTCCACGTGCGGTGCTGTTGCTGCAACGCCACCGGCATGCGCGCGAGGTGGCGCGCCGCCACCGGTGGCAGTCGCCGGCGCACGGCCAGCCCGTCGGCGATGGGTTGCGCGACGCCGAACATCACGCACCGTTGCAGCGCCCGCACGAACGTGCTCGACGTGGCGGTGGAGTACGAGAGGCCCAGTTCGTGCGCCGTCTCGTCGAGGTCGAGCTCGTAGCCGAGTGGGAAGCGGTCGAGCCCCGCGACCAGGCGCCGTAGCGCCCACATTGCGCTCGGACCCAGTACCCCGAGCCAGAACTGCTCGACGTAACACGAGCGCACGTCGAAGCCGAGGTCGTCGACCACGGGGTCGTGCCAGGGCACGACCATCAGGGTGGGGTCGGTGGGGGTGAAGTCCGATGCGGCCATGCGGATCCCTTCGAGTGATGCGACGGGAGGGGGTCGTCACCACACTGAGGACGGCGAGTTGCCGCGATCGGCAGAATCCGTCCGGCTCAGCCCTGCGGGATGAACCCGAACTGGGTGAAGTCGCCGGTCCAGGCCACCGCGGCGACATCGATGCCCTCTGCCGGGGTGAGCGAACCGTCGTCGGCCACCACGTACAGCAGGTCGGTCGGTCGCGGTGCGCAGCCGGTGTTGGTCTCGGCCGCCAGCACGGTGCCGTCGGCGGCCACTTTCAGCAGCGCCGTGGGCTCGACGCGCAGTACCACCGGCGTGACGGCGGCATCCCCGCCCTCCGTGTCGAGGATGGTGTCCGTGCCGCCCCAGCACGGCGTGACTTCTCGCAGCGCCGGCAGCTCGCGTTGCTGCACGACAGGCGGGAGGGAGGTGCCTGTCGACGCGGCGAACGCGGCGCCGGTCGCTGTGAGGACGACGGCCGCGAGCGCGGTCGCCAAGATCGATCTGGTCGTGAACGCAACGCGTCCCATGACATTTCCCTCCGCCGAGGCGCACCTGCCGGCGTGTCCGGCGTGGTGTGGTGCTCACTCTTTTCATCGGCACGGAACCGTCCGGAGTTGACCAACTTCTGTGTCGCTCAGTGGTCGCGATCGTCCAGGCGTGCCCTGCCCGACTGCCGCTCGAACCCGCCGATGGTGCGGAACGAGCCCTTCCAGTCGATGTCGTCGAGGTCGACGTCGGTGACCTCGGTGTAGGTGCCCGACGGCGAGATCAGGTACACGCGGTCGCCGTTGCTCGGCCGGCAACCGGTGTTCGTGGCCGCAGCCGTGATGCGGTTCCGCCGATCGACGCGGAGCAGCGTGGTCCGTTCGATGGTGACGGTGATGGTCTGGGCCATGTCACCGTTGGCGCTGGGGCTCGTCGGAGGTGTCGGCGACGGGGCGAGGCAGCGCGATGTGGCGCCGCGCTCGTCGTCCCGGTCGTCGTCGCGTACGCGGGTGATCGTCGGTCGGCCGACCCGCACGTCGTCGGCACGCAACGCCACGGCGATGCCGGCCGTGCCGATGGTGATGACGGTCGCTGCGATGGTGGCGGTGAGGTGGATCGAGGTCTTCATGGTGGTGCGCTCCCGTGCGCCGGTGGGCGTTCTGTGGCATTGATGTCCTGCACTGTGTTGATCGTCCCGAGACGCCGGCGAGATGAGGCCGAGAAGATGAACGCTCGGTGACCGTCGTTCCACGTCGACACGCCATGCCACCTTGGGCACACTGGACGGCATGGACGATCTCTCCGTGGCGGCGCAGTGGGTGCAGGCGGCGCAGCGCATCGTGGTGCTCACCGGTGCCGGCATCAGCACCGACTCGGGCATCCCCGACTTCCGTGGCCCGAACGGGGTGTGGACGAAGAACCCGGCGGCCGAGAAGGCGTCGACGTTGCAGCACTACCTCGAGGACCCCGAGCTGCGGAAGCTGGCATGGCGCAACCGGCTCACCTCCACCACGTGGGAGGCGCAGCCGAACGTGGCGCACCACTCGCTGGTCGAACTCGAGCGACGCGGGCAGCTGCTGGCACTCGTCACCCAGAACATCGACGAACTGCACCAACGCGCCGGCCACGATCCCGCCAAGGTGATCGAGGTGCACGGCACGATGCGCTGGTCGCGGTGCTGGGGCTGCAACGACCGCCGCCCGATGCAGTCGGTGCTCGACCGGGTGCGGGCGGGGGAGGAGGATCCACCGTGCGAGTTGTGCGGCGGCATCCTGAAGAGCGACACCATCTCGTTCGGCCAGGCGCTCGTGCCCGAGGTCATCGAGGCTGCACTCGCGGCGGCCGAGCGGTGCGACCTGCTCGTCGCCGCCGGTTCGTCGTTGTCGGTGTTCCCGGCGGCCAACGTGGTGCCGCGCGCGAAGAGTGCCGGTGCGAAGGTGATCATCGCGAACGGTGAGCCGACGAAGATGGACCGGTTCGCCGATCGGCTGCTGCTCGGGCCGTTGTCGGAGACCATTCCGGCCCTGTGTGCGAATCCCGACTGATCCGGTAGTCTTTTGCCATGGCAACGTTCCGTGACCTCCTCTCCGCCGCCAAGGCCGAGATCACCGAAGTCGACACCGCCGGTGCCGCCGACCTCATCGCGAAGGGTTCGCTCGTGCTCGACGTGCGCGAGCCCGACGAGTACGACCAGGGTGCACTGCCCGGCGCACTCCACATCCCTCGCGGCCACCTCGAGGCCCAGGTGGAGGGCAAGCTGCTCGACAAGACCGCCTCGGTGGTCGTGTACTGCGCCGGTGGCGTGCGCAGCGCGTTCGCCGCGAAGACCCTCCAGGAGCTCGGCTACACCGACGTCGTGTCCATGGCCGGCGGGTTCGGCAAGTGGAAGGACGAAGGCCGCGCGTGGAAGACCCCGGTGGTCCTCACCGCCGACCAGAAGCACCGCTACATGCGCCACCTGCTGCTGCCCGAGGTGGGCACCGAGGGCCAGGCGAAGCTGCTCGGGGCGAAGGTGCTGATGCTCGGTGCGGGCGGCCTCGGTTCGCCGTCGGCCCTGTACCTCGCCGCTGCCGGCGTGGGCACCATCGGCATCGTCGACATGGACGAGGTCGACGCCAGCAACCTGCAGCGCCAGATCCTGCACAACCTCGACCGCGTCGGCGACCGCAAGGTCGACAGTGCGAAGAAGACCCTCACGCTGCTGAACCCCGACGTCAACGTGGTCACCTACGACACCCGCCTCGATGCGTCGAACATCATCGACATCATCAGCGGCTACGACGTCATCGTCGATGGCGCCGACAACTTCCCCAGCCGCTACCTCCTCAACGACGCCAGCGTGAAGCTGGGCATCCCCGTGGTGCACGGCAGCATCTTCCGGTTCGAGGGCATGGTCAGCGTGTTCCACCCGCTGCAGGGCCCCACCTACCGCGACATGGTGCCCGAGCCGCCGCCCGCCGAGCTGGCCCCCAGCTGCGCCGAGGCCGGTGTGCTGGGCGTGCTGCCCGGCATCGTGGGCAGCATCCAGGCGCTCGAGGTCATCAAGGTCATCCTCGGCATCGGTGAGCCGCTCATCGGCCGCATCCTGTCGGTCGACACCACCGACATGAGCTTCCGCACGTTCAAGCTGCGCCCCGACCCGGCCAACGAGGTCACCTACGCGAACCGTGACCGCATCATCGTGCAGGAGCTCGAGGGTCTCTGCGCCCCCGGCCTCGCACACTGATCAGGTCACACCGATCCCGGCAGCTCCTCGGGCAGCGACACCAGTTCGTCGCGCTCCTGCACCAGGACGCCGGTGATCACCAGCACGGCACCCACCAGGTCCACCGGGGTGGGCGTCTGGTCGAGTGCGACCGCGCCCAGCACCATGGCCGACACCGGGAGCAACGCGAGCAGCACCGCGAACCGGCGCATCGGGATGCGTCGCAGCACCACCTGGTCGATGCCGTAGCCGATGGCCGACGAGAGCAGGCCGATGAGGAAGCACAGCCACAGCAGGCGTGGCGTGGTGAGCACCTCGGCCACGTCGGCCCAGCCGATGGGCAGCGTGGCCAACCCGCCGATCACCAGTCCCACGCCCAGGCCGTCGAGCCCGCGGTCGAGTGACGCGACGCGCCGTCCGAGCAGGATGTAGGCGGCCCACAGCGCCGACGCGAGGAAGATGAAGAACAGGCCCAGCGGATCACCGCCGATCTCGGCGCCCGAGAGCACGGCGACACCGCTGACGGCCAACGCCAGCGCGGCGGCATTGCGGCGTGTGCGGGTGTAGTAGGCCGCGATGGCGATGGGACCGATGAACTCGATGAGCACGCTCTTGCCCAGCGGCAGGCGCGCTGCTGCGTTGTAGAACGAGATGTTCATCAACGCCGTGACGATGCCGAAGATCGCTGCCGCCTTCAGGTCGTCGCGGGTCCACGGCAGTCGGCCGTGCCACGAGATCAGCAGGATCGGGATGGCGCCCAGCAGCACGCGGAACACGGCCACCGTGGACGGCGAGAGCCCCTCGTCGAACAACTGGATGGCGATGACCGCGCCCGAGTACTGCGCGATGCCGGACAGCACGTACAGCGCCTCGGGCGAGGCGGTACGCACGAACTGCGCAGGGGTTCTGGGCACGGTGGCGCGGACGCGCGGGAGTCAGTCGAACAGGTCGGGATCGGTGCGGCAGATCTCCTGCCACAGCGGCTGGAAGCTCAGCCAGCCGGCGATCGGCGACGCCGTGTTCTCACGCGTGTAGGTGGCGTCGTCGTGAGGGATGAGTTCGGGCGTGCCCGCGGCCATCGCCAGCAACTGCGCCTGGCAGCTGCGGTCCATGCTGAGGAACCAGAACGCGGCCTCGTCGACGGTGCTGCCCACGGTGAACAGACCGTGGTTCTGGTGGATGGCGGCCTTCCCGGTGGGGAACTGGGCCACCAGTTCGCGCCCGTCCTCGATGCCGAACTGCACCCGGCCGCGCTGGGCCGTGACCACCACGTGGTCCTGGTAGAAGATGCAGGAGTCCTGGGTGATGGGGGCGAGCTCGATGCCGAGCGAGCTGAACGCCTTGCCGTGCACGCTGTGGCTGTGCGCGGCGGCGATCACGTCGGGGCGCGCCTGGTGCACGGCGGAGTGGATGACGAACGCCGCGCGGTTCACCGGACGGCTGCCGTAGACGACGTTGCCCTCGTGGTCGACCAGGATGAGATCGCTGACGCGGATGTGGCGGAAGCTGACCGCGAACGGGTTCACCCAGAACAACTCGGGGAACTCGGGGTCGCGCACGGTGATGTGACCGGCGACGCCCTCGCCGAACCCGACACGGCCGAAGATGCGCAGCGCGGCGGCGAGCTTCTGCTTGCGGTGCAGGCGCTCCTCCTCGACGGTGGCGAACGGCGTGGGCAGCTCGAGGTGGACTTCCTTCGGGGTCAGCTCCACCCCGTCGATGGTGCGGATGCCGGACTCGGTGACGCTCATGGCGGCGATCCTACGCGACAGGGTTCCCCGGTCCGTCGCCGGATGACACACTGACGACGTGAACCAGGAGATCGCCCCCGCCACCATCGCGCCGCCGGCCGCCAACTACGCACACGCCGTGCTCACCGAGGGCGCGCGAGCCTGGCTGCACACCAGCGGCGTGGTGCCCATCGCCCCCGATCGCTCGGTACCCGAGAGCATCCAGGACCAGGCCGACGTGGTGTGGGCCAACATCGCCGCGATCCTGCTCGAGGCGCACATGTCGCCGGCCGACGTGGTGTCGGTCACCACCTACGTCGTGGTGGACCATCTCGCCTCGTTGCCGTGGATCATGCAGGCCCGTGACCGGGCGCTGTCGGGTCGCCGAGTGGCCAGCACGCTCGTCACCGTGCCCGCGCTGGCGAATCCGTCGTGGAAGATGGAGATCGCAGTGGTGGCGGCGCGCTGACTGCCACGTCGCTCAGAGATCGCCCAGGTCCTCGATGCGCACCGGCTCGGCGAGGTCGTCGAGCAGTCGCACCTGGATCACTTCGTCGTCGCCGTTGATGGGGAAGATGCCCAGGTGCACGTCGGGTGCTGCCTCCACGAACGACGCGGCCAGGCTGGTCTGCTCCGACTTCCACTCGCCGAAGCCGATCTCCTCGCCGGTCACCACGTACACGATGAGTTGGGTGCCGTTACCGCGGTAGCGCATCCCGCCGGTCCGCAGTTCGTCGACCGGGATGCAGTCGGTGGCCAGCGTGCCGTCCGTGATCTGGATGCAGTCGTCGGGCTCGTACACCTGCACCAGCCAACCGAGCCCCGTGTCGAGCGCCGTGGTGGGGTCGGATCGCAGCTCGGCGAACGGCAACGCGTCGTCGGGTTCGTCGGCCTGGCTGCAACCGAGGGCGAGCGCGGCGAGCGCGCATGCCCCCAGGGCGCGGGTGATGAGCATGCTGATGTTGTACACGACCCGGCGTCCCCGGGTGGACGAGCGCGCCGTCGGATGGCCCACGGACACCCGCCCGACGTACGCTCGCACCCGTGAGCAACGACAGCGACGACACGCGCACCGACAGCGGCATCGTGGTGCGCCCCCTGTACACCGCCGACGACCTGGCGGGCTGGGACGCAGCCGCACAGCTGGGCACGCCGGGGACCCCGCCGTACACCCGCGGTGTGTACCCGACGATGTACCGGGGCAAGCTCTGGACGATGCGCCAGTACGCCGGCTTCGGCACGGCGGCCAGCACCAACGAGCGCTTCAAGTTCCTGCTGGAGGCCGGCCAGACCGGCCTCAGTTGCGCCTTCGACCTGCCGACGCAGATGGGCTACGACAGCGACCACCCACGCGCCGAGGGTGAAGTGGGCAAGGTGGGCGTGGCCATCGACTCCATCGACGACATGCGCACGTTGCTCGGCGGCCTGCCGCTCGACAAGGTGAGCACGTCGATGACCATCAACTCCACGGCGGCCATCCTCCTGCTGATGTACGAGCTCGTGGCCGAAGAGCAGGGCGTGCCGGCCAGCGCCATCAGCGGCACCATCCAGAACGACCTGCTGAAGGAGTACATCGCACGCGGCACCTACGTGTATCCGCCGAAGCCGTCGATGCGGGTCATCACCAACATCTTCGAGTACTGCAGCCAGCACGTGCCGAAATGGAACACCATCTCCATCAGCGGCTACCACATCCGTGAAGCCGGCAGCACCGCCGTGCAGGAGATCGCGTTCACCATCGCGAACGGCATCGCGTACGTGGAGGCCGCCATCGCCGCCGGGCTCGACGTCGACGACTTCGCCCCGCGCCTCAGCTTCTTCTGGAACGCGCACAACAACTTCTTCGAAGAGGTGGCGAAGTTCCGTGCCTCTCGCCGCATCTGGTACCGCCTGATGAGCGAGCGCTTCGGTGCGAAGAAGGAGAGCAGCAAGCTGCTCCGCTTCCACACCCAGACCGGTGGCAGCACCCTCACCGCGCAGCAGCCCGAGAACAACATCGTGCGCGTCGCCGTGCAGAGCATGGCGGCCGTGATGGGTGGCACGCAGAGCCTGCACACCAACGGTTACGACGAGGCGCTCAGCCTGCCCACCGAGCGGGCCGCTCGCATCGCCCTGCGCACCCAGCAGATCATCGGCTACGAGAGCGGCATCGCCGACACGCCCGACCCGTTGGCCGGCAGCTACTTCGTCGAGACGCTCACCGACGAGGTGGAGCGGCTGGCATGGGAGTACATCCAGCGCATCGACGAGATGGGCGGCGCGGTGGAGGCCATCGAGGCCGGCTTCCAGCAGGACGAGATCATGGAGGCCGCGTACTCGTACGCGAAGAGCATCGACGACGACCAGCGCGTCATCGTGGGCGTCAACAAGTTCAAGGTCGACAACGAGCCCGAGCCCGACGTGTTCCCCATCGACCCCGAACTCGAGCGCGGCCAGAAGGAGCGCCTCACGGCGTTCAAGGCCAACCGCGACCTCGCGGCGGTGCAGGCACGCCTCGACGACGTGAAGGCAGCCGCTCGCGGCACCCAGAACGTGCTGTACCCGATGAAGGAAGCGCTGCGCGCCAACGCCACTCTCGGCGAGGTGAGCGATGCCCTTCGCGAGGTCTTCGGGGTCTACACGCCGCACTGAGCCGGTGACCAACCGCTAGGTTCGGGGCCGATGGTGCGTCGAGCGGTGGTGATGTTGATGGTGCTCGCCGCGTGCAGCGGCGGCACCGACACCACCGACGTCTCGGGGCTCACGCTGCCGCTGCCGTCCGCACCCGACACGCTGTTGCCGCCGCCCGCCGACACGCAACCGCCCGACGTCACCGACGCATTGCCACCCGACGCGATGTTCGGGGGCGACCTGTGCACAGCGCTCACCGACGACGACCTCGCGTTCCTCGGCCGGGTGCGCGACGTGGCGTCGTTGTCGGCCGACGCGTGCGAGTGGCAGGTGGGCACCACGGCGGTGCAGGTGCAGCTCGCATCGCCCGCGCAGTTCGCCCAGCCCGGCACGGCGGAGCAGGAGATCGCACCGGTCGACGGCGTGGGACTCGACGCCATCGGAGTCGACCTGGGTGGGGAGTACCGGGTGTACGTGCAGGTGGAGAACGGCTACTTCTCGGTCACCGCCGGCAGCCGCACCGCGGCCGAACGGCTGGCGGCCGCAGCGGCTGAGCGCACGCTGCCGGGCTGACCGGATCAGGCCGACGCGAACGACTCGCGCAACAACTCGAAGCCTTCGTCGAGCGTGACGTGTGGCGACCAGCCGAGGTCGCGCTGCGCCGGCCGCGGGTCGAACCAGTGGGCGGTGCCGAGTTGCTCGGCCACGAAACGGGTGATGGGCGGCTCGTCGTCGCGCACGCGGGGCCACAGGCGTTCCACCACGGCGCCGGCACCCTTCGCGACGGGCAGCGGCACCCGACGGGGCGAGAACGGCACGCCCGCCGCCCGGCAGATGCCCTCCATCAGCTCTCGTACCGTGCGCGGCTCGCCGTTGGCGATGACGTACGCCTGGCCGGCACACGCAGCGCCCGGGCCGATGGCATCGAGTGCCGCCACCAGTGCGCTCACGGCGTTGTCCACGTAGGTGCTGTCGATGAGCGCGTTGCCGCTGCCCACCATGGCCAGCCGGCCCGCACGCGCACGTTCGACGATGCGGCCCACGAGCTGTGTGTCGCCCGGGCCCCACACCAGGTGTGGGCGCACTGCGACCACACCGGCGGCGAGTGCGGCCCGTTCGGCGATGGCCTTCGACTCGGCGTAGTACGCACCCGACCGGCCGGTGACGGCCGGAGTGGCCCCTTCGCCCACCAGCGACTCGCCGGCGTGTGCCACCGACGGCGTGGACACGTGCACCACGCGGTCGATGCCCAGTGCCTGCGCGGCGTGCACCACGTTGGCGGTGCCATCGACGTTCACGGAGCGGAAGTCGTCCCACGATCCGACCACGCCCACCCGGGCAGCGCCGTGCACGACGGCGTCGCATCCGCGTGCGGCGGTGAGCACGTCGGCGGTGTGGCGCACGTCGCCCTGCACCATGGCATCGAGCGGCACACCGGGCAGCTGCAACGGCCGCCGCTGCAGACACACCACGGTGTCGCCGCGGTCCACGAGCGCAGCGGCCAACTGGCCCATCAGCATGCTGCCGGCGCCGGTGACGAGCACCTTCATCGCGCACGTCCCGAGAGGCGTCGGGCCATCGTGGCGGCCAGCGCGGTGCGATCGATCTTCGCGTTGTGCCGGATGTCGACGGGCAACCGGGCGGTCCACACGGCGGCCACGCGCTGCGGCGCCACCGCGGCACGCACGGCCGCGGTGAGCTCGGCCGACGCCTGCTCGTCGCGCTCGCCCTCCACCACCATCACCACCTGCTGCACGCCGATCGGGCCGATGCCCACCGCGGCGGCCCGGGCGACGCCCGGCACGGTCTCGGCGGCCACTTCCAGCGGCACCGGCGACACCGGCCCGTCGACGGTGTGCACCAGGTGCACCACCCGCCCTTCGATCCACAGGTTGCCATCGGCGTCGACGTGGCCCACGTCGCCGGTGCGGTGCCACACCTGGCCGTCGATCACGGGTCGGGCGAGGTGCTGCGTGCGCCACAGCCGGTCGTACCCCGACGACATCCACGGTGTGCGCACCACCACCTCGCCGGTGATGCCGCTGCGAAGGGCGTCCGCCGAGTCGACCGGGGTGATGCGGACGTCGCAGCCCGGTACGGGGCGCCCCACGCACACGCCTCGACCGTCGACCGTGGCGCGCTGGGTGAGCGAGATGTCGGCCACCGGCAGCACCTCGGTCATGCCGTAGGGCGTGTGCAGCGCGGCAGCGGGACACAGCGCGGCCACGTGCCGCAGCGTCTCGATGGGCACCGGCGCGCCAGCGGACAGCACGAGCCGCACCTTCGCGAGCGCGGGCGTGGGCTGCGCCGCGGTGCGCACCACGTTGGCGAGTGCGGCGGGAGAGGCGAACACCATCGTCGCGTCGAGTCGGTGGCATGCGTCGTCGAGTGCGGCGGCCGTGAGCGTGCTGGGGGACGTGACGTCCATGTCGGCGAAGCCGGTGGCGATGCCGAGCGCGGGGCCGAACACCGCGAACGGAGCGAAGGCTGCGATGAACCGGTCGTCGGCGGTGATGCCGTACATCGCCTGTACCGCGTCGCGCTGGGCGCACAGTTGGGCGAACGTGTAGCGCACGCCCTTCGCCGGGCCGGTGGCGCCCGACGTGAACACGACCGCAGCGGGCTGGTGTGCTGCCGGTGCAGCGACGGCCACGTCGGCGAGACGCGCCACCGGCGTGGCGTCGTGCAGAGCCGACAGCGAGATGGTGGCCGCTCCGGGTGCCCAGCGCAGGGTGCGAGCCGCAGCGATGGCGGCGGTGGGGCCCACCACATGGCGAACTCGCGCCGACCGTACAGCGGCACCGAGACCGCGGAGGCCGAGGCCGCGGTCGGCCACCACGGTGACCGCACCCACTCGCCAACAGGCGTACACCACGGCCAGCAGGTCGACGCCGGGCGGCACCAGCACGGCGACGCGGTCGCCGTGCTGCACACCCTTGGCCGCGAGCGCGGTGGCGTAGGTGGCCACCTGGGCCTCGAACTGCTGTCGGCTCACCAGGTCGCCCGTGGCAGCGTCGCTGACCGC
>SXKB01000149.1 GCA_005778215.1 Actinomycetota bacterium | reverse complement strand
TCACGGTCGACCGCGAGGAGCGACCCGACGTCGAGGCCCTGTACATGGACGCCGTGCAGGCGATGACAGGACGCGGCGGTTGGCCGATGACCGCGTTCCTCACGCCGGCCGGCGCACCGTTCTACGGCGGCACGTACTTCCCGAAACCACAGTTCCTGCAGTTGATGGCGGCCATCGACGACGTGTGGCGCAACCGGCCGGCCGATGTGCAGCAGAACGTGCAGGCGCTCGCCGAGTCCCTCACCCGCACCGCCCGGGTGGAGCCAGCGGCCGAACTGCCGGGTGTCGAGGCATTGAACGCCGGCCTGCTCCAGATCTCCCAGGAGTTCGACCCCGAGTGGGGCGGCTTCGGCAACGCGCCGAAGTTCCCCTCGACGCTCAGCCTCGACCTGGTGGCGCGAGCACTGCACCGTGGTGCTGGCGAACATGCCCACACCGTCCTCACCACGTCGCTGGACGCAATGGCCAGCGGCGGCATGTACGACCACATCGGCGGCGGCTTCGCCCGCTACTCGGTCGATCGCGAATGGCTGGTGCCCCACTTCGAGAAGATGCTCTACGACCAGGCCTTGCTCGTGCGGGTGTACACGCACGCGGCGGCGCTGCTCGACGATCAACGGTACGCCCAGATCGTGGACGAGACCGTCACCTACGTACTGCGCGACCTACGCCATCCCGACGGCGGGTTCTACAGCGCCGAGGATGCCGACTCCCCCGACGACGACGGCCATGGGCACGAGGGGCTGTTCCACACCTGGACCATCGACGAGGTCACCGAGGTGCTGGGCGACGACGCGGCGGCTGTCCTGGAGTGGTACGAGTTCACCCCCGAGGGCAACTTCGAAGGACGCACCATCCCCAGCCGACTGCGCCACCGCGGCGACTGGCTGCGCCCCGACCACATCGAGGTCGCTCGTCGGCGGCTGTTCGAGGCGCGTGAGCGACGCCGCCGACCCGGCCTCGACGACAAGGTGCTCACCGAGTGGAACGCGCTGATGCTCGCCGCGTTGTGCGAGGCGGCGGGCACCTTCGGACGCGCCGACTGGTTCGACGCCGCCATCGCGAACGGCGAGTTCCTGTTGCGCGAACTGCGGGACGACCGTGGCCGATGGCAGCGGTCGTGGCACGCCGATGGTCGCCCCCGAGCCCGGCACCACGCACTCGCCGCGGATCACGCGTGTCTCGTGGACGCGTTCACCCGCCTGGGTGAGCTCAGCGGCCAGGCGCGCTGGGTCGAGGCGGCCCGCCAGGTGGCCGACACGATGCTCGAACACTGCTGGGACACACGCCTCGGCGGATTGTTCTCCACGCCCGACGACGGCGAGCAACTCGTTGCTCGGCAGAAGGAACTCATCGACAACGCCACGCCGGGCGCCAACTCGATGGCCGCGTACGCCCTGTACCGCCTGGGCGTGCTCACCGGCGAGCGACGCTACGTGCACCAGGCCGACCAGATCCTGCAGCTCATCGCACCGGCGATCGCCCAGGTGCCGAGCGCGTGTTCACAGGCACTCAGTGCGGTGGCGCTGCGCACCGAGGGCACGACGGAGATCGTCGTCGTGGGCGATCGACCCGACCTGGTGGCCGTGGTGCAGCAGCGGTGGATGCCCGACGCCGTGCTGGCGTGGGGACAGCCGTTCGACAGCCCGCTGTGGGAGGGCCGCACCGCCGGGTACGCCTACGTCTGCCGCAACTATGCGTGTCAGCTGCCGGTCGACGACGTCGACGCACTGGTGGCACAGCTGCGCGACTGAGATCTGTCAGGCTGGACGCGTGCCGGGGCGACCCGTGTCGTCCTCGGCGGAGGAGGAGAACCCCCATGCGACGCATTCCCACCCTGCTCTGTGCAACGGCACTGGGTGCCATCACGCTCGTCGGCTGCGGTAGCGACGACAGCGCCGGATCGGGCGGCGGCGATGCGGGCGGCGGCAACGGCGACACCGAGCTCAGCCTGCCCGATTCGATCCCCGGCGTGAGTGACGACTGCCGCGACCTGTACCAGCGGTTCGTGTCGGCGATGGGTTCCGTCGGCACCGGTGCACCCGAGGACCTCGGCGAGGTGTTCGGCGCCCTGGAGGACGTGGTGCCCGAGGAGCTCAAGGACGACGCGAAGGTGCTGGCCGAGGCGATGGGCAAGTACAGCGAAGTGCTCGCCAAGTACGACAACGACCTCACCAAGGCGTTGGCCGACCCTGAGGCGATGGCTGCGCTGGAGGAACTGGGCACCGAAGAGGTGACACAGGCTTCCGAGGTGATCGGCGACTACCTCGACGACACCTGCGCCGGCAGCTGACGAGGTCGAGTCCCTCGAGGGGTCGGGGCGCTCAGAGCCCCGACTTCTCGAGGATGTGCACGCCGCAGGCCGAGCCGAGGCCGATGACGTGGGCGAGACCCACCTTGGCACCCTCGATCTGACGATCGCCTGCCTCACCACGCAGGTGGTGGCAGACCTCCCAGATGTTCGCGATGCCCGTGGCGGCGATGGGGTGACCCTTGCTCTCGAGACCGCCCGACACGTTCACCGGGGTGCGGCCGTCGCGCCAGGTGGCACCGGAGAGGAAGAAGTCGGCCGCACCGCCCTCCTCGCACAGGCCGAGGTTGTCGTAGTGCACCAGCTCGGCTGTGGCGAAGCAGTCGTGGAGCTCGACGAGGTCGAGGTCCTCGGGACCGACGCCCGCCTTCTCGTACGCGATTCGTGCGGCGTTCTTGGTGAGCGTGTTCACGTTGGGCAGCACCTGGCAACCCTCTTCGTACGGGTCGCTGGTGAGCACCGACGCCTTCACCTTGATGGCCCGGCGCTGCTGCTCGAGCGACAGCGTCTTCAGCTTGGCATCGCTCACGACCACGGCGGCAGCAGCGCCGTCGCAGTTCGCCGAGCACATGCTGCGCGTGTTCGGGTAGGCGATCATGACGTCGTTCATGATCTCCTCGAGCGTCATTCGCTTCGTGTACGCCGCCAGCGGATTGAGCGTGCTGTGCGCGTGGTTCTTCTCGGCGATCTTGGCGAACAGCTCGAAGCTGGTGCCGCCGTACTTGTGGCCGTATTCCATGCCGACCTGCGCGAACACGGCCGGCATGCTGGCGGCGCCGATGCGACCATCGGTGTTGGTGACCGCGCCGTAGCGGCCGGACGGCGACCATTCCTTCTTGTCGCTCTTCGGGGTGCCACCGCCACCGAGGAGGCCCGCACCGGCGAGCTTCTCGACGCCGACGGCCAGGCCCATGTCGACCTCACCCGACTTCACCGCCATGATGGCGGTGCGCAGCGCAGTGGCACCCGTGGCGCAGGCGTTGGCGACGTTGTAGACCGGGATGCCGGTCTGGCCGATCTGCTTCTGCAGTTGCTGGCCGATGCCGGCGTTCGACTGCATCAGGCAACCGGCGGCCAGGATGCCCATCTCCTTCATGGTGACCCCGCCGTCGCGCAGGGCACCCATTGCGGCTTCTGCCGCGAGGTCGACCGTGTCCTTGTCGGGATGCTTCCCGAACTTGGTCATCGTGATGCCGAGGATCCAGATGTCGTCGCTCATGGTGGTCTCCTGTCAGTTCGCCGGCTCGTAGCCGAAGCCGATGGCCTCGACGCCGTTGTCGTCGGTGCCGAGTACGTAGGTGGCGAGCCGCACGCGCATGCCGAGGTGCACCACCTCGGGCGACGGCTCACAGTTGATGACGTTGCCGCGCACGCTGGTGCCGCCGCAGTCGACGATGGCCGACACGAACGGCACGGGCACGCCCGGGGCCGCGAACGTGACGATGGAGAACGCCTTCACGACGCCCTCGTCGGGCACGACGACCTGGGTGAACTCAGTGCCCGAGCAGCCGGCGCAGGCATTGCGACGGTCGAAGTAGCGGGCGCCGCACGAGGTGCACTCGTGGGCCTTCAGGTGGGGTTGGTCGCCGAGTTCGAGGTACTCGACGAGCGGGATCTGGTTCGCCATGCGGAGCACGCTAGCGAACCCCTCCCCCACCCATCGGCTCGGAGGTGTGATCAGCCAGCAGCGAGGACATAGACGTGGGCGACGACCGGTCCCTCGGAGGTGATCACCTCGGTGGCCACACGTCGGTAGCCGTCGCCCTCGAACGCGTCGAGCCGTTCCCAGTGGGCACCAAGGTCATCGGACTCGAACACCTGCACGTCGACCCGCGGCCCTGCAGGATCGAGCACGAGCCCGGGGAAACCGAGCGCTGCGCCCCATCCCTCCTCGCGGAGATGCCCACACACCTGCCCCACGATCCAGCGCCCCCTCATGCCGGCGAGGTGGTGGTGGTTCGGCCGACCCGGTGCCAGCGTGCCGTACACCGCCAGGCGTTCGTGCGCCGGCGGGGGCTCGGTCACCAACGGTCGCGGTGGATGACGTCGACCGGGTCGCGACGGGGCCGGGTTCGGGCCGATCCGCTGGGTGCGTCGTCGGCAGCCCGATACCCGAGCGCGACGGCGCCGACCTGCAGCACGTGGCCCGGCACGCCGAGCTCGTCGAGCGCGGCCCGGGCGTTGCGGAAGATACCGAAGTACAACGCGCCGAGCCCGCGGTCCTGCGCCAGCAGCAGCAGGTTCTGCGTGGCCATGGCCGCGTCGGTGAGCCAGAACGGCACTTCCCAGTTCTCGGCCCGTTCGAGGCCGTGGCCGGCCTTGTCACCCTCGCTGTACCGCGAGGTGTAGGCCACGGGGTCGGCGAGCGGCAGCACGACCACGGGGGCCTGCAGCACGCCACCCTGCACTTCGGCGAACCATTCGTCGGCACCGGTGGTGCGCCAGAAGCCTGCGAGCGCCGCACCGGACAGCGCCAGGAAGTGCACCCCCTGGCTGTACCCGGCCGACGGCGCACGCCGCGCCAGATCGAGGAGTTGGTGCACCTCGGCGGGGTCGAGCGGCGCCGGATCGAACCGGCGGGTCATCCGCCGCTGGCGGATGAGTTGGTCGAGCGGTGCGCTCAGCGCGCACCCAGCTTGACGAGGTCCTCGGCCATCACCCAGCCGTGCACGATGAGCGAGCCGGCCTTCTTCAGGTCGACACCCGCGAACAGCGCCGCGACGTCGGGCTTCACCTTCTCGGGCTTCAGGGTCTCGTGATCGAGGAACCCGCTCTGCCCGTTCGACTTCGCCACGAAGCTCTGCTCGTCGTACGTGGAGTCGACGGCGAACCGCTTGGCGAGACGACGGCCCCACGCACGCTCCTCGCCCACCGCACGGTGGCCAGGACGCGGGATGAGCTCGTCGAGCTGCTTGAACGCTTCGAGGGCGCCGGCCGTGACGAAACGGGAGCCGAGCACCACGTCCTCGTCGGGGAAGGCCATCAGCGCCCGGTGGAAGGCCTCGTTCATGAGCCCTTTCAGCACCTGATCGCGCTTCGACGTGCGCTTCACGCTCATCATGCCCAGCAACACGCATGGCGTGCCGCCGATGCGCTCGAGCGTCGAGAACGTGAACCCGTGCAGCTTGTCGTCGACCCGGCAGGTGGTGCTGAGCACCCAGTCTTCCTTGGCCTTCGACAGCGCACCGATGTCGAAGGCTCCCCCCATCGACGCCATCTCGTCGAGATCGCCGTCGGTGAGCGCCGCGCAGTCCCTGGTTTCCACCTGGAGTGCCATTGCCCCTGAGCTCCTGTCGTAGTGCGAGCCCCATCCGGCGGTGGATGAGGCGGTGACCTGAGCCATCTATTCTGCCATCAAAACCGTCGTTTGCCGTGGTCCGACCCGAAAGCCCAGCTGAGAACGGTCAGAGCACGACAGCGTCGTGGCCCAGCGCCATGCGCAACTCGCCGACCACACGGTCGAGATCGACGCAGAACTCATCGGCGAGACGCAACACCTTGCCCTGCCCGATGTGCAGGTAGACCGGCGACTCGCCGGGGTGCTCGCGCAGGATCTTGCGGATCTGATGGATCTTCAGTTCGGTGAGCGAGGTGGCGGGAACGCGCAGCTTCAGCGGTGCCGCGGACGCCGTGTCGAGGCCCTCGATGATCTGCACGTCCTGCACCATGAAGCCGATACGCGACTCGTCGCGGCGGTCGATGCGGCCCTTGACGGTGACGATGGCGTCGTCGACCAGCTTGTGCCCCTGTTCCATCAGCACGCGCGGGAACACGGTGCACTCGATGGTGGCGTCGAGGTCCTCGAGCACGAACACCGCCATCTGATCGCCCTTCTTGGTGAACTTGCGGGCGAGGTTCGTGATGAGGCCACCGAGCACCAGCACACTGCCGTCCTCGCGTTCGGCGGCCTCGGCGATGGTGGACTCCACCTTGCGACGCAGCGCGGCCTCCACCCCCAGCAACGGGTGGTCGCTGACGTACAGGCCGAGCATCTCCTTCTCGAACTTCAGGCGGTCGCTCTTGTCGAACTCCATGGCCGGGATGGCGATGCGCTCGTCGAAGCCACCGTCGCCGCCGCCACCGAAGTCGCCGAACAGGCTCATCACTCCCTGGTCGCGCTCGCGGCGACGGACCACGGTGGTGTCGATGATCTGCTCGAACACCATCAGCAGGCCCTTGCGGGGGTGGCCGAGCGAGTCGAACGCGCCGGCCTTGATGAGCGACTCCACGGTGCGCTTGTTGAGCACCGGTTCGGGCACGCGTTCGACGAAGTCGTGGAACGAGTCGAACGGGCCGTGCTCGTCGCGATCCTTCAACAACAACTCGACGAGGCCCTCGCCCACGTTGCGGATGGCCGACAGGCCGAACGTGATGGCGCCGGGGCTGTTGCGCGGCAACTCCACGTCGGCGGGCACCTCCGACAACGACAGCGCAGCGAAGTCGGTGACCGAGCGATTGATGTCGGGGGTGAGCACCTTCACGTTGGCCGAGCGCGCGTCGCTGAGGTACACCGCGGCCTTGTCGAGGTTGCTCTTCACGCTCGTGAGCAGACACGCCATGTACTCGACCGGGTAGTGGGCCTTCAGGTACGCGGTCTGGTAGGTGACGAGGCCGTAGCCGTAGCTGTGGCTCTTGTTGAAGGCGTAGTCGGCGAACTTCGCGATGACGTCGAACAGTTCCTCGCCGAGCTTGCGGCCGTAGTTGTTGTTCTCGCACCCGGCCTCGAAGCTGCTGCGCTCCTTGGCCATGACCTCGCGACTCTTCTTGCCCATCGCCTTGCGGAGGCTGTCGGCCTCGGCGAGCGTGTAGCCGGCGAACTTCTGCGCCACGCGCATCACGCTCTCCTGATAGATCATCAGGCCGTACGTGTCGGCGAGCAGTTGCTCGGCATCGGGGTGGAAGTACGACACGGGCTGCCGGTTGTTCTTCCGGTCGGCGTAGTCGTAGTGCATGTTGGCACTCATCGGGCCCGGCCGGTACAGGGCGATGAGCGCGCCGACGTCGTCGAACGTGGTGGGTGCCATGCTGCGCAGCAGCGCCCGCATCGGCGGCGACTCGAGCTGGAACACGCCCATCGTGTCGCCACGGCCGAGCAGCGCGAACACCGCCGGGTCGTCGAGCGGCACGGCGTCGATGTCGAACTCCGGGTCCTTCGTGGCGCGCACCATCTCGACGGTGTCGGTGATGACATCGAGGTTGCGCAGACCGAGGAAGTCCATCTTCAGCAGGCCCAGTTCCTCGACACCGTGCATCTCGAACTGGGTGACGACCGGGGCGTCCTCCGGCTTCTGCCCCGCCTCGGGCTTGCGCTGGATGGGCAGGTAGGTGGTGAGCGGGTCCTTCGTGATCACCACGGCCGCGGCGTGGATGCCGTCGCTGCGCTTCAGCCCTTCGAGACCCTTCGCCACGTCGACGACGCGCTTCACGTCGGGGTCGGCGTCGTACATCGCACGGAGCTCGGCGGCTGCCTTGAAGCCGTCGGCGTACTTCGGGTTCTCCTCGAAGCAGTACTTCAGCGGCGTGTCGCGACCCATCACCAACGGGGGCATCGCCTTCGCGATCTTGTCGCCCACGCCATACGGATAGCCGAGCACGCGGGCGGCGTCGCGGGCGGCGTTGCGGGCCTTGATGGTGCCGAAGGTGATG
>SXKB01000148.1 GCA_005778215.1 Actinomycetota bacterium | reverse complement strand
CTGCCCGGTGTCGACCAGGAGGTCGGCGGCCTCCGCCGTCCCGGCGCGACGCTGCTGTACGCCGACTGCGAGGCCACCGTGCCGCGCATCCAGATCATCACCCGCAAGGCCTACGGCGGTGCGTACGTGGTGATGAACAGCAAGTCCATCGGCGCCGACCTGGCGTACGCGTGGCCGACGGCCGAGCTGGCCGTGATGGGCCCGCAGGGTGCGGTGGAGATCGTGTACCGCCGCGAGCTGCAGCAGGCCGCCGACCCCATCGCCCGTCGCGCCGAGCTGGTGGCCGAGTACACCGAGAAGTACGCGAACCCGTACAACGCCGCCGAGCGCGGCTATGTCGACGACGTCATCGATCCGGCCGAGACGCGGCAGAAGATCGTGCAGGGCCTGCGCATGCTGCGCACCAAGCGCGAGGAACTGCCCCGTCGCAAGCACGGCAACGTGCCGCTGTGAGCGCCGAACACCCGCACATCTCGCCGGCGCCCACCGACGAGGAAGCCGCCGCCATCGTGGCCGCGGTGGAGGCCTTGTGGCCGAAGCCGGTGATGGCGGCCGAGACGGAGAATCCGTTGCGCACGCCGACGTGGCGGTTCAGTGCGCGGTGGTGGGCCAAGCCCCTGCCGGCGCGCCGCGATCGCCCGTTCCGCTGAACCGACCCGCCGCTCACGCCGAAACCGAGCGTTTCCACTGCTGACGGTCGCGAACGGGCTACGGTTCGCGGCATGAGCTCCATGCCGCCGCCTCCGCCGCCCCCGCCGCCGTCACCGATGGGTGCGACCGGCGGCTACGTGAACACCTCCGTCGCCAACCGCGCCAGCTTCGGCGCCCGTCTCGGCGGCCACATCCTCGACAGCCTGCTGTACGGCCTGCTCGCGTCGGCGTTCATCATCCCAGGCGCCATCATGGTGGCAGTGGGCGTGAAGACGTGCGCCGAGAAGGTCGACGCGGCGAACGGCGCCGACGTCACGTGCACGTCCAGCGACATCAACGGCGGTCTGCTGGCCGGTGGCCTTGGGATCCTCCTGCTGGGGGCCGTCATCGTCGCGATCATCTACCTCCGTGCGCTCGGCACGACCGGCCAGACGTGGGGCCGCAAGATCGTCGGCGTGAAGGTGGTGCGCCAGCAGGACGGCGCGCCGCTGGGCATCGGCCTCGCCTTCGGCCGCACCATCCTCGAGAACATCCTCGGCAATCTCTGCCTGCTGAACTACCTCTGGATGCTGTGGGACGCAGAGAAGCAGACGTGGCACGACAAGATCGTCCACTCGGTCGTCATCAAGGCCTGACATCGCACCGTACGTCGACCCCGCTGACGAAGGCCCGAGGCGGGCAGGCTTCGGCGCACGTTTCGCCGCCTGGTTCATCGACCGGGTGCTGTACGGGTTGTTCTTCAGCGCGTTCCTGATCGCCGGGCTCGGCATCGGTGGCGTGGGCGCCAAGGACTGCCTCGAGGCCGACACCGACACGTGCACCTCCGACCAGGTGAACGGTCCCCTGTTGTTCCTGGGCATCGTGGTCATCGCGCTCGGCGCGATGGTGGTGTTGGGCGTGTACTGCGCGCAGCTCGGACGCACCGGCCGCACCTGGGGGCGATCGGTGCGCAACCTGCGGGTGGTCGACGACCAGACCGGCGAGCCCATCGGGTTCGCACGCGCCGTGGGGCGCACCCTGTTCGCGAACGTGATCTCGAACATCCTGTTCCTCGGCTACCTGTGGATGCTGTGGGACCCCGACCAGCGCACCTGGCACGACAAGGTGGCCCACACGATCGTGGTGGTGGAGTGAGCGACTTCCCCGACCCCTTCCAGCCTCGGTCCACGCCCATCGTGCCGTCCGGGCCGGCGTTCGCGCCGCCGCCCCAACTGCCCCCACCACCACCGCCTCCTCCGCCACCGTTCGGCGGCACGGCGGTGCCGCCGGGCTACGTGCCGTACTCACAGGCGTTGCCCACGTTCCGCTACGCAGGCTGGTGGAGTCGCGTCGGCGCGTTCCTGCTCGATGGCGCGGTGTTGGTGGCCTGTTACATGCCGGGCTTCCTGTACCTCGACAGCGGCCCGTCCGCGGAGACCGCGTGCGTCACCGACGACGGCGGTCTGGTCCGCTGCACCGAGCCCACCGGCGCCACGATGGCGATCGGCATGATCTTGATCCTCGCCGGCATCGTCGGGTTCCTGGTGCTGTACTGCACCATGGCCTCGCGCGCCGGCAGCATCGGCCATCGCGCGGTCGGCATCCGCATCGTCGACGCACGCACGGGCGACCGTGTCGGCGCGTGGCGCATCTTCGGCCGGCGGGTGGCGTCGTACCTCTCGTCGCTGCCGTGCTATCTCGGCTTCCTGTGGCCGCTCTGGGACCAGCGCAAGCAGACGTGGCACGACATGATCGCCAAGACCGTGGTGGTGCGCACCCGATGACCATCGAACTCACCACCGTGGCCGACGACCTGGCCGTGCTGCACGACGGACTCGCCGTCACGCGCCTGCACGATCTGCTGCCGGCCACCCGGTACGAGGTGGCGGGCGTGTCGTTCACCACGCTCGCCCGACCCGAGGGCGAACTGCTGTGCCGGTTCGCCACCGTGAACGACGTGCACTTCGGCGAGGTGGAAGCCGGCCGCGTGGGCGACCACCCCGAAGGGCCCATCCAGCGTGCGCGACCGGACGAGCCGCCCTACCCGGAAGTGATGAACCGCGGCGCCGTGGCCGAGATGGCCGCCATCGACCCCACGGTCGTCGTGGTGAAGGGCGACCTGTCGCAGGACGGTCTGCCCGAGGAGTGGGACGCGTTCGAGCACTGCTACCGCTCGGTGTTCGGTGACCGGCTGCGCGTGGTGCGCGGCAACCACGATGCCTATCGCGGCCAGACGGGCTACGCCGGCGACCAGTGGATCCGCGTGCCCGGCCTCGCCATCGCACTGCTCGACACGGTGATCCCCGAGCACACCACCGGACGCATTCTCCCCGAGCAGCTCGACTGGCTCGAGACGCTGTCGGCCGAGAGCGACGTGCCGGTGCTGGTGATGGGACACCATCAGCAGTGGATCGCGGGTGAGGTCGACTCGCACCGGTCGGAGGGCTACTTCGGTCTGCACCCCGACGCGAGCGAGGGTCTCGACGCGGTCGCCGCCCGGCAGCGGTCGATCATCGGGTACACCGCCGGGCACACGCACCGTCACCGCGTGCGACGGATGACCGAGTCGGGCGTGCCGTCGATCGAGATCGGCTGCGTGAAGGACTTCCCGGGCACGTGGGCCGAGTACCGCGTGTACGAGACTGGGGTGATGCAGGTGGTCCACCGCGTCAGCGACCCCGCTGCGCTCGCGTGGAGCGAGCGATGCCGCCACCTGTATGCCGATTTCGGCGTCGACTACGAGTCGTACGCTCTGGGCACACTGGAGGAACGATGCTGCAACATCCCGCTGCGGTGAGAGCCGGCTTCGCCGAGGGCGCCGCCACCTTCATGGTCACCCTGCGCGGCGTGGGCCCCGAGTACTGGGACCGGCATGGCGCGTTGGGCGACTGGACCACCCGCGAACTGGCGGCGCACACGCTGCGCGCGTTCATCACCATCGACGGCTACCTGGCCGCACAGCCGACCGTCGATCGCGTACTGGCCGACGCGGCCGAGTACTACCAGACCGCGCTCTCCCATGCCGGGGCGCATCAGGGGGTCGCCGCCCGCGCTCGTCAGGCGGCACGACAGCTCATCGATCCGGTGGGCGAGGCCGAGGTGACCGTGGCGCACACGCTCGCGCTGGTGGCGGCCACCGCCGACGACGAACCGGTGAACACGTTCGCCGGGCAGATCACGCTCGTCGAGTACCTGGCCACCCGCGTGGTGGAGTTGGGCGTGCACACGCTCGACCTGCAGCGCGCCACGGGCCAGCTCCCGGAACTGCATCCCGACACGTCGGCGGTCATCGTGTCGGTGCTCTCGTCGCTGGCGTCGCCCGTCGCGCTCATCCTGGCGCTCACCGGCCGCGCCGCGTTGCCCGCCGACTTCAACGTCCTTGGCTGAACCGACAGGCGCATCGTGTCCACCCCGCCGCTCGACGGACTGCGCGTCATCGATCTCGCCACGGTGCTGGCGGGACCGAACTGCGCGCGCTATCTGGCCGACTTCGGTGCCGACGTCGTGAAGGTGGAGCGGCCCGACAGCGGCGACAGCCTGCGCAACCTCGCCTGGCGCGACCCGCGCGACGGCACCGGGCTGTGGTGGAAGATGGTGAACCGCAACAAGCGCACCATCGCGCTCGACCTGAAGCACCCCGACGACCTCGCCGTGTTCCGCCGCCTGGCCGACGAGGCGGACGTGCTGGTGGAGGACTTCCGCCCCGGCACGCTGGAGCGGCTGGGCATCGGGCCCGACGCGCTGCACGCCACCAATCCGCGGCTGGTGATCACTCGCGTCACCGGTTTCGGGCAGACCGGTCCGTACGCGGGCCGACCGGGCTTCGCCACCATCGCCGAGAGCATGTCGGGGTTGGCGTCCATCAGCGGCGAACCCGACGGCCAACCGCTGCTGCCGCCCATCGCGCTCACCGACGAGCTCACCGGTCTGGTGGCCGCGTTCGCCACGATGGTGGCGCTGCACAGCAAGGTGGGGCAGGTGGTCGACGTGAGCCTGCTGGAGAGCATGTTCCACTTCATGAGCCCGCTCGTGTCGCTGTACGCGCTGACCGGCGAGCAGCAGCAGCGTCTCGGCGCGGGCCTCCCGTACACCGTGCCGCGCGGCACCTATCGTTGCGCTGACGGGAAGTGGGTGGGGCTGTCGGCATCGGCCGACAGCGTGGCCGCTCGGTTGCTGCAGTTGCTGGGGGTGGCCGACGATCCGCGTTTCACCACGTTCACCGATCGCATGGCCCACCGCACCGAACTCGAAGCCGTGATGGCCGACTTCTGCGCACAGCGCACCCGCGACGAGGTGCTCGCCGCGTTCAGCGAGGTCGATGCCGCCATCGGCCCGGTGCTCGACATGGCCGAGATCGCCACCGACCCGCACTACGCCGCACGCGACGCGATCGTGGAGGTGGAGGGCACACCGATGCAGGGCCTCATCGCGAAGCTCAGTGCCACGCCCGGCGCGTTGCGCTGGCAGGGCCGACCCCTCGACGCCGACGGCGACGAGATCCGTGAGAAGGGATGGAACCGATGACCACCACACCCCGCGCCTATGTGGCCGGCCCGCTGTTCGACGAAGGCGAACGGTGGTGGATCGAGCAGGTCGACCAACTGGTGGCCGATGCCGGGTTCATCACGTTCCTGCCGCACCGCGACAACCCGCCGAAGGACGAGTTCAACGTGCGCGCGATCTTCGAGAACGACAAGCGCGGCATCGACGAGGCCGACGTGGTGGTGGCCAACCTGAACGGCGTGCTCACCGACGACGGCACCGCATGGGAGTTGGGGTACGCGTACGCGAAGGACAAGTACATCATCGGGCTGCACACCGACTGGCGGATGCGGTTCCCCCACGAAGTGGTGAACCTGATGATGGAGTGCTCGATGGATCGTCTGGTGCGCAACCTCGACGACCTGCGCGCTGCGCTGGCGGAGTGGCTCGCTACGCGGTGAGCCCGATGGGGCAGCTCACGCCCGTGCCGCCGATGCCGCAGTAGCCGTTGGGGTTCTTCGCCAGGTACTGCTGGTGGTACGGCTCGGCGTAGAAGAACTCGGTGAGCGGTGCCACCTCGGTGGTGATGTCGCCGTAGCCGGCGGCGCGCAGCCGCTCCTGGTAGGCGGCGAGGCTGGCGCGCAGCACCGGCTCCTGTGACGGGTCGGTGGTGTACGCCGCGCTGCGGTACTGGGTGCCGATGTCGT
>SXKB01000147.1 GCA_005778215.1 Actinomycetota bacterium | reverse complement strand
GGCGATGCCGGTGCACCACGTACGGCTCGACGAACAATCGGTCGACCCTGCATGGTTCGACATCTGCGGACTCGAACCCGAGGGTGCCCTGCTGGTGCGCCCCGATCAGCACATCGCATGGCGGGCCACCCGCCCATCGACCGCCGACGATCTCACCGCGTGCCTACCATTCCTGCATGGCGAGCACCGTCGACAAGGTCCGTGAACTCGCGGCCGACCAACCCATCCTCGAACCCGGCGAGACGATCGTCGCTGCCGCCAAGGCGATGCCGCTCGGCGGCGTGAAGGCCTGGGCGAAACGCACTGGCACGATGTGGGTGGGAGGTGCGGTCGGCGCGCTCGTCATGGCGAACCAGGCCGACACCGCAGACGGCAGCCTCGAGGACGCGATGAAGATGGGCGTCTACACCGTGGCCACCGACCGACGACTTCTGTTGGTGAAGGCAGGTGGCATGCGCGGCCTGCCCGTGGCCGCCCTCGCCTCGATCGAGCGCACACGCATCACCGCCGTGGAGGAGGGCACCACACGGGTGTCGCTGGTGAAGATGGTGACGATGACCGTGCGGTGCGACGACGACACGGAACTCGGCTTCGAGTACCCGAAGCCCGAGACGAACGACGCCCGCGCCGTGCTGGCCGCGCTCGGCGCGAACTGAACACGTCATGACCAACGCCAAGGTCGACGCGTACATCGGCCGGTCCACCGCGTGGCCCGCCGAACTCGCCGCGTTGCGCGATGTGCTGCTGGGCGCAGGACTCACCGAGGAACTCAAGTGGGGCAAGCCCTGCTACGCCGCCGACGGGGCGAACATCGCCATCATGCAGGAGATGAAGTCGTTCCTGGCCTTGATGTTCTTCAAGGGCGCACTCATGCCCGATCCCGACGGCCTCCTCGAGGAGCAGGGTCCGAACTCCCGGTCGGCGAAACGCATCACGTTCACGTCGGTCGACGACATCACGCGGCTCGCCGCAGCGGTCGAGCGATACGTGGCCGCCGCCATCGCGGTCGAGGCGTCAGGTGCCACGGTGGCGCCGGCCCCGGCATGGAGCCCGGTCGACGCGCTGCAGGAGCGCCTCGACGCCGACGCTGCGTTCTGCACCGCATTCGGTGCGCTCACACCCGGACGCCAGCGCGAGTACCACCTGCACATCTCGTCGGCCAAGCAACTCGACACCCGTCGATCCCGCGTGGAGAAGCTGGCGCCGCAGATCCTCGCCGGCAAGGGCTTGCGCGACCGCTGACGGTTCAGTCGGCGGACGCGATGAACTGCTCCACCGAGGCGAGCGCATCGGCTCGGCCATCCCGCACACCGATCGCGGCCTCGACCAATGCGATCTCGTGGTCGACCAACCGCCGCACCGCACGCTGGTCGTCGTCGGGAGCGATCGTCAGCATTCGCTCGAACTCGCGCACGTAGCGCGGGTAGAACTCGCACATCTCGGCCACCAGGTCGCGCCACGCGATGGACCGCTCGCGTTCGGCGTTCGCCACCCCGCGACGACGGAGTTCCTCCCCGCCGGCGACAACGACGCCATGTCGCTCCACGGTGGGGCGCAATGCCGACGCGGTGACGCGCTCCACCTGCGCGAACCGCTGGAGCACCGTGCGGGCGATGCCGTCGTGCCACCCGGCCAGCGCGTCGAAGTACGCCTCGCCCGCGACCTCACCTTCGTAGGCGCGGGTCAGCTCGACGAGGTAGTCGCGACCGAAGGGTTCAGGTTCGCGGGGCATGACCGGTCAGCCGCCGATGACCGGCTGCTTCCAGCCGTTCAGGAACGTCACCTCGGCCGCAGGACGGCGAGGCGCAGGCGTGAACGTGTCACCCGTGTAGTAGCCCACCGCGAGCAGGCACACCTGGGTGACCGTCGACGGGATGCCCAGCAGTTCGGCGATCTCGGCCTCGTGCTCGAGGTGGAACGTGGTCCACGCCGAGCCGATGCCGCGAGCGCGGGCCGCGAGCTGGAAGCTCCACACGCCGGGCAACACCGAGCCGTAGTACGCCGCAGCGGCACCCTGCGACTGCAGCGGTGCCCGATCGAGCCGCATCGACAGCACCAGGGCGGGCACCTCGTGCAGATGGTCGACCAGGAAGGTGGCCGAGTCGATGACGCGCTGGCTGCGGTCGTCGACGCGGATCTCGGCGTTCGACGCGAGGTACGGCCGACCCACCTCGGCGAACCGGGTGGCGATGCGCGCCTTCAGCGCTGGGTCGTCGATGATCATCCACCGGTTGCGTTCGAGGTTGCCGCCCATCGGTGCGTGGCCGGCGATCTCGATGCACTCCAGCAGCTCGCCGTACGGCACCGGCCGGCCCAGGTCGAGACGCTGGCGCACCTGCTTCGTGGTGGTGAGGAGGCGGTCGGTCTCGGCGAGGTCGAACCCGGTGCGGGGATGTTGCGGCATGCCCACATCCTTGCCGTTCACACCAGACGGAAGCGCACGTTGCCCGCGGTGAACGATCGGCCGGCCTCGGCACGGTCGATCGCGCGCAGGTCGACAGCCGCGATGCCGACGCGTTCAGCATCGTGCACGAACCGCACCACACGTCCGCCGAGCGACAGCGACGAGCCCGCTGTGTCGGCATCGAGCCCGAACACCGTGGACCACCGAGTAAGCAACGCATCGGGGTCGGCACCGACCATCTCGACGGCGACGATGTCGTCCACCTTCGTCGTGTCGGGACGGTCGACGTCGAGGATGTCCCAGAACCACCGGCCACGTTCGTGCAGACCGTCGAGCTCCACCGAACAACCACCCATGTCGCCGGGGTGCAACTGCGCCACGTTCCAGCCCTGCACCACGTGCCGCACCGTGTCGCGCACGCCTTCGACGGCACAGCGTGCGAGACACGCGTCGATGTCGCTCACCTGCACCGACAGCAGGTAGCCGGCGCTGCCGTTGCGGCGCGACAACCACTTCGCGATCGGATGGTCGGGCGTGGTGGGGCTCACCACCTCCAGGTAGGTGTGGGCGCCCACGGCCATGGTGTCGTCGGCGATGCCGAACGCGTCGAGCTCGGGGTCACCGAAACCGCGACCCAGCCCCAACTGCGATCGCAGCTCACCCGCCACGGCGTCGGGCTCGGTGGTGGCGATCACCACCTGGCGGAGGTCGGCCCAGGTGCTCATCCCGGTGCCCGCAGGTTCGTGACGTGCAGCAGCCGCCCAAGCAGGCGTTCGAAGCCCTCGGGGTCGGCCTGGTGGGCGGCCATCGAGTCGACGGCCATCTTGTCGGTGGCGAACGTCTGCACCCCGGCCTCCACGGCGTCGAGCCCGGCGCGGGCGATGTCGCGAGGATCCTCCTTCTTGCCCTCCACGTGAGCGGCCATGCGGGTGTCGACCGAGCCGAGCACCAGCGACGTGACCTGCGTGCCCTGCTCGGCCAGTTCGGCGCGGGTGATGGCGCTGAGGAACCACGTCGCAGCCTTCGAGGTGGAGTAGCCGCCCATGAACGCAGCCGGCACCACGGCGGCCACCGACAACACGTTCACGATGGCACCGCCACCATTGCGACCGAGCACCGGGGCGAACGCACGGGTCATCTCGAGCGTGCCGAAGTAGTTCACCTCCATCTCGCGGCGCGCCGCGTCGGGGTCGGGTGTCACGACGAGACGCGTGTTGGCGTGATAGCCGGCGTTGTTCACCAACACGTTCACGTCGTGACAGTGTTCGGCCGCGGCGGCCACCTCCGCCGGATCGGTGATGTCGAGCTGCACCACCTCGGCACCGGGCACGTCGGCCTCGGCCGGCGTGCGAGCGCCGGCGTACACCTTCGCCGCACCGCGGGCCAGCAGCTCGTCGACGATGGCGCGGCCCACGCCGCGGTTGCCGCCCGTGACGAGGGCGACGCATCCCTGCAACTGAGTCATGCCGCGCACGTTACGCGCCGGCCCGACGGGAGTCGTCCCCGCGTGCACTACAGTTGACAGAGTGACGACGGACATCTTCATCCTCGGTGGATTCCAGACCGACTTCGCCCGCAACTACGCCAAGCAGGGACTCGAGATCAGTGACCTCGTGGCCGACGTGGTGAGCGGCACGCTGGCCGATGCGCACATGGCGGCGAGCGACATCGAGACCATCCACGTCGGCAACGCGTTCGGGCAACTGTTCAACGGCCAGGGCCAACTCGGCGGCATGCCCGCCACGGTGGAGCCCGGCCTGTGGGGCGTGCCCGCCGCACGCCACGAAGCGGCATGCGCGTCGGGCGGCATCGCCATTCTCGCGGCGATGGCCGAGATCGAAGCCGGTCGCTACGACTGCGCGCTGGTGGTGGGTGCCGAGCAGGAACGCAACGTGCCCGGCGAGCAGGCGGCCCGCAATCTCGGTGCCGCCGCGTGGATCGGCCACGAGGCCGAGGGCGTGGTGCACATGTGGCCGCACATGTTCAGCCTGTTGGCCGACGAGTACGACGCGCGCTACGGCATCGACAGCCGACACCTGTCGGCCATCGGTGAACTCAACTTCCGCAACGCGAAGTCGAACCCGAACGCGCAGACCCGGGCCTGGTCGCACACGCCCGAGAGCTTCACCGACGACGACACCGCCAACCCCGTGGTGGTGGGCCGCATCCGTCGCTCCGACTGCAGCCAGGTCACCGACGGCGGCGCCGGCCTGGTGCTGGCCGGTCGCCGCACCGCCGAGGCATGGGCCGCGGCACGCGGGCGTTCGCTCGACTCCGTGCCGCGCATCGTCGGTTGGGGGCATCGCACGGTCGGGCTGCCGCTCGCACCGAAGGTGGCGCGTTCGGCGAACGAGCAGTACGTGATGCCGCACGTACGGCAGGCCATCACCGATGCGTTCACCCGCGCGGGTGTGGCCGACGTGTCGGGCATCGACGGCATCGAGACCCACGACTGCTTCACGTCGTCGGAGTACATGGCCATCGACCACTTCGGCATCACCGCCCCCGGCGAGAGCTGGAAGGCCATCGAGGACGGCACGCTCGAGCGCGACGGCGCCACCCCGGTGAACCCGTCGGGTGGCCTCATCGGGGGCGGTCACCCGGTGGGTGCCACGGGTGTGCGCATGGTGGTCGACGCCTCCCGACAGGTGTCGGGCACCGCGGGCGACACGCAGGTCGAGGGGGCGCGCACGTTCGCCACGCTCAACATCGGCGGCTCCACCACCACCACCGTCAGCTTCGTCGTGGCCGTCTGAGCCACCCACCCCTCACCACTGGAGCACCCACATGGCCTCGACCATCGTGAACACCATCGCGTCCACGCTGCCCGCCGACGACGACCACCCGTACCGCACCGGCGCCTGGCGGCCGAACCACCGCGAGTGGGACGCCACCGACCTGGAGGTGGAGGGCGAGATCCCCGCCGACCTCGAAGGTGTGTACCTGCGCAACACCGAGAACCCGGTGCATCCGTCGATCGGCATGTACCACCCGTTCGACGGCGACGGCATGCTGCACCAGATCGCGTTCTCGGGCGGGAAGGCCACCTACCGCAACCGCTTCGTGCACACCGACGGCCTGCGCATGGAGGCCGAGGCGGGCGAGCCGTTGTGGACTGGTTTCTACGACCTCGCGCAGAACTCGAAGCTCGACGGCTGGGGCGCTCGTGGCCGCATGAAGGACAGCTCCAGCACCGACGTCATCGTGCACAACGGTGTGGCACTCACCAGCTTCTGGCAGTGCGGCGACGTGTACCAGCTCGACCCGATGACGTTGGCCGAGCAGGGCAAGGCCCCGTGGGTGGGCCAGTTCCCCAGCCCCACCGGCGTGTCGGCGCACACCAAGCTCGACGAGGCCACCGGCGAGTTGCTGGTGTTCGGCTACAGCGCGGTCGAACCGTTCATGCACTACGGCGTGGTCGACGCCACGGGCAACCTGGTGCATGCCATCGACGTGCCGTTGCCCGGCCCACGGTTGCCGCACGACATCGCGTTCAGCGAGCACTACACGATCTTCAACGACCTGCCCCTGTTCTGGGACCCGGCGATGCTGGAACTGGGCGCGCACGTGCCGAAGTACCACCCCGACATGCCCACGCGATTCGGCATCGTGCCCCGCCACGGTCGCACCGACGACATCAAGTGGTTCGAGGCCGCGCCCACCTACGTGCTGCACTGGATCAACGCCTACGAGGAAGGCGACTGGGTGGTGCTCGACGGCTTCTTCCAGCACGACCCGATGCCGGCCAAGCGCGAGGGCACCACCAAGCCGATGTCGCTGTACCGCTCGATCGACCTCGATCGCCTGCAGACCCGCCCGCACCGGTGGCGGTTCAACATGGTCACCGGCGAGACCCAGGAGGAGTCGCTCACCGACCGTGTGATGGAGTTCGGCATGATCAATCCGAACGTGGCCGGCAAGGACTACCGCTACACGTACAACATGACCGGCAAGCCGGGCTGGTTCCTTTTCGACGGGCTGGTGAAGCAGGACGTGAAGTCGGGCACCGAGGAGCGATACGCCTTCGGCGACGGGGTGTTCGGCAGCGAGACCCCGTTCGCGCCACGGCCCAACGCCACGGCGGAGGACGACGGTTACCTGGTCACGTTCACCACCGACATGCAACGCGACTGCAGCGAGTGCCTGGTGTTCGACGCGACGCGCCTGTCCGACGGCCCACTGGCCCGCGTGCGACTGCCCGAGCGCATCTCGTCGGGCACGCATTCGTGCTGGACCCCGGGTTCGCAACTCGGGTGGCCGTCCTGACCCAACCCGACGCGATCGGCGCGTCGCTCGGCCTGCTGGGCGACGAGTGGACGCTGCTCATCGTGCGCGGCGCGTTCGAAGGTGCGCGGCGCTACGCCGACTGGAAGACGCAGTTGCCCATCTCCGACGCCGTGCTCACGGCGCGGCTGCGCACCCTGGTGGATGCCGACGTGCTGCACCGCCGCACCGACGGCTACGCGCTGGCGCCAGCCGGGCTCGACCTGTGGCCGCTGCTGTTGAACATCTGGGACTGGGAACGCCGCCACGTGGCCGGCCAGGCCGAACGGCTGCCGCGGATGGTGCACACCGCATGCGGCGATGCCTTCCACCCGGTGCTGTGCTGCGCGCATTGTGGTCAGGCAGCCGGCGCCGACGACGTCGACGCGCGCTTCGGCCCGGGGGGCAGCTTCGAACGCTCCGCACCCGTGGGCAGCAACCGGCGTCGACCCACCGGTGGAGCCGCCACGACGGGGCCCGGCATGTTCTCCGACACGATGGCCATCATCGGCAACCGGTGGTCATCGGCGGTGCTGGGCGCGGCGTTCCTCGGCGCCGCACGGTTTCGCGACTTCGAACAGATCGGCGCGCCTCCGGCCACGGTGGCCGATCGGTTGCGGCGCTTCGTGGAGCTGGGCGTGTTCGAGCCGTCCGGCGGGGTCGACGGTGAGCCGCCCGCCTATCGGCTCACCGCGAAGGGGCGGGGGTTCTTCCCTGTCGTCGCGGCGTTCCTCGCGTGGGGCGAGCGGTGGCGTCCCGCCCCCGAAGGTGCGACCGTGGTGGCCACCCACCGCGCCTGCAACGGTGCGTTTGTGCCGCGCCTCGCATGCAGCGAGTGCACCGGCGAGCTCGAACTGTCAGTCGTCCACATCGAGTGACGCCGACAACTCGCGATGCGCATCGAGTTCGGCGCGGAGCTCGGCGATCTTGCGTTCACCCAACGCCAGCACGTCGGCACCCGCGACGAACCGCCGCGGTGGCGGATCCTGCGCGGCGATCCACAACAGCGCAGCGGCCAGCTTGGCGGGGTCGCCCGGCTGCCGACCGTCCTGCGCCTGCCACCAGTCCCGCTGGCGGGCGCTGCGTTCCGCGTAGTCGTCGATGACGCGGTCGGGCAACACCATCGAGACGGGACCGGCGAGCCCGGTGCGGAAGAAGCCCGGGTTCACGATCGTCGTGTGAATGCCGAACGGCGCGACCTCCTGCTCCAGCGCGCCCATCCACCCCTCGAGGCCGAACTTCGACGCGGCGTACACCGACGAGTACTCGAACCCCATCAGCCCCGCACCCGACGAGATG
>SXKB01000146.1 GCA_005778215.1 Actinomycetota bacterium | reverse complement strand
GTGCCCAGCCGGTGTGCTCGGCGAACTTCTCGGCCGTGACGCCCTCGAGTGTGGTGACGATCATGTGCGCACCGTAGCCGTCAGCCGCGGGTGGCCACGTCGGCCAGGTCGTGCGGGCCGCTGGCGGGGTAGCCCTTCGCCTCACGGATGGCGGCGCCCCACGGCAGCAGGATGGCGAGCAGTTCGTCGAGGTCGCCGCCGAGCGCGGCCATTGCGCGATCCATCTGACGGTCGGTGTCGATCTCGATCTGTTCGCGCACCTGATGGCCGTGCGGGGTGAATCCAACGGCGTCGACCAGACCGCGCGACTGGAGGCGATCGTGGGCGGCGTCGAACTGTTCGTCGGTCCAGGCTCGGGTGCGGCTGTAGCTGCGCATCGGCAGACCCCAGTACAGCTCGCTGAGCAGACCGATCTCGGTGGCGTCGAGGTCGGCGCCGATCCACGCGGCAGTGTGGCTGTCGCCACGGAACTCGCGCAGCATGTCGCCCAGACGCCACACGGCACCGAGGTCGGTGTCGGGCATCGCCTGCGAGAGCACACCGGCGTACAGCGGACGCCCCTCCGGTCGCAGCGGTTCGCACGTGCGGGCCAGCAGCTCGCGTGCGCGGCCCACGCCGTCGGGCGACGGGCCCAGCACTCGCTCGAGCTGCGCGATCGCGCCGGCGTCGCGGGCAGCGCAGATGGTGGCGGCGTCGGTGAGCGTCCATCCGAACGTCACCGAGGGCACCACGGCCTGCGGGTTGAACACGGCGAAGGCCGCGGCCACCAGCTCGCCGGGCACCTGGCCCATCAGCGAGCCGCGGCTGGTGAAGTAGGCCGGGCCGTCGGGCAGCGCCACGCCGTTGGTGGCGCCGCGGCTGGGGGCGAAGCCGAGCGCCTCGTAGTTGGCATGGCATTCGGGGGAGAAGTAGACCTGGCCGGTGACGGGCTCGAGAGCGGCGGCGAGTGCGCGTGCGGGATCCATGTGCGGCACCCTACGCAAGCCCTTCGCCGTGCGTCGTGCCGTAGCGTGGGGCGTGTGAGTGCCGTCATCGAGATCGCAGCGAAGGCCGACCAGGAGCTGGCCGACGCCTTCGCCCACCTCATCCCGCAGCTGTCGAAGAGCTCGCCGCCCCCCAGCGTGGCCGAGCTGGCCGAGATGATCGCCAGCGATGCCAGCGACGTGTTGATCGCCCGGCTCGACGGCCGCATCGTGGGCACGCTCACGTTGGTGACGTTCCGCATCCCCACCGGCGTGCGCGCATGGATCGAGGACGTGGTGGTCGACGACTCGGCGCGTGGTCACGGCGTGGGCGATCTCCTCAACCGGTTCGCGCTCGATGTCGCCCGCGCCAAGGGCGCGAAGACCGTCGACCTCACGTCGCGCCCGTCGCGTGAGGCGGCCAACCGCCTGTACCAGCGCATCGGCTTCCAGCCCCGCGAGACGAACGTCTATCGGTTCGACCTCGAAGGCTGATCCTGCCGACGGTGAGCGTGCGGCCTCGTTCGGCCGTCGCGATCAGGGGTGCATGACATCGTCGAGACCTGGCACGAAGGCCGAGCCGATCGGCAGATCGGATCGCTGATTCTGGCGCTGATTCGTCCCGGAGTCCGGGACGAATCAGCGCCAGACGTCATTTCGGAGCGGATCGCGCCCAGAAACCGGTAGCGCCGAGTGCCCGCTCGGGGCGTTCACAGCAAGTGGTCCTGAGCGCACCTTCTGTGCGGCGGTGGAGTCGCCGCGCCCTCGGCCGCTCGATGTTTCATCGGTAGGCTGGTGACATGACGTCCATCGAGCGCGTGGTCACCAAGCGGCGACTCGACGACCCAGACGAACCGTGGCGCTACTGGGTGACGCGGCCGGTCACTGAGCGCATCGAGGCGTCGAGACACTCCGACGCGAACATCACGGGTGGTCCCATGGAGCTGAACCCCGACTTCCAAGAGTTCTTGCGATCGTTCGTCGGCCATGACGTCCGCTTCCTGATCGTCGGCGGGTATGCGCTCGCTGCCCATGGGCATCCCCGGTACACGAAGGACTTGGACGTCTGGGTGTGGACCGATCCCTTGAACGCGACACGCGTCGTTGCGGCGTTGGAGGAGTTCGGCTTCGGTGGGCTCGGGCTGACGCTGCCGACCTCCCTCCGGCGGACGAAGGTCGTTTCTGACGACGGCAAGTAGACGAACGTGTATCGGTTCGACCTCGAAGGCTGATGCTCCCGCCCGCGCCTCGCACGTTCGAGGGTTTCGTGCGCGCCGGTGCTGCAGGAAACCCTCGAGATCGGGTGGCGGGGGAGAGCTCAGCGGATGGCGCGGATGATGCCGTCGATCACGGTGTCGATGGCGGCGTGGTGGCCGGCTTCGAGGCCCGACTCCGGGGGTTGCACCGACGCAGTGAGGATGGTCGACAGCCCGTGCACGCCGGCCCACGCGATCAACGGTGCCTCGTCGCGGCGCGCCACCGGTACGGCGCCGGCCTCCACCATCTCGTCGACCGCGCCCACCAGCACCGACCACGCGTTCGGGTCCTCGGGCGTGGGCGGGGTCACCGGGCAGGGCACGAAGGCTGCCTCGAACAGTGATGGCGTCTGCACGGCAAAGGTGACGTAGGCGCGACCGGTGGCGGCGAATCGTCGCACGGACCGGTTCGCCTTGGTGCCGGTGGCGGGCACGGCGTCGCGGGCGACGATCATCGCCGTTGCCAACCGCTCCCTGGCTCGCTGTGAGACGGCGGCCACCAGGTGGTCGCGGCTGGGGAAGTGGCGGTAGGTGGCCGACGGCGACACGCCCAGCGTACGTGCCAGGTCGCGCAGTGACAGGGCACCCATGCCGTCGTTGGCGACCACGTCCATCGCGGCCTCCAGCAACGCCGAGTCGAGTGCGCCGTGGTGGTAGGGCCGCTTCGTCACGAACCCAGTGTTCCACATCATGTTGACGGTGTTCACATCCCTGGCTAATGTGAGCAGCGTTCACATTCCCGATCACGCAAGGAACACCATGGCAACCATCAACGAAGGCCGCTACTCCGCCGATGCCGGCGCCGACGGCAAGGTGCTGTTCCTCATCGGCATGCGCATCAACCACTGGTGGCAGGTGTGGCGATGGGGGCCGGTGTTCACGGCCATGCCGAAGATGCTGGCCGAACTGGCGAAGCACCCCGAGCTGGGTCTGGTGGGCAAGCCGCGTCTGTTCATGTCGGGCAAGGTGCTGTTGGTGTGGCAGTACTGGGAGTCGTTCGAGCACCTCGCCGCGTACTCGCGGGCGAACGATCGTGCCCACCTGCCCGCGTGGCGTGCCTTCAACCAGAAGGTGCGCGACAACGGGTCGGTGGGCATCTTCCACGAGACGGTGCTGCTGTCGGACGCCACCGTCGAGACGGTGTATGCCAACATGCCCGTGTTCGGCCTGGCGGGTGTGACGGGAGCCGTGCCCGCCGGCCGCCGGGGCCAGACGGCTCGCGCCCGTCTCACCGGCGATGCCACCGACGTGCCCGTGGTCGCGCCCTACTGACGGGCGCGGCGCGGCAGTAGGCCGAGCACCATCGAGCAACCGAGGATGATGACGGCGCCGCCGACGAGTTGCATCCACGACAATTGCTCGTCGAGCACCACAGCACCGGCGATGACCGCGATGACGGTGACGACGAACTCCACGCTGATGGCCCGGGTGGCACCCACCTCGCTGACGAGCCGGAAGTACACGACGTAGCAGAGCGAGCTCACCACTGCGGCGAGCAACAGCAGGTACAGCACATCGAGCGCGCTGGGCATGCGCGGCACCGGTACGAACACCAGCAGCGGCAGGGTGAGCAGGCCGCCGAACGCGAACGAACCGATCGTCTGCTCCCACGCTCCCACGTGACGGAGGCGAAGGCGTGCGTAGTTGCTGCCGAACGCCGACGAGACGCAACTGAGCACTGAAGCGACGCAACCGATGACGAACGAGGTGGTCACCGGCACGGCGGGGAACCCCACCAGCAGCACGATGCCGGCCAGACCCACCACCAACCCCACCTGGCCGCTGGGTCCGATGTGCTCGGTGCCCCACCACTGGCCGATCACCATCGAGAACAACGGGATCGTGGCGACGAAGATGGCCGACATCGCCGAGCCGATCCGTGGCGCAGCGAACGACAGACCGATCAGCTGACCGGCGACCGTGGTGGCCCCCACCACCAGCAACGGTCGCCAGCCGACGGTGAAATCGAGCCGACGGCCCGACACACGAGCGGCGCCCCACAGCAGTCCGGCGGCGATGAGGGCGCGGAACGTGACGGCCCCCACCCAGCCGAACGCGTCCACGGCCTGCACGAGGATGAGAAAGGAGCAGCCCCAGACCACGGCGAGCAGGCTGTAGTCGGCCAGTTGGCGGCGGTGCACCGGCTCACCGTACTGAATTCGGGTCGGCCATCATGCTGGACAGTGAGTGCTCTACTGTGTCGGCGTGGTCGTACTCTCGGTCGTACGACGAACTCCAGAAGATTTCTGACGACCCGGCGCGCATCGTGAACTACGTTGAAGGTTCTATCGGCAGCGAACGCGCAGCTCACATCACAGCCCTCCCCATCGATCAACTGCCGGTGCCGGTGGCGATCGTGGGGCTCGACGGTCGCATCATGCGCGGCAATGACGCGTTCTGCGAGCTGTTCGGCTGTGATCCGGCCCTGCTCGTCGGTATGCGCGCGCGAGAGATCGGCGACACGCTCGACACGAGCTGGCCCGATTTCCACCTCGAGCAGGTGACGGCCGGCGTGGTCACGGGCCAATCCGTGCATCACCGTTTCCGCCGTGTGGACGGTGGCCATCTCACCGCGAATCTGCGCACCTGGCCGGCGTACGACGACGACGGCAACGTGGTGGCGATGTGTGCCACGTTCACGGCAGCCACGTCGGGCGACGCGAATCAGTACCGCCTGCTGTGGCAGTCGTTGGAGCACCAGTACGAGCTGATGTGCGAGTGGGCGCTCGACGGCACCGTGCTGTTCTGCAACCGGGCGTGCCGTGAGTTCTTCGGGTGGCCCGAGACGGTGGTGGGCCGCAACCTCGACGAGGTGTACGAGTGGGACGAGTCGAAGTCGCGCGTCTTCGTGGTCGGCGCCCTGATGGCCGGTCAGCACGTCGATCGACAGGCCCGTACATACCCCGACGGCCGAGTGATCGAGTGGGCGGACACGCCCGTGCGCGACGCCCTGGGCAACGTGCGCTCGATCTTCTCGATGGGGCGTGACATCACCCAACGACTCCAGACCGAGGAGGCATTGCGCCTCAGCGAGCGCCGGTATCGGGCACTCGTCGCGAACGTGCAGGACGCCGTGGTGTTGCTGGATCGGAACGGCCGTCGCATCGACAACGTGACGGTCACCCGGCCGGCGCTCGGCTACAGCGACGACGAGGTGGAGGGTTTCTCGGCCCTCGACATCGTCCATCCCGACGATCTCCCGCGCGCGGCCGAACTCTACGCGGATCTGCTGAGTCGGCCCGGCGGTGCGGTGAACTGGGCGGAGATTCGGGTACGGCGCCGGGATGGTCGCTACACCTGGCTGGAGATCGCGTCCAGCAACCTGCTCGACGACCCCGTGGTGGGCGCGGTGGTGATGACCATCCGCAACATCGACGACCGCAAGCGGCTCGAACTCGAGCTCGACGAGCGTCGGCGGCAGGCGCAGGAGGAGTTGCGCCAGCGCCTCGCCCTGGTGGCGCAGGTGGGTCACGAGCTGCGCAACCCGCTCCAGGGGCTGGCTGCGTTCAGCGAGGTGTTGGCCGCACAGCCGTTGCCCGACACGGCGAGCGAGGTGGTGGCCGGCATCGGGCAGCTCACCGGCACGTTGCGTCGAGTGGTCGACGATCTGCTCGATGCCGCGCAGCTCGACCTCGGCACCATGAAGGTCGCGAGCGACGACGTCGATCTGGTGCCCATCGTCGAGGAAGCGGTGCTGGTGGGCCGGCAGCTCGCGCAGCCGGGGGTGGAGGTGTCGGCGGAGCTGCCAGAGGGTGCGGTGCGTTACGTGCTGGGCGACGACGGGCGCATCCGTCAGGCCGTGGCAAACCTGGTGTCCAACGCCTGCAAGCACACCACGACCGGGTCGATCCGCATCGAATGCACGCCGGGCGCCGTGGAGGGCATGGCGCGGTTGTCGGTGCTCGACACGGGCATCGGCATCTCGGCCGACGACGTGGCGCGCCTGTTCAAGCCGTTCGAACGCGGGCTCCAGGCGTCGCCCGACACGCCCGGCATCGGTCTGGGCCTTGCCATCGTCACCGGCATCGCCCGAGCGATGGGCGGCGCCGCCGGCGCGACGCCGAGGTCGACGGGTGGCTCGGTGTTCTGGCTGGAGATGCCGCTGGGTGATCCGGTCCCGGAGGCGGAGCCCACGCCGGTGCTGGTGGACCGCACCGTGCCGTTCCGGCGAGTGTTGGTGGTGGACGACGAACCACTCAACCGCATGGCGGCGAAGTTCCTGCTCGCCGATCTGGGTGCCGAGGTCACCGCGGCACCGTCGGCCGAACAGGCGTTGCAGTTGATGGAGTCGCAGACGTTCGACGTGTTGCTCCTCGACGTTCGCCTGTCGGGGATGACCGGGCTCGAACTCTCGCGGCGGGTGCGCGCTCGCCCGGGTGCACAACCGGTGATCGCCGTGATGACGGGCGACGTCTCCGACGCGTCTCGCGCTGCCGCGACTGCAGCGGGGGCCGACCGATTCGTGGCGAAGCCCTCCACGTTGGAGGATCTCATCGACGTCCTCCGCGCCGACCGCGACGACTGAGCCGCGTCAGTCGGGCACGTGCAGCACGACCCGGTCGATGAACTGCCGCACGATCGAGTTCCAGTCGGCCTTGCCGACCGTGACCTCGTCGACGTCGTTGAGGATGCGACCGATGGTGTAGGCCTGCACGAACACGCCGGTGGCGTACGCGTCGAGCGTCGGGTTGATCCAACCGCGGGACTGCCCGCCCGCCACCACCGCCGACATCGCCACCGTGAGGCGGTGTTGCTCGGTGGCGATGCGCGAATGGAGCCGGGGACTCGAGGTGGCCCGCACCAGTACCGCCGCGCGCTCGGCGCGCAGTTCGGGTGAGCTGTGGTCGTGGATCACGTCGCTCACCGCGTGCAGGTTGGCGGCGAAGGCGGCTGCGTCGTCAGCCGTGTCGAGCACCCACTGCAAACCCTTGATCGACTCGTCCACCCACCGCGAGTAGCGCAACGTGGTGACCTGCTCGAGCAGGTCGTCGAAGTCGTCGAAGAAGTGGTACATCGACCCGCGGGACACCCCGGACGCCTTCAGCACGGCCTCGGAGGTCACTTCGTCGAACGGCACGGTGTCGAGCATCGTGTCGACGGTGTCGAGCAGTGCCTGCTTCGTGGCGTGGATGCGGGGAGCGGAATCAGCCACGTCCCCAGTGTCGCAGGCGCGGCGTGGGATGTCGCGACAACGTGACGGAATGCTCCGTTCTGCACGACCACATCGTCCCAGCGTGCCGGGACCTCACGGAGCGTGAGCTTGTGGTCACTAGATCATCTGTCTACTATGACCTGGCAGCTGGTGGACGGGACACCAGCAGCATGATCGCAGCGAGCTTCGGCGGCGCAGATCGAGCGAGACCTGCAGGGCGGTGGGAGCTCCTGCAGGTTTCGTCGCGCCCGGGCACCGGCCGACGCCTTCAGGCGTCGAGATCGTCGAGCGACTTGCCGGCCAGTTCGTCGACGAACCGCACCAGGTGCTCGGTGAGGCGTTCGGACGCGGTGTGCAGGTTCGCGAGGAACTGATCGACCGTCCCGTGCGGCACGTCGGCCAGGTCGGTGATGGTCTTCAACGCCACGAACGGCACGTGCAGCGTCTCGCACACCCACGCCACCGAGGCCGCCTCCATCTCCTTGGTGCGCGCGTCGAGTTCGGCCATGATGCGGGCGTCCTCGGGTGTCTCGTCGAGCGATCCACCGGTGGTGACCACACCGGGTTCGGCACCGATGGCTGCCGCCACCGCGCGCATCGGCACCACCGGGAACCGGCCGACACCGAACTCGCGATACCCGTCGATGTCGATGCGCCGGTCGTGGCGCACGACGTGCGGGTACGACAGGTACACCTTGCCGATCTCACCGCCACGAGCCACCCATCCGCCGGCGGTGCCGGCCGACACCACCAGGTCGGGGGCGAAGCGTTCGATGGTCGCGACGGTGTTCATCACGGCGGGTTCGGGCCCGACGCCTTCGACGCCGAAGCGGGCATCGACGCCGTTCACCGCCACCACCACGCGCAGGTCGCCGCGAGTTGCGAGATACCACTGGTGCGGGCGCCCGGCCGGCACGGCCACGGGGCGCGCGTCGAACGCTGCGACGACGGGTGCGGCTTCGTCACCCATCGCCATCACGATGGCGATGGTGCGGATCACTGCGGATCGTTGACGTTGATCATCCAGCGGATGCCGAAGCGATCGAGGCACACACCCCAGTACGCGCCCCACGGCATGTCCATCATCCCGGTGGCGTCGGTGCCACCGTCGGACAACGCGCCGTAGAGCTGCTCGGCCTCGGCCCGGGTGTCGGGCTCGAGCATGATCGTGGTGTTGTTGCCGATGCGCAGCTGATGGCCCATCGACTCGATCATGTCGGTGCCCATCAGCACGTGCCCGCCCAGGATGGGCAGCTCGACGTGCATCACCATGCGCTGCTCCGCCTCGGACAGCGGCGGTACATCCGGGTTCGACGGCACGTCGCCCATGCGCGCGATGGTGCCGATGTACTCGGTGCCGAACACCGCTCGGTAGAACTCGAAGGCCTCTTCGGTGTTCCCCAAGAAGTTCACGTACGTGCTGACGCGCGCCATCGCGCCTCCTCCCTGTCGAGACCGACCTTACCGCTCAGGCCTCAGGGGCACGGCGTGCGCGGCGGCTGCGGATCACGAGCACCACGAGCACCACCACCAGCACTGCGATGGCGGCGAGTTCGATCACCTCGCCCCACCGTTCGGCCTTGCGCCAGTTCTCACCGAGCGCTCGACCCACGGCGATCCAGATCGTGTTCCACAGCAGGCTGCCTGCGAGCGTGTAGGGCACGAAGGTGCGCAGCGGCATGCGGTCGGCACCGGCGGGCAGGCTCACCACCGAGCGGACGAGCGGAATGAGCCGTCCGAAGAACACCACGGCGCGACCGTGGCGTTCGAACCAACGGAACCCGCGGTCGATGTCGTCGCGGCGCAGGCCGACGAAGCGACCGACGGTGGTGAGGAGCCGTTCGAGTCGTTCCTCGCTGACGAGCGCACCCACCCCGTAGAGCGCCAGCGCCCCCACCAGCGAGCCGATGGTGGCGGCGATGACGGCGACCACGAACCCGAACCGACCCTCGCTGACGTTGAAGCCCGAGAGCAGCAGCACCAGCTCGGACGGGATGGGCGGCACGATGCTCTCGAGTGCGATGAGCACGGCGACGCCGACCAGCCCGATGGTGTCGATCAGCTCCGCCGCCCAGTCGATCATGGGCGCAGAGGATACGGGGGCGGACGCCCGTCCGTCAGTCGGGAGCGGTCAGACACCGCCGCAGGAATCCGGCGAGCTGCTCGGCGTTCGAGTGGATGATGAGCGCGTCGCCACCGCGGGTGATCTGCAGCGACGGACAGAACACGCTCTCGTCGCCGCAGAAGAAGTGCGGTGAGCCGACGACACCTCTCGCGATGCCGGCGTCGTAGTCGTCGCGCACGGCATCGCGGTCGGCCTGGTCGGGTGCGCCGATGCCGAGGCGGTCGCCCAGCTCGGCCAGCACGTCGGGGTCGGCGATGTCGCGGCCCTCCTCGAACAGGGCGTCGCGCACTGCGAACGCGGCGCGCTCGCCGACGTCGTCACCCACCCGGTAGGCGCGCGCGACGAGCGCGAGCGCGTCGACGGTGGAGGTGGGGAAGTGCTCGATGTCGACGTGCCGGAACATGGTGGGCGCGACATGCTCCTGCAGTTCGACGACGTGGTCGGCCACCTTCTGTGGGTCCATCGGAGCGTGGTTCACCCACTCGAGCGGCCAGGCGCGCACCCGCAACCGCACGTCGTCGCGGCCGGCGGCGTGTCGTTGCGCGTCGGCCATCCTCAGGCCGACGTGCGCGAACGTGCACCACACGTCGGCGAACACCTCGATGGTCGTGCTGCCGGCTGCATTCATACCCCAGAGGGTATACCTGTCAGCGGTAGTAGCGGCGACGCAGCCGGAGCGACACGTACACCAGACCCACCAGCACGGGCACCTCGATGAGTGGGCCCACCACGCCGGCGAGTGCCTGGCCCGACGCCACGCCGAACACGCCGATGGCCCCGGCGATGGCGAGCGCGAAGGTGTTGCCCGCGGCAGTGAACGCGATGGCGGCGTTGCGGTCGTAGTCGAGACCCAAGCGCAGCCCGAGGAAGAACGAGCCGAACCACATGACGCCGAAGTAGGCCAGCAGCGGCAGTGCGATGCGGACCACGTCGAGTGGCTGGTTGGTGATGCGGTCGCCCTGCAATGCGAACAGGATGACGATGGTGAACAGCAGGCCGTACAGCGCAATAGGGGCGATGCGCGGCAGGAAGCGCTCTTCGTACCACTCGGTGCCCTTGGCCCGCTCGCCGAAGGTACGCGTGAGGAACCCGGCGAGGAGTGGGATGCCGAGGAAGATGAGCACCGACTTCGCGATCTCGCCCACGGTGACGTCGATGCCGTCGCTGTCGAGTCCCAACCAGCCGGGCAGCAGTTCGAGGTAGAAGTAGCCGAGCAGCGAGAAGGCGAGGATCTGGAACAGCGAGTTCAACGCCACCAACACGGCGGCGAGTTCACGGTTGCCGCACGCCAGGTCGTTCCAGATG
>SXKB01000145.1 GCA_005778215.1 Actinomycetota bacterium | reverse complement strand
CGGCGTCTCGCCCTGCCCGTAGATCTGGGCGAGCCGCGGCCCCAGCGCGGCGAGCGCCTCCTCCAGGTCGGCGAGGTACATCGGCGCGCCGCCGTAGATGATGGTCTTCAGGTTCGACAGGTCGGCGCTGGTGAACGTGGGGTCGGCGGCGAGGCGCTTCACCATGATGGGTGCGGCGAAGAACGACATGCCGGGCCAGCGCGGCAGCAGCGACGCGATCTCTGCCGGGTCGGCACCACCCGAGTTCGGGATCACACTCACCGCGCCGCGCGCCACGTGCGGCAGCCCGTACAGACCCGAGCCGTGCGAGATCGGCGCGGCGTGCAGCACGCTGTCGGTGGGGGCGATGTCGTCGATGTCGGCGAAGTAGCTGAGCGACATCATCAACAGGTTGCGGTGCGTGAGCGTGGCTCCCTTCGGCCGGCCGGTCGTCCCGCTCGTGTAGAACAACCACGCCGCATCGTCGCCCGAGCGCTCCACCATCGGCATCGGCGACGCCGAGGTGAGCGCGTCCCACTCGGCGCCCGGCGCCACCACGGCAGCGCGCAACGACGGCACCTGCCCCACCAACGAGGTCACGTCGTCGGCATGCTCGTCGTCGGTCACCGCCACCACCGCGCCGCTGTGCTCGAGGATGTACGCGATCTCCTCACGGTGCAGGCGGGCGTTCACGGGCACAGCGACCAGACCGGCGTGCCAGGCGGCGAACAGCACCTCCAGATACTCCGGACGGTTGCGCATCACGATCGCCACGCGGTCGCCGTCGCCCAGCGCGTGCTGAGAGCGAAGACCGGCGGCCACCGCCGCGACGGTGGACGCGAACTGTGCCCACGAGGCGTGCACCCGGTCACCCTCGGCCAGCGCGGCGGCACCGGGACGGCGGCGTCCATGACGTTCCACCCAAGTTGCAAGGTTCATCGACGGGCTCCTTCCGCTGCCTTCAGGGGCCACACAGTAAGCAGATCGCAGTCGGGCGATCCAGCACGACCTTCCCGGTACCATCGCCGCGATGCGACTCGCGTACGACGACGCGATGGCCCGTCTGGCCGCTCACGACCACGGTGTGCTCAGCACCGTGCACCCCGAGCGCGGTGTCGACGCGGTGCCAGTCGCGTACGCAATCGATGGCGTTCACCTGGGCATTCCCGTCGATCTGGTGAAGCCGAAGGCTTCCACGCGGCTGCAGCGCGAGCGCAATCTCGAGGCGGATCCGCGGGCCACGTTGCTGATCGAACAGTGGCATGCCGACGACTGGTCGCGACTGTGGTGGGTGCGCGCCGAACTGCGCCACGTCGACCACGCCGGTGCTGCCGACACACTCGCAGCGGCACTCGCCGCGAAATACGCGCAGTACCGCGACCGTCCGTTCGCACGCGTGATCGTGCTGCGCGTCGTCGACGTGTCGGGATGGTCGGCATGACCGTTCGCCTCGTGTCGCTCTCGTTCGCCTCGCTCCACCCCGACGAGCTCGCCCCGTTCTGGGCCCACGCGCTCGGATCGCATGCCGAGTCCGACTCGGGCGACGTGGTGCTGGTGCCCGACGACGGCACCGGGTTCCACCTCATCTTCACGCCCACCACGGTCCCGAAGACCGGCCAGAACCGCATCCACTTCGACCTCACCACGGCATCGCTCGACGATCAGACGAACACCGTCGCATCGCTGCTCGCACGCGGTGGCCGGCACGTCGACATCGGGCAGACCCCCGACGAGGACCACGTGGTGCTGGCCGACCCCGAGGGCAACGAGCTGTGTGTGCTGGCCCCCGGCAGCAACTTCCTGGCGGGATGTCCGCGCCTCGGCGCCGTCAACTGCGACGGCACGCATGAGCTCGGCGTGTTCTGGAGCCAGGCGCTCGGTTGGCCGTTGGTGTGGGACCACGGGGAGGAGACCGCCATCCAGCACCCGAGCGGCAACGGCCCGAAGGTCACCTGGAGCGGCACACCGCTGATGCCCCGGTGGGGCCACGAGCGTCTGCATTTCCACGTCGAACCGTCGCCCGGCCTCACGGCCGAGGCGGCAGCCGAGCAACTGCTGGCCATCGGTGCACGACGACTCGCCGACGACGCAGCGTGCCCCGGTGCGCACGCGTTCGCCGACGCCGACGGCAACGCGTACTGCCTGCTGGCACCGTAGGACCGACGCCGTCGGACGACACCTTCGGCGACGGCTAGCGTTGCCTCCACCCTGCGACGACGGAGGTGCACCATGGCACTCCAGTTCCACCATGGCCAGCGCGAGTTCCAGGACCGGTTCGACTCGCGCCGCTTGGCCGACCGCCTCGGCAGCGTGGCAGGTGAGGCGTTCAACGACGATCTCGCCGCGTTCATTGCGGCACGGGAGATGTTCTTCCTCGCGACCGCCGACGCCGACGGCGTGCCCGACTGCTCGTACAAGGGCGGCGAGCCGGGCTTCGTCCGTGTGCAGGAGGACACGCTCACGTTCCCCTGCTACGACGGCAACGGCATGTTCCGATCGCTGGGCAACATCCGCGTCAACCCACACGTCGGCATGCTCTTCATCGATCTCGAGTCGGGCAGCCGGCTGCGGGTGAACGGCACCGCCACCGTGCACCTCGACGACGAGCTCACCGCGTCGTACGTCGGTGCCATCGCCGCGGTCAGTGTTCGCGCCGACGCCGTGTTCGCCAACTGCCGCCGCTACGTGCACGAGTACCGGCGGGTGTCGACCTCGCCATTCGTGCCCGTCGCCGACACGGATCCTCCGGTGCCCGACTGGAAACGCGATCCCTGGTTCGACGGAACGCTGCCGGCGGACGACCCGGCGCACGACCCGTCACGGCCGAGCGCGCCGGCGATCCCGAGGTTCTGACCCCGACGTCTACGCTCACCCGATGACATCGACCGCCCACCAGTCCTCCGATCTCCAGGTCCGCCGACTCTCGGGGTCACTGGGCGCCGAGGTGCGCGGCATCGCGCTGGGCAGCGCCGACGCCGCCGACGCCGAGGCGATCCATGCGCTACTGATGGAGTACATGGTGCTGTTCTTCCCCGAGCAGCACCTCAGTGCCGACGAGCACCTCGCGTTCGGCCGACTGTTCGGCGAACTCGAGGCCCACCCGAACCTCGACCTGCAACGCGAACGTCCCGAGTTCTTCGAGCTCCGTGCCGTCGACGGGTCGGGGGGCATCGCCGACGAGTGGCACAGCGACATCACGTGCGAGCAGCACCCGTCGAAGTTCGCGATCCTCCAGGCCAAGGTGGTGCCCGAGGTGGGCGGCGACACGTTGTGGGCCAACGCGTGCAAGGCCTACGACGAACTCTCTGCCCCGCTGCGCGACCTGTGCGACGGGCTGACGGCGTACCACAACGCCGGTCCGCACCTCGCCCCCGACAGGGGCTGGATCCACCCCGTCGTGCGGGTGCACCCCGAGACCGGTCGTCGTTCGCTGTTCGTGAACGAGCACTTCACCCGCCGCATCGTGGAACTGAGCGACGCCGAGTCAGCGTTGCTGCTCGGTCATCTCACGCGCTGGGTGCAGCAGCCGCGCTTCACCGTGCGCTACCGCTGGACGGCGGGCACCATCGCGATGTGGGACAACCGCTGCACGCAGCACCACGTGCTGAACGACTTCGAGGGCGAGCGCGTGGTGCAGCGCGTCACGGTGATGGGCGACACCCCCTCGCCGGCCGCCCCACTGCCGCGCTGGGATCCCTACGGCTCCACCACGGCCACCTTCTGGCGGGACACCGACATGCGCCGTCAACTGAAGGCGCAACGCAGCCACGCCGACTGATCGCACCCGCAGCGTGCCCGATGGCGCTGGCCGGAGCCGCTGGTAGCTTCCCGCCGTGCGAATGCTCCACTGCCCCCGCTGCAGCGACATCACCGTGCTCGAGACGCTCGAGTGCCCCGGATGCGGTCTGGCGGTCGGGCTCCACCCACCCAGCCTCACGATGAGGGAGGCCACGGCGAGCGGTATCGACATCGATGGCGTTCAGTGGTCGCCGTGTTCGAATCGGGACTGGCGGTGCAACTGGTTGGTGGCCGAGGATGCCGGTTCGGGCCAGTGCTGTTCGTGCCGCCTCACCCGCCAACGTCCTGATGCCTCCGACACGATCGCGCTCGAGAAGCTCGCCGACGCCGCCGGCGTGAAGCGGCGACTGCTCGTGCAGTTGGCGGAACTCGGCCTGCCGGTCGACCCGTACTACGAACGCGAGGGCGGGCTGGCGTTCGATCTCCTGTCGTCGTACTCCGGCCAGGGCCGGGTGACCATCGGGCACGCGAACGGCGTGGTCACCATCGACCTCGTCGAGACACTCGACGACTACCGCGAGGCCTTGCGCATCCGGCTCGGCGAGCCGTACCGCACGATGCTCGGCCACTTCCGCCACGAAGTGGGCCACTACTACCAGTGGATCCTGGTCGAGCAGACCGACTGGATCCACGAGTGCCGCGAGCTCTTCGGCGACGAACGCGCGTCGTACTCCGACGCGCTCGATCGCCACTACTCGTCGGGCGCACCCGACGGATGGGAGTCGTCGTACATCTCCGAGTACGCCACGATGCACCCGTGGGAGGACTTCGCCGAGTCCTTCGCCCACTATCTGCACATCACCGACACGCTCGGGACAGCTGCCGCCGGCGGACTGGTGCTGCACGCCGACCGGGTGCCCGGCGTGGTCGCCGCCGACGTCGTGCCGCGCTCGTCGTACCACGGGGTGCCGACCAGCGCGATGCTCGCCGACTGGCACTGGCTGTCGTTGTTGTTCAACCGTGTGAACCACGCGATGGGCAGGGGCGATCTGTATCCGTTCACGCTGTCCGCCCCCGTGGAGCGCAAGCTCGACTTCGTGCACCGAGTGGTGCAGGACGTCGCACGGCGAACCGCCGGCACCCTCATCCTCCGCTGAGGCACCCGGCGACACCCCGACCATCTCTGTGACACCCCCGGCGCACCATGCCGGCATGTGTCTCCAATGCGACGGATACTCCTACGAAGAAGTCATGCAGGCACTCGACCTGCAGATCAGGGTCCAGGGCTGGGTCCTCCAACACGTGCACGACGACCACACCGGTGCGTCGTGGAGCTACACCATCGGACTGGTCGAGCGGTACGGCCACCCCGAACTCACCATGCTCGACGTGACGCTCGACCAGCAGAACCGGGTGATCCGACGGCTCGTCGACGACATCGTCACCCGCGGCTCGGTGTCGCCGTTGACCGTCCTCGCCGAGGGGCTCGAGATCGTCGACGTGCACCCCGATCATCTCGTCGGCGACCTGTTCGCCACGTGGGGCAATCGCTACGGCTTCCCGCCGCCGCCCGGCACGATGCAACAGGTGCTCCTGCCGTCGTCGGCGTTCTGCCCGTGCCACGCCGACGCCGTCACCCGGCTCGACAAGCCAGGCCCCTTGCCGCCACGGTACGCGTCCCAGAAGCGCCGTCCGAACCGCGCCGAGCGCCGTCGCCGGCGCGGTTGATACCGTGAGCAACCAACTGGAGGTGAGGCCGGTGAACGACATCCTCATTCGAAACCTTCCCGAAGAGCTGATTGCTGCCATCGATGCGAGGGCCAAGCGGCTCGGGTTGTCACGCAACGAGTATCTCCGCCGAACGCTCGAGCGAGAACGGGCGGGGATCGCCGGCCCGGTCACCGAGGTTGACCTTGCGCGGCTGACGTCACTCGCGGCAGATCTCGACAATCCCGACGTGATGTCAGGCGCGTGGACCAGGAGCAACCAGTTGTTCGATGCCTGAGCATCTCGGCTGAGCTGCTGCGTGGCGGCTGCCAGGCGGCCTGTGCTTGACTCGCTCCATGGCCGACATCATCGAGATCACCCGCGACATCGCCGCTTCCCCGGAGGCCGTCTACGACGCCATCAGCGACGTCACCCGTATGGGTGAGTGGTCGGAGGAGTGCCACTCGTGCGAGTGGCACGAGGGCTTCGACGCACCAGTGGTCGGGGCCCGCTTCGACGGCCACAACCGCAACGGCGAACGCGAATGGACCACGGTGGCCACCATCGTCGAGGCCGAGCGCGGCCGGTCGTTCGTGTTCCAGTGTTCGATGTACGACTTCCACTACGCCACCTGGGGGTACCGCATCGAGCCCACCGACACCGGGTGCCGGGTCACGGAGTGGAACCAGGACCTTCGCCCCGAGTCGGCGCTCGAGATGAGCGCGAAGATCTCGGGCATCAGCGACCGCGACGCCCGCAACCGCGCCACCATGAGCGGCACCCTCGAACGGCTCGCCGCCGCGCTCGAGCCGCGCTGACCGGCGACGTGGCGCCGATGGCAGCCGACGACACATCACCCTCCTGGGGCCGACGGAGGTTCCTGCAGGCGAGTGCCGCCGGTGTGGCGGCGGCGTTGGTCGGCTGCGCCGACGACCCCGACGAGGGCGTCGACTCCGGCGACGGCGGCGACGCCGAACGCGCCGACGTGATCGTGGTGGGGGCGGGCATCGCCGGCCTCACCGCCGCCCGCGATCTCGTCTCGGCCGGGCGTTCGGTCATCGTGCTCGAGGCGTCGTCGCACGTGGGTGGACGTGTGCGCACCGACCGCAGCCTCGGCGTCGCGTTCGACCTCGGCGCGAGTTGGATCCACGGGGTCGACGGCAACCCGATCACCGAACTGGCCTCCCAGGCAGGGGCACCCACGGTCGTGCTCGACTTCGACGACGTTGCGGCGTTCGACGAGGGCGGACGCGCCCGGTCGATCGAGGAGTTCATGACGGCACAGGTGGCCTACGAGGAACTGCTCGAGATGGTCGTCGAAGAGGGCAGCCCCGGGCGATCGTTCGCCGACGTCGTGGCCGAGGTGGCGCCCGAATGGTTCGACGATCGGATGCAGGCGTTCTTCACGTCGGCGTACCTCACGTTCGACACGGGCGACCTCGATCAGCTGGCGTCCGATCTCCTCGACGAAGGTGAGGTGTTCGAGGGCGACGAGGCGGTGATGACCGACGGCTACGACCGCATCGCCGAACTCCTCCGCAGCGGTCTCGACATCCGCACCGACACGCCGGTCACTGCGATCGAGCAGACGGACGAACGGGTGGTGGTCACCGCCGCAGGACGACGGTTCGCTGGAGAGCACGTGGTGGTGACCGTGCCGTTGGGTGTGTTGAAGGCGGGAACGATCGAGTTCCTCCCACCGCTCCCTGACGCTCATCGCGCTGCGATCGACGGCATCGGGTTCAACGCGGTCGACAAGTTCCTGTTCACCTGGGACGAGACGTTCTGGGACGACGTCGACTTCCTGGTGAACACCACCGAGCGGCGCGACATCTTCAACTGGTTCGCGAACGTCAACTCGCTCGTGCCCGGCGCCCACGCGCTGATGACCTTCGCGTTCGCCGACGAGGCACGGGCCAGCGAGGCAGCCACCGACGACGGACTCATCGACCTGGTGATGACCCGCTTGCGCGACATGTACGGCGACGATGTGCCGTCACCCACCGCGATGCTCCGCAGCCGCTGGGCCACCGACCCGCTCACGCTGGGCTCGTACTCGTTCACCGCCACCACCACCGAGATGGAGCACTTCGACCAGATGGCCGCAGCGGCGGGGCGAGTGCACTTCGCCGGCGAGCACACCCATCGTGAGTACTTCTCCACCGTCCACGGCGCACATCTCAGCGGCGTGCGCGCCGCCGAGGAAGTCCTCGACGCCTGAACGTCGGTGCCCGGGGAGGGGTTCGAACCCTCACTCCCCTTGCGGGGAAGGGGGGTTTAAGCCCCCCGTGTCTGCCAGTTCCACCACCCGGGCGCGACCCGCACGCTACTGGCGGTCGAGGCCGTCGGCCTGACGACGGCGGTACTCGCGGGCGTTGTGGCGGCCACCGCAGGCGCTCATCGAGCACCATCGCGAGCTGCGGTTCTTCGACGGGTCGTACACCACCCAGTGGCAGTGGTGGCACGCCTTCAACCGCGGCCAGGTGCCCGCAGCAACGGACTCGGCGACGAGGAGACCGAGACGGCCGAGCAGGCCGTCCACACCGGTCGAACACACCGACACCGTCAGCCCTTCCTCGGTGGCCGTCAGCTCGAGGGACGCCGGCCGCAGCAACTGCTCGAGCGCGGTCCACGCCGCAGGCGCCGGCTCGCCGAGCGCGTTCGCCACCACCAGGTCGTGCAGCACCTCGCGCACGGCGAGCACCCGCGCCAGTTCGTCGGCTGACGCGCGCACGCCAGGACGACCCTCGTCGTGCAACCACGTGTCGAGCCGCGCAGCGGAACTGAACCGCTCGGCGCCGTTCTCGCGGTTCACCGAGTTCGCGAACCTGCGCACGAACTCGAGCTCGCCGGGGGCGTGGCGGTCGTCGGGCCACGAGGCCACCGGCAGCACCCTGCCGCGCGCGTCGACGGGATGACCGCTCGCCATCAGCTCTGCCCCACGAACTCGATCTCGCCCAGGACGACACAGGCCTCGTCGGCGGTGGCGCGCATGGCGTTCCAGTACGAGCGGTCGGGATAGATGATGTACGGGTGCTCGCTGCCGTCGCCGAGCACGATCTGCGCGATGAACTTCGTCGGTTGCTTCACCTCGGCCAGCGCGTGCGGATCGCACCGGCTCTCGAGGAACCGCACCGGTACCGACACCTCGTCCACACCGTCGGGGAGCACGGCCACCGGCTCACCCACCGCGGTGTCGACCGCGGCGAACTCGTAGGGCACGGTGTTGCTCACCGACCGCACGATCACCTCGCCGGTGCCGGCACGTCGCGTCAACCGCAGCTGCCCTGCGGTCACGGGGCGCCCTTCGAACTCGTCCTGGTGGAGATCGACCCACTCGATGCCCACCTGCGCGTCGATCATCTGCCGTTCGCAGTCCTCGAGGTACAGGCGCCGCGCCAGGTGGAACTGGTCGACCACGGGCATCGACACCTCGGTGCCGTCGGCAAGGCGCAGCCGCACCGTCGCCTCGTCGAGCGACGGCATGGTGGCGATGGTGCCGTCGCCGGTGCAAGTGGCGCCGGGGAACGGCACCGGCAGGTCGACCGTCTGCCCGCCCACGATGACGGCGGTGCGCTCCACCACCGGTGTGGTGTAGCCGGCCCAGCGGAACTGCACGGCGGTGAGGTCGTAGCGGCCGTCGGTGTCGTTGTGCAGCTGCACCTGGAACTGCCCCTTCGCCGGGTCCTCTCGGTTCTGGGTGGGCACGGCGAACAGCACGCCGACGGGCAGTGGCACGTCGGGCTCGGTGGTGGTGACGGCGATCGTCGACGACGCCTGGTCGGAGCTGGCCACCGGATCGGCGGTCGTCTCGCCACAGGCGGCGAGCAGCACCAGCACCAGCACGAACCGACGACGAACCATCACGTCATGAGCATAACCGTTTTGCCGGTGACGGCCAGGTCAGTCGGCCGCCGCACCGCCCGGCCGACGGCCCGGCGAGCGCATCACCAGCATCGGGTTGCGCACGTCGTCGGCCAGCAGACCTCCGGCACCGAGCACGCGGCTCACCAGACCCTGCGCCTGCTCGGCGGTGTCGTCGAGCACGCTGACCGCCCGGTCCACCTGCCCCGACTCGAGCAGCCACTTCGCGGCCGCCAGACCCTGCACCACGCTGTCGTTGATCTCGGCCGCCTCGCGTTGCAGCAACGCCACCGCGAGGGCGTACCGCTCGGCACGTCGCGCCGCACGAATACGGTCGGACGACGCGCCGACCAACAGGCCCAGCAGCAACAACGGCACGATGTGGGTGACCCACCCGAGCGCATCGAACGGCTGATCGGACGTGGCGGCCCAGATCAACAGGCACACCACCGCCACGCCGCCCGCGGCGAGACCGGCGCGTACGCCGAACGCGAACGCCACCAGCGACACGGGCAGCACGTACAGCACCGAGAGCGAATCCGCCGAACCGTCGAGTGTGATGCTCAGCACGAACACCGTGACGAACAGCGCCACCGACACCGACGTGGCCAGCACCGGATGCAGCTCGAACCACGGCTCGCGACGACGCGTGTCGTCGAGTGGCGAGTCCTCGAGCACCATGCAGCAAGTATCGACGTCCCGCCCTCATCGAGTTCAGGGACCAAAGTCCCTACCCCGCGTCCAGAGGACCTACGCCGACGGCCCCCTGATCGGCCATCACGGCGCACCGTGTAGGTTCGGCGCATGAGCCAAGAAGTCATCGACCGTCTCCACCATCTCCTCGCCGGGTTCGACGCCCGCATCCAGGCCGCACCCGCCGACAGCTGGAGCAACCCGGCACCGTGCGAGGGCTGGACCGCCGCCGACGTGGTCGACCACGTGGCCGGCTCGGCCGTGGGCATGACCGCCGGGCTCACCGGCAACCCACCCATCGCGTTCGACAAGAGCGACGTGCCCGGCACCTGGCCGGCCGTGCGCGACGGCCTGCTGGCCGCCGTCGACAACGCCGACCTCTCGCAGCACTTGCCCGGCCCGTTCGGCCCGATGCCCGCCGAGCAACTGATCGGTCGGTTCATGTGCATGGACATCCTCGTGCACACCTGGGACCTCGCCCGCGCGGTGGGCGGCGACGAGCAACTCGACGCCGATGTGGTGGCCAGCGCCTACAGCGGTCTCAAGCCGATGGACGCGATGATCCGCCAGCCCGGCATCTTCGGCCCGAAGATCGAGCCGGCCGACGGCGACGACCTGCAGACCGAGTTCCTGAAGTTCCTCGGCCGCCCGGTCTGACCACCGTCGAGCGCTGCGGGGCGCGGCCACCGCGCTCCGCAGCGGCACTACCGTGCTCGACATGCGAGCGGGCACAGCACTCTTCATCGCGGCATCCCTGCTGACCGTCGCCGGCTGCGCCGGCGACACCGGGGTGACCGCCGTCGAGCGCGCCACCGCCGAAGCGACGGCGACCGACGACACCTCCGGCGGCACCACCGGCGGTACCGACACCCTCGACTGGGGCCCGTGCGACGACCCGGCCGCCGAGGGTGACGACGCGCTCGAGTGCGCCACCCTCGCCGTGCCGCTCGACCACAGCGACCCCGACAGCGACACCATCGACCTCGCCATCGTGCGCGTGCCCGCCACGGGCGACCGAGTCGGCGCGGTGCTGTTCAACCCCGGCGGACCCGGCGGTTCGGGCTTCGAGTTCATCGCCTACAGCGGCGCGGTCATCCAGGCGCAGCTCGGCCTCGACGACTTCGACATCGTCGGGTTCGATCCACGCGGTGTCGACCGCAGCAACGGCATCCGTTGCGTCGACGACGCGTTCATGGACGAGCACCTGTACCTCGACGACACGCCCGACACCCCGGAGGAGGAGGCGCTGCTCGAGGAGGACGGCGACGGCTTCGTGGAGGGCTGCAAGGCCAACTACGGCGACACGCTGCAGTTCTATTCCACCGAGGCCACGGCCCGCGACATGGACCTCATCCGCGCCGCAATGGGTGACGAGCAGATCAGCTACCTGGGCATCAGCTACGGCACCTACCTGGGCGCGGTGTACGCGACGTTGTTCCCCGAGCGGGTGCGGGCGATGGCACTCGACAGCGCGTACGAACCCAACGGCGACAGCGTGGAGGAGCAGTACCTCACCCAGATCGTCGGCTTCGAGGGCGCGTTCGACGACTGGGCCGCCTGGTGCGAGGGCGACGCCGACTGCGCGTTCACCACCGCCGACGTCCCCGCACGCTGGGACGCCCTGCGTCTGCAGCTCGACGAGCAGCCGATCACCAACGCCGACGGCCGCGTCATCAACCAGAGCACGCTCGACGTGGCCACGTCGGCCGCGCTGTACAGCGAGAGCGACTGGCCGGTACTGGCCGACGCCCTTGCCGCCGCCGAGACCGGCGACGGCGACGGCCTGCTCGGCCTGGCCGACGCCTACAAGGGCCGCAACCCCGACGGCACGTTCGACACCCTGTTCCAGTCGATCGGCATCATCGAGTGCGCGAGCGGCATCGAGCAGCAACCGCCCGACGATCCCGAGGCACTGCTGGCCAAGCTCAAGGAACAGGCGCCGCGCTTCGCGGCCGACATCACGCTCGACGACCTCACCGACACCGAGGGCGGGTGCAGCGACCTGATGCCGCCGCAGACCCCGGTGGAGATCGACTACGCCGCCGACGGCCCCGTCGTCGTGATCGGTGGCACCAACGACCCGGCCACGCCCATCCGGTGGGCGCAGGAGATGGCGGCGGCGATGGGCCCGAATGCCCGGCTGGTCACCTACACCGGCGAGGGTCACGGGCAGCTCCTCGTGAGTTCGTGCGTCACCGAGATCGAAGCGGCGGTGCTCGCCGACCTGACGCTGCCCGACGAGGACACGACGTGCGATCCCGACCCCGTGGTGGAGCAGCCCGCCTGGTGGGGCGACCTGCCCGACGTGCCCGGCCACGAACGGCAGGACCTGGCGGCGGTGAAGGCGGCCCTCGGCCTCACCGACACCCTGGGGTACGGCGACACCTACGTGTCCACCCAGCCGACTGCCGACGCCGACCAGGCGTGGGCCGACGCCCTCGACGCCGCCGGCTTCCAGGACCTGGGCAGCCAGGACATCGGGCTCGACGACGTGCTCGACCGGGCGTTCCTGTCACCCGACGGCGACATCCTGCTGGTCATCACGCTCGGCCCCGACGCATTCGACAGCGAGGAACTGGCCGCCGCCAAGGGCGCGGTGCCCGAGGGCGCCACCGTGGTGCTGGTGGCGTACGTGCCGCAGTAGCGGCTCAGGCCACCTTCGGCACGGGGGTGAGCGTGCGCTCGGGCACCACGTCGCCGCCCATGAGCGCCCACAGTTCGGTGCGCAACCGATCGGCGTGCGGCGGCTGCAACCCGTTGGCCACCACCACCCCCTCGATCATGTCGCCGAGCACGGCCATCCACGGCCGGGCCTTGAGCTGCACCGACACCACCACACCCTTCGGATGCCGACGGATGGACCGATCGACCCCCACGATGCGCGGCGGGCAGCGGAAGCTGGGTGCCACCAGGCCACGGCGACGCGCCTCGCGACCCAACTGGCGGGCGGCGTGGGCGAAGTCGAGCGTGGACTGGTTGGCGGACATGGCTGCATGGTGACAGAGGGGTGTGACACCGATCCGATGAGGGGTCCTCTACTGTCGACACCGATGGAACCGGCGCCGCTCACCCCCGCCCAGGAACGCACGCTCGCCCTGCTGCGCCGCAGTGACGAACCGCTGGTGTTCGACGAGCCGTTCATCGACGAGTTGCTGCGCACCGCCACCGTCGAGATCGCCGCACTCTCCGCCCGTCTGCAGGGCGAGAAGCTGTGGGTCAGCAAGGGCTTCCTCGCCAAGGTGCACGGGTGTGAGGTGCGCCACCTCGCGCCCGACGACTTCGCCTGGAAGCCGTCCACGGCAGCCGGGTTCGTGGCCCACAAGGCCATCGAGCTCTCGCTGAACTGGCGCGGCGAGCCACACCCCTCGGTGGTGGTCGACGAGGCGATGGCCCGGTTGCTCGATCAGGCCGACGCCCGCGGCGGCTACGTGGCCGGCCTGTCCGACGGCGACTGGGCCGAGCTGCGCAGCCGAGCCATCGACCGCACCACGAAGTTCCTGCAGGACTTCCCTCCCCTGCCGGTCGCGGCGCAGCCCGTGCTCGAGGCATCGGCCCGATGGAGCCCGCCCGGCACCATCGAGCTCTCGGGCAAGGTCGACCTCCAGGTGGGTCGGCCCACCGGCCGCGAGAGCCGCCTGCTCATCATCGACTTCAAGAGCGGCGGCCGATCACCGCACCACCGCGACGACCTGCGCTTCTACGCACTGATGCAGACCCTGCGCCACGCCGTGCCGCCGCGCAAGCTGGTCACCTACTACCTCGACTACGCCGACAGCGACGTCGAGGACGTCACCGAGGGCATGCTGCAAGCGGCCCTGCACCGCACGCTCGAAGGCATCGCCCGCCACGTGGAACTCACCGTGGAAGGCCGCGAGCCGGTGAAGCGGGTCGGCACTGCATGTCGCTGGTGCCCACTGCAGGAGCAGTGCGCCGAGGGCCGGGCGTTCCTGCACGGCGACGACACCGAGCACGTCGACCCCTGAGCCGACGCGTCAGCTGATGACGCGGACCTCGTCGCCCTGCGACAACCAGTCCCAGATCTTCTGCGCGTCGTCGGGCAGCACCCGGATGCAGCCGCTCGACTCACCGTGGTACTGCTCGGTGCCGACGGCCTCGAGCGGCATCACCCAGCTGCCGTCGCTGAGCTTCGGCACGCTGTGGAACGCGATGCGAGCACCCTTGTACTTGCCACGGGTGAACGCCACGAAATGGGTCATCGTGCTGTAGTGCCCACCGAAGTTCGAGCTGGCGTTCATGTCCTTCGCGTACACCGGATAGGTGCCGGGGTCGGGCTGACTCCACGCCGTGGTGATGGGGAACTGGTAGGTGATCTTCCCGTCGGCACACAACGCACCGCGCTGGTTGGCGCGATCGACGATGGCGCCGTGCGACGTGCTGGGGCAATCGGCGTCGGTGGCCGGCAACGGACCCTCGGGACCGGCCCAGATGCCCATCGACTGGGCCGTCTGGCGACCGGCGACACCATCGACCTCGAGCGACTTGGAGGTCTGGTACGCCCGCACGGCCTGATCGGTGGCGGCGTCGAAGGTGCCCGACGCGGCGGCGAGCAGCCCGGCCTTCATCAGCTGCGACTGCAGGCACGACACCTCGTCGCCCGTGGCACCCACCTTCATGGCAGCCGTGACCGTGCAGTCCCCGGTCTGCGGCGGCACGGTGGTGCTGGTGGTGGCCACGTCACCGTCGGCCTCGTCGGTGACCGCCTGCGTGTCGCCGGAGGCCGGCGCCGCAGCGACGGTGGTGTCGTTGGCAGCGGCGGGGTCGACGGCGGCCGCTGCGTCGGTGGGGGCCGCGTCGTCGCGATGGCCGATGACCTGGGCCAGGCCCACCATCACCAACACGCCCACCAGGGCGAGTGCGAGCACTCGGTAGCTACGCGACATGAGGGCTGATTCTACGACCCAGATCGGTCAGCGCGGGGTCATCAGCGCCAGGGGCAGACCGAGTCCCACCCCGTTGCGGACCGTGGCGATGTACCGCCCGCTCTGCACCGCGGGCTTGGGCAGACCGATGACCTCGGGACCCAGCGTGTTGCACACCTCGTGCAGGTCGTCGACGTTCCAGACGAACCCCCAGAACGAGGCCGACGACGCCGCCACCTGGGCGGACTCCACCACCTCGACGATGACCTCACCCATCCGGTGGAAGCCCTGCCGGATGGCACCGGCCTCACGAACACGACGCAGCTCGGCACCCGTGGCCTGCTCGATCGCGCCGCACGTGCGCTCGAGCGACGAGGTCATCACCACGACGTGGTCGAACCCCAGCACCCGCAGACGGTGGTGCTGCGCATCGCCGTCGGGCACCGCAGCCGCGAACGTGGCGAGTCCGTCGATGTCGGTGGCCGCGGTGGCCGCGTCGGCCATGCCCCAACCGACCAACCCGTCGTGGCCCTCGACGAAGCGCAGCATCACACCGCCGATGCGCGCTGCACCATCGACCACGTCGAGGCCGAGGCGCTGCCAGGGCTCGACCGGCGACGACACCCGCAGTTCGACGATGCGAGCTGTGCTCACACCATGTCCTCGACGCCCAGCTGCCAGCAGAAGAACGCGAGCACGTCGGCACCTTCACGCACACGCATCGCTGCGGGTTTGCCCACGCCATGGCCGGCGCGCCCGGCCTGCCACAGCAGCACCGGCCGCTCGTGCTGCGACGCGCTGGCATGGGTGAGCAGCGCCGCCATCTTGCGCGCGTGGCACGGGTCGACCCGCGTGTCGCCCTCGGCCGTGGTGAACAGCACCGCGGGGTACTCGACGCCCTCACGCACCCGGTGGTACGGCGAGTAGGCCCACAGCCACGGGAACTCGTCGGGCTCGTCGGGGTCGCCGTACTCGTCGGTCCACAGGCGGGCGATGAGGAACTGCGGGAACCGGATCATGTCGAGCAGCGGCACGGCGCACCACACCACGGGGGCCAGGTCGGGACGCTGCGTGATGGCCGCACCCATCAACAGCCCACCGTTGCTGCCACCGTGGATGGCGAGCAGCTCGCGCCGGGTGAAACCCTCGGCCACCAGCCAGTCGGCCGCGGCGTGGAAGTCGTCGAACACGCGCTGCTTGTGCTCGCGCCGGCCCGCCTGGTGCCAGGCCTCGCCGTACTCGTACCCGCCGCGCAGCCCGGCGATGGCGTACACGCCGCCGGCCGCGCACCACGCCGCGAGGTTGGGCATCCACACGGGGGACTCGGCGATCGCGAACCCGCCGTAGCCGGTGAGGACGAGCGGCGTGTCGGACGACGGCGTGATGTCGGCGCGGTGCGCCACGAACATCGGGATCCGCGTGCCGTCGAGCGAGGGGTAGAACACCTGGCGCACGGTCAACTCGGGCAGCACCGACGGGTCGACCGCATCACCCCAGGGCTGCAGACCGTCGTCGGCGGTGAACCGGTGCAGCGACACCGGTGCGCCGAACGTGCCGACGGCAACGAACGCCCGACCCGAAGCGCGGTCGGTGTCGAGCGACACCACGCTGGCGGCGCCGAGGTCGACGGTGGCCAGCAACGACCCGTCGAGCGGGCTGCGGCGTTCGATGCGGTCGATCGCCACCGCACTCGCCACGACCAGCAGTTCGTCGCCGCACATCAGGGCGCGGCCCACGACGGCGTCGTCGCGGGCGGGCACGAGGTCGGTCCACTCCGACGGCGCATCGAGCGACGCGCGCACCACGCGCCCGTTGGGGGCGTCGAGCGTGGTGACACCGATGAGCTGGTCGCCCACCACCTGCAGCGAGGTCTGGGCCTCCTGCCCCTCGACGACCACCTGCCACTGGCCGCTGCGCGTGTCGAGCAGGTGCACGTCGACCTGCGACCACCCCACCATCAGGTGCACCAGCAGCCAACGGCCATCGGCCGACACGGTGACGTCGGGCCACGACTGCGGCGTGGGCAGGCGGTCGAACACCACCCGGTCGTCGGTGTGCGGCGTGCCGATGCGGTGGAAGCGGACGTGGCGGTGGTACTCGTCGCCCTCCGGGTAGACCGCGTACCAGAAGCCCGAATGGTCGGGCAGCCAGGCCACGCTGGCGGCCCGGGTGTTGGGAATGCGTTCGGCCAGCACCTCGCCCGCGTCGACGTGCAGCACGTGGAGCACGCTGTTCTCGGTGCCACCCTCGCTGAGGCCGTACGCCACGTACGCGCCGTCGTGCGACGGGTGCATCCAGTCGATGGCCATCGCCCCGTCGGCCGCCAGCGTGGCGGGGTCGAGCAGCGTGCGCGGGGGCACGCTGGGGTCGACCGCGCTGCGCAGCACGAGGCCGTACTGGTCGGCACCGGCCGGTCGTTCGGCCACGAAGACCCGGTCGCCGGCCACCTGCGCCTCGAGCACGGTGGGCAGCGCGACGAGCGCGGAAAGGCGCTCGTGCCACGGACCCCAGGTGGGGCGGGCATCGAGCGCCTGTCTCGTTCTCGAATTGTGTTCGGCAACCCACTGGGCGACCTCGGACGATTCGCCGTCCTCGAGCCACCGATAGGGGTCGGGCACCTCGACGCCGTGAAGGACGTCGACCTCGTCGCCTCGCCGGGTGGCGGGCGAAGGGGTCACCGGTGCGTCAGCCACGCCCCATGTTGGGACGCTTGCCGTGGTTCGCCTTGCTGCGGCGCAGGCGGGCCTTGCGCTTCTTGGTCTTCTTCGACATAGGGCCTCAACCCTACCGGGCTACTCCCCCGCGACCCAACGACGAAGCCCATCGAGCGGCAAGGAGTTGATGATCCGGTCGATGGGTACGCCCACCTCGGCGGCCCGGTCGCAGCCCTTGGGCTGCCACTCGAGCTGGCCGGTGCTGTGCGCGTCGGAGTCGATGCTGAACCAGCAGCCCAGCTCGACGGCCCGCTGCAGCATCGGGCGCGGCGGATCGAGTCGCTCCGGACGGCAGTTGATCTCCACCGCAGTACGCGACTCGGCACAGGCGGTGAACACGGCATCGACGTCGAACGTGGACGGGTCTCGCTTGCCGATCATCCGGCCGGTGCAGTGGCCCAGGATGTCGACGTGCGGGCTGCGCACGGCGCGCACCATCCGCTCGGTCATCTCGTCGTGGGCCATGCGGAGCTTGCTGTGCACGCTGGCCACCACCACGTCGAGCCCGGCGAGCACGTCGTCGTCGTGGTCGAGCGTGCCGTCCTCGAGGATGTCGACCTCGATGCCCGAGAGGATGCGGAACGGAGCCAGCCGCTCGTTGAGCGCCGCCACGTCGACGAGTTGCTGGGCCAGTCGCTCGGCGCTGAGGCCGTGGGCCACGGTGAGGCGGGGCGAGTGATCGGTGAGCACCATGTACTCGTGGCCGAGCGCGATGGCGGTGCGTGCCATCGCCTCGATGGTGGCGCCGCCATCGCTCCAGCGACTGTGCAGGTGCAGGTCGCCACGGAGGGCCTCCCGGTACCGGGCACCGGCGTCGGTGACGGGCACCCGGGTCTTCGAGTCGAGCGTGTCGAGGTAGCTGCGCTCACCGGCGATGGCCTCGCGAATGACGCGGGCCGACGAGTCACCGATGCCGTCGAGCTCGGTGAGCGTGCCGGCCGAGGCCCGCGCGACCAGTTCATCGCCCGGCACCGACCGGGCCACGTCGAGCGCCCGCACGAACGCCTTCGCCTTGAACCCCGTGTCGTGCGCACGGTCGAGGTAGTGCACCACCTGTTCGAGCGCTTCCACCGGGGTCATGACCTCGCATGCTAGGCGGCGGGTCGTGGGCCTCGGTTGCGACGACGGAGGGTGCCCAGCAGGCCGATGCCGCCCACCAGGAAGGCGGTGGCGAACTGGGCGACCACTCCGTCGCCACCCCGTCCCGTGGTCGGCAGCGGGGGGTTCGGTGCCGGCGCCGACGTGGAGGGGGCGATGGTGGGTGGCAGCACGGCCACCGTGGTCGACGGGGCGACCGTGGTGACGGGCACGGTCGTGGTGGGCGGCGCCGTCGTGGTGGTGGGCGGCACGGTCGTGGTGGTGGTGGTCGGTGCGGGCAGGTCGACCGTGGCGGTGGCCTGCAGTCGGCGGGGCGGCCCGGCCACCACCAGGGTCTGGCCGCCCAGCGGGTTCGGCGACGCCGGCGCACCGCGGTAGGCCTGCACCGTGCCGGGCGCTTCGGTGGTGACGGCCCCGGTGACGGTGCCCGACGGGAGCGGCACCGTCACCGTGGCTCGACCATCGGTGCCCGTGACGGCGACGCGGGAGACGTCGTCGCCGCTCACGAGCACCGCCACCTCGCGGTCGGCCACGGGCCGTTCGCCGGCGAGGAGTTCGAGGGTCACGGCGCCGTCGACGGCCACGTCGACCGTGAGCGACCACTCGCCCTGCATGGCCTGCGCCTCGGCGTCGAGCGCCATCGCGGCCTGCTGCAGATCGTCGCGACCCGTGGCGGCAGCGATGCCGTCGAGCCTCGGGATCAGCGGACTGTCGGGGTTCACGCTGCGATTCGAACCCGCCGCGTCGAGTGCGTAGTGGTGGAACACCGCCCACAGGGCCGCTGCAGTGAGCGGGTCGGTGGTGTCGCCGTAGCGCCACGCCAGGTAGGCACCCTTCGCACCCGTGGGGTCGTTGGGGAAGCGCTGCGTCACCGGCGACGACGGGGCGGCGATGGTGGGGTGCGTGCCGCGGTTGAACGTGCAGGTGCCCATCCGGAATGCGCCCTCCTCGTCGACGAACAACCACTGTCCGGCCCACAACGGGTACGGGCTGCGGGCGGCGCCGGCGGTGTGGACGTCGATCGCCATGCCGGCGCAGCGGTAGTCGTTCGCCACGTCGGCCCCGTCGCTGAACGTGGTGTGCACGACGCAGTGCGGCGGCACGTCGGCCGACGACGCAGCGGACGAGACGGGCAGTGCGACGGCGAGTGCGACGAGGACGAGGTGCTTCACACCCACACTGACGACGACGGGATCCACCGATCGGCAAAATCCCCCGGGGACACCTGGCCGGTAGCCTGTCGCCCGTCATGGAACGCTTCGGCCTGGTCGGCCTCCCCAACGCGGGCAAGAGCTCGCTGTACAACGCTCTCACCGGTGGGGGTGCCCTCGCGGCGCCCTACGCCTTCGCCACGAAGGACCCCAACATCGGCGTGGCCAAGGTGCCCGACGAGCGGGTCGATCGGCTGGCAGTGATGTCGAAGACGAAGACCCTCGTCCACGCCGCCGTGCAGGTGGTCGACATCGGCGGTCTGGTGGAGGGCGCCTCGAAGGGTGAAGGCCTCGGCAACAAGTTCCT
>SXKB01000144.1 GCA_005778215.1 Actinomycetota bacterium | reverse complement strand
GGGTGACCGGAATCGAACCGGCATCATCAGCTTGGAAGGCTGCGGTTCTGACCGTTGAACTACACCCGCAGACCGGGAGCGAGGTTATCGGCGGGTGGACCGAGTGGGGTTCCCGCCGTTGCGAGCGAGCCGGGCTTCTAGGCTGACCGGCACACGGAGGTGTCTCGTTGGAGGTCTGTCGAGCAACCGAGTCCCACATCGACGGCATCGCTGCAGCGCGCCTGTCCAATGGGTCGGCGCACGACGACTCGGGGGCCGATGCCGGCTACTGCCGTTACCTCATCGAGGAGGGGCACCTGTTCGTCGCGGTCGAGGGGACGAACGTGCTGGGCTTCGGCGGCGCCATCGATGTCGGTGACGCTCGCCTCCTGAGCGACCTGTACGTGCACCGTCAGGCACACGGCCGCGGCGTCGGCTCGGCGCTCCTGGCAGCCGCGATGAACGGCGCAGTGCAGCGGTTCACGTTCGCCTCCAACGACCCGGCCGCGTTGCCGCTGTACCTGCGCGCCGGGATGGTCGCGTGGTGGCCGCTGCTCGCGGTCAGTGGCACACGTTCCTCGCTGCGGCCACCGCTGGGTTGTTCGGCGTTCGACGTGAGCGTGCACCAGGCCGCCGAGTACGAACTGGTGGCCACACACCTCGACCGGTCGGCCACGTTCCGCTACTGGGCCGGCCGCATCGGCGCCCGCACGCTCGCCGTCGAGCGCGATGGGCGACGCATCGCGGTGGCGTCGGTGCGCGTCGACGAGCTGCACGTGCGCATCGAGCACCTCCTGGCCCACGACGAGGATGCGCTCGATGCCATCGCCGCGATCACCCATCTGCTCGGTGTGGAGTCGGTGTCGTTGTACGTCCCCGGCTGCCGCACCTTCGCCGCGCAGTTGTTCGAGCGTCGTTTCGTCGTCGACGACACGTCGGTGTTCATGGGCTCATCCCTCGAACTGGTCGGGCCGATGCTGCAGGTGGTGCATCCCGGCCTGAGCTGACGTCAGCGGAGGTATCGGTCGGGCAGCACCTTGCCGGGGTTCATGATGCCGGAGGGGTCGAGCGCGCGTTTCACCGCGGCCATGACCCGCAACGCGCCATCGCCGAGTTCCGCCGCGAGATGCTCGCGCTTGCCGATGCCGATGCCGTGCTCCCCGGTGCAGGTGCCGCCGAGGTCGAGCGCTCGATGCACGAGCCGGTCGTGCACGGCCTCGGCGGCTGCGACGTCGTCAGGATCGTGGCGGTCGACACTCATCACCACGTGGTAGTTGCCGTCGCCGACGTGGCCGAGGATGGCGCCGAACACGCCGTGCTGTTCCAGGTCGCGTTGTGTCGCCTCGACGGCGTCGGCCAGGGCCGAGATGGGGACGCACACGTCGGTGGCGAAGATCGAGCCGCCCGGCTTGGTGGCCCGACACGCCAGTGCCGCATCGTGCCGGGCCTGCCACAGGCGACGCCGGTCGGCGGCATCGATGGTCTGTTCGAACGATTCGCCGCGGTGGCCCCGCATCACCTCGCGGCACTGACCGATGGCGTGCGAGGTGCCGGTCTCGGTGCCGTGGAACTCGAGCAGCAGCAGGGTCTGCTCCGGTAGTTCGGTGCCGGAGTACGCGTTCACCGCCCGCACGGCGGTCGCGTCCAACAGTTCGATACGTGCCACGTCGATGCCCAACTGGATCGTCTCGATGACGGCGTCGACCGCGTCGCGTACGGTCGGGAATCGCACCGTGGCGGCGGCGATGACCTCGGGAATGCCGAACACCCGCAACGTGAGCTCGGTGATGATGCCCAGGGTCCCCTCCGCGCCCACGAACAGATGGGTCAGGTCGTAGCCCGCCGACGTCTTCCTCGCTCGACGAGCGGTGGTGACGACATCGCCCTCGGGTGTGACGACGGTGAGCGCGATGACGAGTTGCCGCATGGCGCCGTACTTCACCGTGGTGGTGCCGGATGCGCCCGTCGATGCCATGCCGCCCAACGTGGCATCGGCGCCGGGGTCGACGGGGAAGAAGAGTCCATGCGGCGCAAGTGCTTCGTTGAGCTGCACCCGGTGCACCCCGGGCTGCACCGTGCAGTCGAGGTCGTCACCGCTGATGCGGAGCACCTGGTTCATGTGCGACAGGTCGATCGACACGCCGCCGAGCACCGGGGTGCAGTTCGCCTCCATCGACGTGCCGGCACCGAACGGCACCACGGCGACGCGGTGTCGTGCACAGACGCTGACCACGGCGGCCACCTCCGCAGTGCTGTGCGGATACACCACCGCATCGGGCATCGCCGGCGCGTGGAAGCTCTCGTCGTGGGCGTGGTGCTCGCGGACGGTGGTGTTGGTGGTGCACCGGTCACCCAACAGTGATCGGAGTTCGGCAAGTGCATCGGCAGACATCGGCACGGTGGGCATCGTGAACACATCCTTGCCGTTCCGACACGGTGTCGACACAGTTGGTCGGGATACCATCGCTCGATGGGGAGCATGGCGGGCCGCCTTCCACGGGCTCGGTGGTGCGCGGTCGCAGCGGCACTGCTGGTCGGCTGTGCCGGGTCCGACGAGGCCACCACCGTGGTGCGCGGGGCCGACGACATCCAGGTGATGTCGCCCGACGAGGTCGCTGCCCAACGATTGCCCACACTCACCACCCTGGCCAGCACCACCACGGGTTCCCTGGCGCCGGGCGACACCGCCCCGGCCGCGGAGACGGTGCCCCAGAACCAGGACGACCGCCCACCCGAGCTGCGCCTCTTCGAGGCATTCGGCAACTTCCGCGGATGCCTCGAGGACAAGGGGTACGGCATCGAGGGCGACCTGCTCGACCCGAACAACCCCGCCTACCAGGACCCTGCGTACCTCGACGCGGTGCGCACCTGTGCCGCGCGCACCGACATCGTGGCCGTGCTGCAGGAAGTGCAGGCCACCCGATCCTCGCTCACGCCCGAGGAGGTCGAACAGCGCAACGAGGTCTTCATCGCGCTGCGCGACTGTCTCATCGACCGCGGCTGGACCGTGGAGACGCGCACCAGCGAGATCGGGCTGCTCGAACCCACGGTGTTCCAGAACGCCGACGGCGTGCTCGACGAACGCGACATCAACCAATGCCTCTCCGAGCAGCAGCTCGGCAGCTGAACCACGAACCAGGAACACATGAAGCAGTCCCACATCATCGCTGCCGTCCTCGGGATCACCGTCGTGGTCGCGGGTGGCGTGGCGGTCGGCCGACTCACCGCCGACGACGCCCCGTCCTCCGAGTTGCTCATCGTGCCGCGGCCGGTGGAGGTGCGTGACCTCGACGACGTCGTCACCATCACGGGGGAGGTGCGCCGCCAGGAGATCCAGGAGATCAACCTGCCGGTCGACGGCAAGGTGAGCAGCCTGACGGTCGACGACGGCGACACGGTCGACGCCGGCGACAGCCTGTTCGCGCTCGACGGACGCAGCGCCGTGGCCGTCGCCGGCGACTTCGCCTTCTTCCGGCAGCTCGATGTCGGCTCGGAAGGTCCCGACGTGCAGCAGCTGGAGACCATCCTCTCGGCATCGGGCTATCCGGTCTCCAGCGTCGACTCGCTGTTCACCGAGGAGACCCGCCGGGCCCTCGCCGACTGGCAGCGTGATCGTGGCTACGGCGGCGCGACGCCCGAGACCGTGGAGACCATCACGGTCGGCCTGTCGTCCAACCCGGCCGGCTACTCGGTGGGCAAGGCCAACACCGTTGCGTTCTCCATCGAGCCCGCACCGTCCACGGGCGGGTTCGGCAACGCACGGCGACCTGCGGCCGGTGCGCCGAAGCCGGTCATCCAACTCACCGCCACGCCGCTGGAGATCGACGAGGGCAACGAGGTCACACTCACCTTCACCGCGTCGCCGGTGCCGACCACCGACCTCACGGTCGACCTCACCATCGGCGGCGACGCCACCGGTGGCCAGCGTCAGGACGCCGACACCGACTACCGCACCATCGACAACTCGTTCGTCATGCCGGCTGGTGCCGCCACCTACACCATCACCGTGCCCATCTTCGTCGACGAGGTGAAGGAGGATCAGGAGGACCTCACGGTCTCGCTGACCGACCAGTTCGGCAACGACCCGAACTACGTGGTCGGTCCGTCGAACCAGGCGCGCATCCGCATCCGCGCCAACGGCGACGACCTCATCCCGCTGGTCACGGTGGAGGCGTCGAGCGCTCGTGTCGACGAAGGGGGTACGGCGTCGTTCACGTTCCGCTCCACCGTGGAGAGCAACGAGGACCTCGACCTCTCGGTCGCGCTCGGCGGCTCTGCAGTGTCGGGCAGCGACTTCGCCGAGGTCGATCTCGAGCAGATCACGATCCCCGCCGGTTCGAAGCAGACGACGCTGAACGTGCAGATCCGTGCCGACGACGTGGTGGAGGGCGACGAGCGACTGGTGGTCAACGTCGTCGACACCGCCGAGTACGCGCTCGGTGCCGCGGCGCAGGCCGCGGTCACCATCGAGTCGCGCGACCTGCCCGAACTCACCCTGGTGGGCGGGGGAGCGGTGCGGGAAGGCGGCACCACCTCGTTCACCATCATCGCCGACGCCCCGGTCACCGAGGACACCTCGGTGAACTACCAGTTGGGCGGTACCGCGCAGCCGGGCAGCGACTACGAGACCCTGGAGGGCACCGTGCTGCTGCGTGCCGGTACGTCGCGGGTCACGGTCACCATCGCCACCATCGACGACGACGTCATCTTCCTGCCGAGCGACATGGTCGTGGCCGACTGGCCAGCCCGCGTGGGCAAGGTGCTCGTCGACGAGGGCGAGTTCGTGTTGCAGGGCGCGCCCGTGCTCACGCTGAACGAGCCCGACTTCACGATCACGTTGTCGGTGACGGCCGAGGAACGTGCCGACCTCGAGGTGGGTCTCGCGGTGTTGGTGTCGCTCGACGCCGCCGATCAGGAACTGGCGGGCACCATCGCCACGCTCGACGAGAACGCCACGGTGGCCGACGACGGTGCCGAGTTGTACGAGGGCACCGTGGTGGTGGAGGGCGACGTGGCCGCGGTCGACGGCGCCCGCGCCACCATCGACGTCACGTTGTCGGAGCGCCTCGGCGTGCTCGCCGTGCCGGTGGCGGCGGTCCTGCGCTCTGCCGGTGGCGACGAGGTGCGCGTCATCAACGACGCAGGCACCATCAGCCGGGTGAAGGTCACCATCGGACTCGTCGACGGCGAATGGGTGGAGATCGTCGAAGGGCTGAAGGGGGACGAACTGGTCGTGGTCGACATCGACCCGCAAGCCGAGCCGCAGGACGAGGCGCCGACCGATGGATGACACACCGGTCAGCAGCCCGGCGCCGCTGTTGGAACTCGACCGCGTCTCGCGCCTCTACGGGCACGGTGACGCCGCAGTCGCGGCGCTGAAGGAGGTGTCGCTGCAGATCATGCCGGGTGACTTCATGTCGATCATGGGACCGTCCGGCAGTGGCAAGTCCACCATGCTCGGCCTGCTCGGGTGTCTCGACGTGCCGTCGAGCGGCGTCATCCGGGTCGGAGGTGTCGACGTGACGGAACTCGACGACGACGATCGCAGCCGCGTGCGCGGCGATCGCATCGGGTTCGTGTTCCAACAGTTCCATCTCATCCCGCACCTCGACGCGGTGAGCAACGTCGAGACAGCACTGCTGTACCGCGGCATCCGGCCGAAGGACCGCCGGGCGCGCTCGCTCGCGGCGCTCGATCAGGTGGGACTCGCCCACCGCCACGACCACCGACCGGTGCAGCTGAGCGGCGGGGAGCAGCAGCGCGTGGCGCTGGCGAGAGCGCTGGTCACCGAGCCGAGCATCGTGCTCGGCGACGAGCCCACGGGCGCGCTCGACTCGAAGAACGCCGAGCACGTGATGGAGATCTTCGCGTCGCTGCAGGCGCCCGAGCGGGCCATCGTGCTGGTCACGCACGACCCGGCGGTGGGGGAAGCGGCGCACCGCCGGGTGCGCATGCGCGACGGCTCCATCGTGGCCGACGAGCGGGCGGTGCCGACATGAGTGCAGCGCGCGATCTGGTGGGTGTCGCCGTCAACGGTCTGCTCGCACGCAAGGTGCGCACGGCGCTCCTGTTGCTGGGGCCGGTGATCGGTGTGGCCGCGATCGTCGCCGCCGTCGGTCTCACCGACAGCGCCAAGGGCGATCTGAAGCGCAAGGTCGACGAGCTCGGCACGAACCTCATCGAAGCCACGGCGGCCAGCAGTTTCGGTGGCCAGGACGCGAAGCTGCCGAAGGACGCGGTCGAGCGTGCTCGCACCGTCACCACGGTCGAGTCGGTGTCGGCGGTGCTGGAGCTGCAGAACATCGTGGTCACCCCGTACGAGGAAGCGGCGGAGAACTTCGAGACCGTGCCCGTGCCGGTGCTCGCCGCCGACACGTTGCTGCCTGGCGTGCTCGACGTGCCGATGGTGTCGGGTCGGTGGCTCAACGAGTTCGACGACGGTGTCAGCAGCCGCGCCGCCGTCATCGGCATCGGCCTGGCGCGGCAGTTCGATGTGCTGCCCGGGGAGGTGCGTTCGCTCTTGCTCAACGGCATCGAGTACTCGGTGATCGGCATCGTCGACGGCGTCGAACTCGAGCCTGCGTTCGACACGGCAGTGTTCATCACGTTCCAACGTGCCGCCGACGACTTCCTGCCCGACGAGGCGGTCGATGGCGACGTGGTGCTGGCCAACAAGCTGTACGTGCGGTCGGTGGAGAACCGTGAGGACGAGACTGCCGAAGCGCTGAAGGTGGCGGTGAACCTCGGCGGGCCGAACGAGGTGCAGACCGAGTTGAAGTCGGAGGCGCTCGAGTTGGCGGCGCAGAGCGACCGCCAACTGCAGCTCATCGTGGTGTCGATGGGTCTGCTCGCGATCATCGTCGGCGGCATCGGCATCGCGAACGTGATGTCGATCTCCGTCATCCAGCGGTCCACCGAGATCGGCATCCGCCGCGCGCTGGGGCACACGCGTGGCACCATCGCCGCGCAGTTCATCCTCGAGGCCATCGCCGTCGGATTCTTCGGCGGGTTGCTCGGCGTTGCCGTGGGTGTCGGTGCCATCGCGATCGGTGTCACCGTCGCCGGCTGGGTGTTCACCCTGCAGCCGATGCTGGTGCCCCTCGGCGTGGTGCTCGCGATGGTGATCTCGGTGGTGGCCGGCCTGTATCCGGCCACGAGAGCCGCCCGGCTCGAACCGCTCGAGACCCTCCGGCTCGGCTGATCGTCAGCCGGTGCGCACGGGGAGGGCGTGCACCGCGGTGCGGACGACGTGGGCCACCTGCGGCAGGAAGTCGCCGTACGCGCTGGTGGTGCGCCAGTACATCGCGATGTGGCGGCTCGGCGCCGGCGCGCTGAACCGCAGCAGGCGCACGCCGTCGTAGTGCGGCACCGGCTCGTGCACAGCCAGTTCGGGGAGCAGCGTCGTGCCCACTCCGGCCGCCACCATCTGGCGCAGCGTCTCGAGGCTGGTGGCGCGGAAGCCGCGGCGTTCGCCCGCGCCGTTCAGCTGGCACACGCTCAAGGCCTGGGCGCGCAGACAGTGGCCCTCCTCGAGCAACAGCAGTTGTTCGCCCGCCAACGCGCTGAGGTCGATCTTCTTGCGGATGCGTGCCAGCGGATGGTCGGTGGGCACCGCCAGGACGAAGTCCTCCTCGAAGAGGGGTTCCTCGTGCAGCATGCCGTCGTCGACGGGCAGCGCCAGCAGGCCGACGTCGAGTCGGCCGTCGTGCAGTTGCTGCAGCACCACCTCGGTCTTCTCCTCCACCAGCAGCAGCTCGAGGTGAGGGAACCGGTCGTGCAGCGCCGGCACGATGTGGGGCAGGAGGTACGGCGCGAGCGTGGGGAAGACCCCGACGCGGAGCGTGCCCGACTCCGGGTCACGCGCCTGGCGGGCGACGTCGCGGATGGCATCGGCCTGCGTGAGCGCCTGCCGCGCGTGATCGACCACGCGGGCACCCGCGGCGGTGAGCAACACCTGCCGCGGGCTCCGCTCGAACAGTTCGACGCCGAGCTCCTTCTCGAGCTTCTTGATCTGGGTGCTCAGCGTGGGCTGGCTGACGAAACACGCCTCGGCCGCGCGGCCGAAGTGACGATGGTCGGCGACGGCGACGAGGTACCGCAGGTCACTCAGGTTCACGGCCGGTCCGGTCCATCGGCGTCATTCAAGCAGTCGCGCCGACCAGGGCCGGACCGTCGGTGGGCACCGAGGTGCGGATGAGGTGGTCGAACGCACTGAGCCCGGCGGTGGCGCCCTGGCCCAAGGCGATGACGATCTGCTGGTCCGGCACGGTGGT
>SXKB01000143.1 GCA_005778215.1 Actinomycetota bacterium | reverse complement strand
CCCGCGGCGGGTTCGACGCCATCACCATGGCCGCCGTCGCACGCGAGGCCGGCGTGAGCCGAGCGCTCGTCTACCAGTACTTCCCCGACCAGGACGCACTCACCATCGGCTTCTTCGACGGCCGCATCACCGGCTACTTCGGGGCCATCGACACCACCCTCGACCCGGCAGGCACCCCGCTGGAGCGCGCCCTCGCCGCCATGCGCCAACTGCTCCTCCTCGCCCCCAGCGACCTGTACGCCGTGCACGCCATCATCGCCTCCCACGGCGATCAGCGGCTCAGCCCCATCCGCGCTCGCCTGCGCGACACCACCGTGCGCCGCTGGCAAGGATTCCTCGCCCCCGACAGCGACCGCATCGCCGCCGGCGTCGCCGCCGACGTACTGGCCGGCACCGTGGTCACCCTGGCCATCGCCGTCCAGGCCGGCGAGCTCACCCTCGAGCAGGCCGACCGACTGCTCACCAACTACATCGTCGCCACCGTGCAGTCGGTGAACGGCTGACCCTCACCCCAGGTTGTCGAGCACGTTCGCAGTGATGCGCTCGACCTGCGGATCACGACCCGCGAGCCCGTGCGCCCAGTCGGTGCACCCCGACGTGATCACCGTGCCACCCGCCGACGACGTGTAGACGCCCAGCACCGCGTGCCCGTTGGCGATGCGGTGCTCGTGCCCGCGTTCACCGAACACGCGACCCGAGATGAACTCGAGCTCCGAGGGCTCCCCGGGCGCAGGCGGCCGGGTGGCCGTCTCACGCGTGAAGTGCGCCGCCGGCGCCGTACCGAGGATGACGAACGACTCGGGCGTGCCGTCGCTGCCCGTCGCGTACGGCAGCCCGTCGCGGTAGGTGAAGTCGCAGCCGTCGCACTCGTAGCCCACGATGGTGGCCCCGGCACCCAGCACGTCGCCATAGCCCAGGCCGGTGCCCTCGAACACCCAGTGATCGGCGCGGTGCACGGTGTACCCGCCCAACCCGCTGGTGACCCGCTTGCCGATGCGGTGATAGCCGCCGCGGGCGAAGCTCACCCCGGTCATCTGGTTCTCCGGTCGACCGATGAGATGGTCGCTCCAGATGCTGGTGAGCTCGCCCACCCGGCCCGTGTCGTACACCGGGTCGTCCTTGAAGCGACCCTTGTACCCCACCATCGTGGTGGCCGGACCCTCGGGCGAATGGTCCTCCAGACGCACCTGCCAGAACGCCGTGTTGCCGCTGAAGAACGCCACGTTCCCGCCGCGGGCGATGAACCCCTCCACCGTGTCGCGCATCGGGCCCGACCAGTACTCGTCGTGCCCCACCGACAACAACAGCCGATAGCCGTCGACCAGCGTGGGATGCTCCTCGAGGTCGGCGTTCGTGCACACGTCGATCGCGTACCCCTCGCGCTCGGCCCACTGCACGAACGGCAGCTCCCAGTCGGGCCACCCCGCCGACCCGGCGTAGGGCGACAGGTGATGACGGCGCAGATACCCGACGTGGGTGTTCATGTCGGGATCGGGCGGGTTCGTGGTGGTGACCCGGCGGCCCGCACCGGCCGGCTTGTGCAGATAGCCCAACGCCATCGGCCGCAGCAGCGACGAGTGGGTCGCACCCGTGTACAGGTTGCGGCCACCGAAGTCGTTGTACGCGTACCAGGTGTTCGTGGACAGCTGCAGCAGGATGCGGTTCGGCGAGTCGGCCGGCGGTCGCAGCACGAAGAACGCATGGTCGCGGCGCCGCTTGCCATCGACGTCGATGGTGAGCTGCACCTCGTAGTAGCCGCTGCGCCAATCGGGCCCGGCCGTCACCGTGGTTGCGGCCGGCCAGCCGCACCCCTGCGAATACGCATGGTGCGGAGTGGGGTGGTCGCCCGCGGGCACCGACTCGTGCCACACCACCTCGCGACGCGCACCGATGCGCGCCACCTCCACATCGACCGTGCGTCCACCGGCCGACGACAGGTGCAGCGCCACCGTGCCACCGGGCGCGACCGACTGCGGCCAGCAGTACCCCGTCACCGTCTCGAAGCTCATGGCGCCGAGTCTGTCAGGGCTGGGGTGTCTGCTCACCCGTCGGCACGAAGCGGTTCCGCACCCGCTCGAAACGCGTCGGCCCCGAGCGCTGGTACCGCTCCTCGGCACGCGCCATCTTGCGCTCGTCGTAGCGGCGCCGCGCCCAGTACGAGTGCGGCTTCGCGAGCCGCATGCTGCCGATGACCGCGAAGCCCGGCCACGGCATGCCGAGCAACCCCATCAGCAGCTTCCCCTTCAGGATGCAGATCACCGTGAAGACGAGGTGGGTGAGCACCGAGAGGGTCACGAACCACGCGCCGAGTTCCCCCGCGTCGACGCTGTCGATGCCGAACGGGGTGCTGCCGACGGCCGCACTCCCCAGCACCGCGACCGCGATGAGCACCGCGTCGATCGACTTCTTGCCCGCGTCGCTCCAGTACACGTCCTCGAGGTGCAACCACAACGCGAACTCGTCGAGCGCGAGCGCCGCACCCACACCGAACAACGCCGCCAGCACCTCGGCCCACGGATGGTCGGGACGCACGCGGAACTCGATCGCACCCGTGACGAGCAGCAGCAGGATGCCCCACACCTGATGGTGAATGTGCACGCCGCCCACCACCACGTCCTTGATGGCGGCGTCCGACTCGTCATCGCCACGCAGCTTCCGACTGCGGATGCGCAACGTGATGCCACGGGTGATGCCGAACGTGACGACGAACCCGATCAACATCCACAACGCCGGGCTGCGCCCCGCGTCGAGCATGTGGGTGCGATACCAGTCGCCCACTCAGCGGTTCCCGGTGAGGTCGGCGGCCACCGCCATCACGTCGCCCTTCGTGGCGAAGTCGACGGCGATGACGTTCGGCACCAACCCCCGATCGCGGCGGCACTGCTCGACGCGCTGCTCGAGCACCACTCGCTTGTTGGCCTTCGCCGCGAGGTCGGGATCGGGCGGCGACGCACCCACCCAGTGGTTCATCAGGAACAGCGGGTTGTCGGCATCGCCACGGTTCGCCTCGCACGTGAACCCCTTGATGGAGTCGAACTTGTAGACGGTCTCCTGGAACCAGTCGTACGCCTTCGGGTACCAGGCGGGCGCGTCGGCATCACCGCGTTCGGCGAACAGCAGCAGCCGACGGTTGCTGTCGACCAGCTCGCCCAACGTGGGCAACGGCTTGCCCGGCTGCAGTGTGGCCACCATGTCGGTGAGCCCCGCCGCCTCCACCACCGCGACGATGTCGGCCGACGACACGGCGTCCTGCACCACGATGGTGACGATCTCGCTCGGGTTGCTCTCGAGGAACCGGCGCACCGACACCATCTCGTCCACCATCTTCACCGAACCGAGCTCGCAGTAGTTGTGGCACAGGTACACCTCGCGCTGGGCCGAGCCGGAGGACGGTGCCGACGCAGCGAGTTCTTCGGCCTTCTTGCGGATCTCCTCGGAGGGCAGCTCGGCACCCGGCACGGCGAACTCGCCCGCGATGTCGGTGATGACCAACTGCACGTTCGACCCCGGCACACGCACACTGCTCTTGCGGCCGTAGTGCGCATCGAGCAGCAGGGCCCGCACCCCGGCGCGCAACTGCCCGCCGACGGGTTCGATCTGTTCGGCGAACAGCCATCCCGCATAGCCCGGCGACGACATCGAGTTGTGCGAACCCGGCAGTGTCACCTCGTCGAGCCGCAGATCGCACCAGTCCTCGCGGCCCAGGCACGTGCGCACCGACGCGCTCTCGGCAGCCGCCTTCGCACTGTTGAAGTTCACGACGCTGAACGCCACCACCAACGACGACACGCCGACGACCGCGATGGTCCAGCCCAGCCACCGTCGCTGCGGCTGCACGTTGCCATCGGCATCGACCACCGCCGCGACGGCCGACGCCAAGCTCACCACCAGTCGCGCCGACACGAACACCAGACCCAGGCCGGCCAGGAACACCACCACCCGCGTCGCGGTCTCGCCGTCGCTGATGATCCACAGACCCACCATCGCCGACAGGCCGGCCAACAGCAGCGTGCCCCAGGTGGACGCACGGAGCTGCTGGTAGCGAGCCGTCACCGACGCGCGCATCCGGTCGGGCGAGAACCGTTCGCCGGGCGATGCGGCCGCGGCCACCACCATGCCCATCACCGCCAAGCCCAGACCGGTGGCGCGCAGATCGGCCGCCGCCGCCCACACGGCCTCCTGCGCGGCCAGCTTCAGATCGGGATCGGTGGCGAAGCGCGCCGCCACCAGCGAACCGAGCGCGATGACCAGGATGATGAGCGAGCCGCCCGCCGACATGGCGATGCCCACACGCACCACGCCCTTGCGTCGATCGGCCGCCGCGAGCACCGACCCCACCCCGGCCACCAGGCCCAGCAGGAACGCGCCGAGCGCGCCGTACGTCATGGCCGAACGCCAGCCCCACACCGGCAGATCGGCCACCGTGGTCATCACGTCGGCCAGCGAATTGGAACTGCCACCGTCGCTGGCGGCGGCCGCCTTCTCGGTGTTGAGCTGCAACCCTTCGGCCAGCAGGCTCAGCGAATCGGAGAGGTCGAGACCGCTCGCCCCGTCGCCGGCGATGAGCGCCGCATGCGTGCGCCGCACTGCCGTGGCGAAGATCGACTTGAACGCATCGGTGTCGACCAGCGCCTCCACCGTCAGCAGCGCCGCCGGCTTGAACGCGATGACCTGCCGGTTGCCGCTCTTCACCAGTTGATCGGTGAGCTGCACCGCCACCTCGTGGCGTACCGCCTCGCCGTCGAGGGCGTGCACCGCCCGGCGGCTCAAGGTGCTCGCATCGAACACCGTCGAGATGGCCCAGGCGGCCAGCAGCCCGACGGCCAACGACAGCGCCGCGACGACCGCCAACACCACCGAGGTCCAGCGGCGTACTCGAGGATTGGAGCGCAGGCCCATGGGCGCCCACAGTAGTCAGCGATCGCTTCGCCGGTCAGAGGACGGGCGGGCACTCTGCCGCCGGACCGAGCCCGTGGGGGTTGGACTCGAGGTCCGGCGGCAGAGCCGAGGTCAGCGCCACACTCGCCCGCGGGCGCTGCCCCGCACGTCTCCCGTCTGACACGGCATCGTTGCTCCCATTCCCGTCGTCGGTGTCTCCCGCAGTCACCGACAGGTCAATTGTGCTTGATCAGAACTTTGTCTTCAAGGTCGATGTGACCCAATTCCATCAAGAAAGGTCCGAAGGTCACACCGGTTCGACCCATCGTTTCTCCGAACGTGCTGACATCACCACATTGCGTGATGATCACACCGAGGACGACGCACCGGCCTGCACGCCCGTCGCCTGGGCCAGTGCCGGCGTGCCCACCAGTGTCAACGACGACACCGCACGACTGGCCCCCACGTACAGCAGCACCGGGTTCGGCTCACCCGACACGTCGACGAGCACCACGGCGAGCCGCTCGAGTCCCTTCGTGCGATGCACCGTCTCGCACAACACGGCCTCCTCACCGCGCTGCTCCCAACTGGCCAATGGACAGCCTTCGGGTTGGTTGCGGAACAGTTCGTCACGCACATCGGTGCGCGTGGTGAGCACCGCGATCTGGCTGAACGGCACGTGGAACTCCTCGGTGAACCGCCGCACCGCATCGCGCACCCGCTTGCGGATCTCCTTGTGACCACCGGCATGCAGATGCACCACCGCATCACCGAACGGTGCCGACGGCAAGGGCACGGGGCCACCCAACCGTTGCACCACCCGCGCCACCGACGTGCAGTTGCGCAGGTTGTAGACGAGCGGCATCGACACCATGTCGTCGGGCGCCACCCAGTCCTGCACGTACACCGCCTGGGCGGGGTCGGCGGCGAGCAGGAAACGCGGACGACCCGAGCGGTCGAGCAGTCGCTCCAGCGCCGCCAACCAGTGCGGGAAGAAGTCCTGCGCCTCGTCGACGATCACGGTGTCGAACGGGGTGCCGATGGCCGCCGCGTGGAACGTGAGCGCATCGGTGATGGCGTCGCGCCAGTACTCCGGCGTGGGCTTCTCCCCGACGCGGAAGCCGTGCGGCTCCAGCAACTGCAGCGCCGCATCGTGGAACGTGCTCACCATGACGTCACGGGTCTCGAGCTCCTGCTGCAGCAGGTTCGCGATGGGCTTGTTGAAACACACCACCAACGTGCGCTCGCCCCGGTCGGCCGCACGCTTGGCCCACGCCAGCACCAGCATCGTCTTGCCCGTGCCGGCCCCACCCGTGACCAGCACGCGTTGGTTGGCGTCGAGCCCCGCCACGTTCGCGAGGTGCACACGCGTCTCGTCGTCGAGACGGGTGCGCGCCCACTCGAGCACCCGACCCTCGCTGCCGTCGAGCTCGATGTCGGCACGCAGCAGGCGCAGCACACGCGCCAGGGTGTCGTCGGCGACCGGCGCACGCTGACCGACCAGCTTCTCCACCGCCACCGCGGGGAACGCGAGATCGGCCTTCGCCAGCACGATCTCACGCGGCGCATCCGGGCCCAGCCCGGCCGCCGGCACCTCGCCCACGTCGGGCAGCGCGACGGCGTGACAGACCGGCAGCGCACGCATGTCGATGCCCGCCGAACGGCACCGCGCCACGAGCGCATGCTTCGCCTTCATCACCTGCTCGGCGGGCGACCGCTTCATCTTCGTGTCGTACTGGAACCACTGGCCCTCACGCAGGTGCACCAACCCGCCCTTCACCTCGACACACACCACCCCGTGCGTGGGCGACACCAGCACGACATCGATCTCGTGGTCGTGCCCGCTCACCGTGATGGGCACGTGCGGCACCACCACCCAGGTGTCGTCGAGCCCCTTCACGAAGGCCGCGCACACACGCTGCTCCGATTCGGCGAGCGTGGTGAGGTCGAAGTCGGTCGGCAACAGCGTGGCCACGCACCCGATTCTTGCCGCACCGACACCTGCGTCACGCGGCAAGCCCCTCGGTGCGTTCGCTCCTCGTCCCCACACCGAGAAGGAGCCGCCATGCAGCCCACCGTGAAGTTCGACCGCACCCTCGTCACCGTCCTCGTCGACGAAGTGGTGCACGTGATGTTGGAACTGGCGGCACCGCCCGCCACCCCGATGCAGCGCGCCCCGCTCGACGTGGTCGTGGTGCTCGACCGTTCGGGCTCGATGGGCGGCGCCCCGCTCGCCGCCGTCACCCAGGCCACGGCGCAGCTGCTGCGCCTCGCCGGCGACAACGACCGCGTCGGCGTGGTGGCGTTCGACTCCGACGTGCAGCTGGTGCTGCCCCTCGGCCGCCACGACGCCGACCGCGACGGCCACGCCGTGCTGCAGCTGCAGCCCGGCGGCACCACCAACCTGTCGGGTGGCTGGCTGAAGGGCCTGGAGATGCTCACCAGCGACGTGCGACCCGACGCGCTCCGCCGCATCATCCTGCTCACCGACGGCCAGGCGAACGCCGGCATCACCGGTGTCGGCAACCTGGCGCCGCTGGTGAAGAGCGGCCACGCGCAGGGTGTGACCACCTCGTTCATCGGGTTCAGCGACGACTACGACGAGGTGCTGCTCGCGGCGCTCGCCGATGCCGGCATGGGCAACGACTACTGGTGCGCCGGACCCGACCAGGCAGCCCAGGTGTTCGCCGACGAGTTCGGTGGCCTCGCCTCGGTCGTGGCCCAGAACGTGTCCGTGGAGATCGCCCCGTCCGACGCGGTGGCCGCCACGGCCGTGCTCAACGAGTTCCCCGTCACCCAGGTGGCGCACGGCGTGCAGGTGGCGCTGGGCGACGCGTACGGCGGCGAGCACCGTCGCGTGGTGGCGAAGTTCCACCTGCGGCCCATCACCGCCGACGGCCCGATCGACGTGGCCACGCTCACCATCCGCTGGGCCGGTACGGCCGGCGACGTGGCGCTGCACACGGTCACCGTGCCGGTGGTGGTCACCGCCGGCGCGGCGAACGGCGGCGAGGTCGACCCCGGTGCCTCGCCCGAGGTGACCGAGGAGGTGCTGCGCCTCGAGGTGGCGAAGGCCCGCCGCGACGCACGCGAGGCCGCCGAGCGCGGCGACTACGACGCGGCGTCGGGCTTCCTGCGCCTCGGCGCATCGCACGCCACCCACCTGCCGATGAGCGAGGCCCTCGTGCACGAGCTCTCGATCGACGCCGACCGGCTCACGGCCGGGCAGTGGGACGCGGGCGACGCGAAGCGCCACATGGCCCGCAGCCGCGGCACCAGCAAGGGCCGTCGCACCGAGTACTCGGCCGACACCGACGAGCACGGCAACCCGATCTGACGCCCTCGACACCCCCGTCGAAACCCTGTCACACCCCTTCCTCATACTGACCCTCGCCCACGGGAAACGTCCCGTACGCCCGGGCGGATCGGGCAGCAGGGCAGCACGAAAGGAGCCTCCGGCCAACACCTCCATCACCACCTCCACCACCCATTCGTCGCAGACAGGAGCACGCCGATGACGAACACCCGCCCCACCCCCCGCCTCGATCAGGCCATCAACGGCTACATCGCGGCGGTCCACCGTGAGGTGCTGCGCTGCGTCGCACTCGTCCGGCACGGCTTCGACGCCGACGACATCGCCCAGGACATCGCCCTCGAGGTCGCACGGCGTCCCGAGGTCATCATGGCCCGGTACCCCGACCCGGCGGTCTACGCACGGCGCCGCACCAAGCACGCCGGCATCTCGTTCGACCGGCGCGAACGCGCTCAGCGCAGCGAGGGGGTGCGCCTCCGTCGTGGCAGCGACGGCCTGCTCACCCCGGGTCGCTCGTACGTGTCGGGCAACGCCACCGGGCCCGAGGGCGGCGACGAGCTGTTCGCCACGGCGCGCGACGTGCACGCCGAGTTCGACAGCGCCACCGTCGAGTTCCTCGACGCACTCGAGTCGCTGCGGCGATGCTGTGTGGGTGTCAGCCACGCCGACCTCCACGAGCTGCTGCTCGTCGACGGCTGCGGCTACTCGGTGTTGGAGATGGCCCGCATGAAGGGCCAGGCGCGAGAGACCGTGAGCCGCCGGCTCAACGCCACCCGCCGTCGCATCCGGCAGTACCACGCCGCGATGCCCCACGAACAGGAGTCCCCCTCATGAGCAGCCACCCTGCTCCGGTCACCCTGCGCTATCGGCCCGGTGCCGACGTGCTCAGTGGCCAGATCCATCTCGGGGAGGTGGGTGACCACACGCTGGTCACCGACACCCCCGATGCCGACACCTCGGTGGTGTGGGCCACCGAGGCCGGCGGGTCACCCGCCGGCCCCGTCCTCCACAGTTTCCACCTCGTGTTCGCCGCCGCTCGGTTCGCCGAGGGGCGGCTCCCGCTGCCGGCAGCGCTCCAGCCGGTCGTCGAATCCCTCATCACCACCGCCCAGCACGCCCTCCACGAGGTCGACGACCCCGTGGCCAGAGCCCGTGCCACGGCCACCGCGAACACCACCCTTCCCCTGTCCCAACTCCACCGATCGGCGCTCCCGGCGCTGCACCCCGGGGCGGTGTCACCACCCTCCGACGAGGCAGTGGCACTGGCTCGCTCGCTCCGACGCGTGGCCGATGCCGTGCACACCCAGGTCCCACTGCGTTCACCCGACGACGCCGCATCCGCCGATCACCTCGCGCAGTTGCTCCGCGAACTCGGCGGCACGCTGCAACACCGCCGCGGCCTCACGGCCCCCGGCACCGCAGCCGCCACGGCGGCGGCGGCCCGTGCCACCCCCACGCTCACCGACCACGAACGACATCAGTTCCACGACGCGCTCGAGCAACTCCTGGCCCCGGCCAACTGGCCCACGGCCGACACCTCACTTCGATCCCTGCTCACCTCCCTGGAGACACCACGCCGATGACCCATCACCCGCTGCACCACCACCGCACCCTCACCACCCCACAACAGCACGCCGCCGTCGGCGCACTCGTCGGCTCGGCCGTCGGCGACGCCCTGGGCGCGCCGTTCGAGTTCCAACCCGGCGGCCGCTATCGCGCCGCGTTCCCCCAGCCGGTGCTGGGCGGGGCCGGCGAGATGCTCGGTGGCGGCGGGTTCGGGTGGCGGCCCGGCGAGTTCACCGACGACACCCAGATGGCGCTCGCGCTCGCCCAGTCGCTGGTGCAGCACCAGGGCGTCCACCCGGCCGACCTGTTCGCGCGATGGAAGGTGTGGGCCGCCGACGCGCCCGACGTGGGGGTCATCACCCGCGCCGCGCTGCGGCACACCGCGGTCGAGGGTGCGGCAGCCCAGGCACACCAGGCACTCGGCCGCAGCGCCGGCAACGGCGCGCTCATGCGCGTCACCCCCATCGCCCTCGCCTACGCCACCGCGGGTGCCGACGCCACGCAGCAGTGCATGGAGGCCGCCGTGCTGCAGGCTGCGGTCACCCACCACGACCCGGCGGCCGGATGGGGTGCCGCCATCGCCGCCGAGGTGGTGCGCCGCACCATCCTGGGTGCCGACCCCATCGAGGACCTTCAGGAGGTGGTCGGCCTCGTGCCGGCGGACCATCGCGAGCGGTTCGCCACCATGCTCGCCGCCGACTGGCAACCCGGCGGCCGCGACGAACCCGGCAACGGCTCGGTGTGGACCTGCCTCGCCCACGCCGTGTGGGCCGTGCGCCACCACGCCTCGTTCCACGACGCCGTCACCGCCGCCATCGATCTCGGCGACGACACCGACACGGTGGCATGTGTGGCCGGTGCCCTCGCCGGGGCGCGCTGCGGCATCCAGGCCATCCCCAGCCGGTTCACCACCTACGTGCACGGCCGGTTGCGCACGCCGCAGGGCGAGCACACGTTCCACAACGCGCAACTGCAGGCACTCGCCCGTTCGCTCGTGGGGCTGGGCAACGGCGCCGAACCGCCGGCCGAGTCGCCCGCCGGGCCGCAGGAGGTGCTGCCCGGGGTGTTCGCCGCCGACCTGTCGGCCGCCACCGAGGCCGCCCGTCATCGCGACTACGCCGTGCTGTCGCTGTGCCGCGTGGGCGACGCGTTCCGCGACGTGCCGGTGCGGCGCGAGGTGTACCTGGTCGACCAGGCCGGCCCGCTCGACAACCCGGCGCTCGGCGCGGCAGTGGCCGACGCCGTGGCCACCATGCAGGCCTGGCGTGCCGAGGGCCGCGACGTGCTCGTGCACTGCCACGGCGGTCGCAGCCGCACGGCGTTGCTGCTGCAGGCGTACGCGATGGCCACCCAGGGCATGTCGGCCGATCAGGCCCACCAGTGGCTCACGGCCACCTGGTCGCGGTACGACCCGTGGAACCCCGTGTTCCGCGAGTTCCTGCACCAGCACTGGCCGGCCTGAGCCCCCACGTCGGCCAAACCTCGCTACCGTCTCCCCCTGCATGGCGAAGTTCATCCCGAAGCCCACGCTGTTCAGCGCGACCGCGATCGCGCAGAAGGTGCTGTCCAACGAAGAGGTGCGCAAGCGCCTCATCGCCGCGCCCGGCATCGTCATCGACTGGGCGCAGCAACAGCGCGCCCTGCGGCGCGAGGCCAACCGCCGCGGTCTGCCCGACCCCACGTCGCGGTTCGGCCAGAAGTCGCTCGAACGACGGGTGGAGTCGCTGGCCGTCGTGGTCGTGCGGGCGTTCCCGAACTACGACGACCCGGCTCGCGCCGACCTGCTGAAGGCCATCGAAGGCCTGCGCGTCGCCCTGGCCATCGCCAAGCCGATGCCGTTCGTGCAGCGCAAGAAGGCGCACCGTCGCATCGACGACCAGCTCGACCAGATGGAAGCCGCCATGGTCGACGCCGTCCTCGCACACTGACGCGGACGGCGTCACGCGCGCGCCACCCCGGTGCGTTCTCTTCGTGTCACCGCACGAAAGGAACGCCGATGGACGAGCACCCCGAACTGAACGACGAGATGGACGAGGTGTTGTCCGCCGCCTACGAGCGGATGATGCGCATCGAGCCCCAGCTGCGGCGATTCGCCCGAGCCGCTGCCGACCTCGGCATGCCGGTGCCCGCCGACTGGGCCGCGCAGGACCACATCGACACGGTGCACTTCGGCGACCTCACCGCCCGCCAGTTCGACCGACTGGTGTGCCTGCTCGAGGACCTCGCCGCGCGACGCCAGGTGCACGTCACCGTGGTGCGCGGCGGCCCGAGCCTGTTCTCCGCCGGCACACCGGGCGGCCCGGTGGCACCGCCCTCGCCCTCCACCGTGCACATCCAGGTGCCGCGATGAACGGATTCGTCACCACGGTCACCGAGGAGGAGCTGCGCCTGCTGGGCGCCGCGGTGAACTCCATCGACGTCGACGAGACCAAGGGCGAGGCGATGCACCTGCGCACCTCGCCAGGCCGCCGCACCTGGGTCATCGAGTCCGACACCGGCCAGTTCGTGCTCGACGTGCCCGACCCCGAGGTCACCACCCTGATGGGGCCGTTGGCGCTGTCCGAGCGCATCCGCCGCTTCGGCGACATGTTCGACGACGACCCCCTCGCCCTGTCGCTGGCCGACGACCGCACCATCGTCGCGTCGTCGGGCGACGCCACCGCCGCCATCGACCTGGTGGCCACCGACGAAGCGCCCGTGCCGTGGGAGTTCCACTGCGAGGCCACCGTCACCGTGCCGTTCCGGTCGTTCCTCGGGATGCTCTGGTCGGCCCGCAACATGCCCAGCGGTCTCGGCGACAGCTCGTACCCGATGCCGACGATGTGGATGCAGATCGGCGACGGCTGGGTGGGCCTGCACGTCGACTGGACCGACTTCCTGCCCAGCCGGGCCACGTACCGCATCCGCTCCACACGCCACGACGGCGATGCCACCGTGGCCGTCCCCCATCACCTCCTCGAGAGCTTCCTGCGATTGGTGCCCAGCGTGCTGGGCGGCGACGACGAGCTGCACCTCACCATCGAGGTGGGCACCGTGGCGCACGACCGCGACGACCGCCCCGCACTGCAGCTGCGCTGCGAGGGCTGGCAGCTCACGCTGTGGCTGGTGCAGCCGCTGCTGAGCCGCTGGGAACGCAAGGTCGACGACGAGCTCGGCGAACTGCAGGTGCTCGAGCGCGACCACGGCACGTGGCTCATCGGCGGGTTCGACCGCGAGGTGGTGCTGCAACTGCACCACGGTCACCCCGACGTCGTGCGCGTCAGCGCCGCCCTCGTCGGCCCGGTGGAGGAGAGCCTCGAACTGCTGCGCGAACTGAGCGCCCTGAACGCCGCCTCCACCGGTGTGCGGTTCTGGCTGGAGGGCAGCGCGGTGCACACCGCCGCCGACGTGCCCTGCACGGCGCTCACCGCGCTGGCCGACACGGTGCGCCAGGTCGGCAACGCCGCCGACGCCTACGCCCCGATGCTCGCCCTCCTCGGCACCCCCTCGACGCCCTGCTGACCACGTAGCTTCCAGGGGCATGGTGCAGCAGACGGCGCGGTTCGACGATCGGTACTACCGGCGGTTCTACGGCAAGGGCGGCGCCCACGACCGGGCCCAGGTCGAGCACCTCGCCACGGGCGTGCACCACATGGCGGCCTGGTGGGGCGTGCCGGTGCGATCCGTGCTCGACGTGGGCGCCGGCATGGGCTTCTGGCGCGACTGGTACCGCACCACGCACCCCACCGTGAAGGTGCGATCGATCGACGTCAGCGAGTACGCCTGCGCGACCTGGGGGCACGAGCGACGCGACATCGCCGACTGGCGACCCCGCGGGCAGTTCGACCTCGTGGTGTGTCACAGCGTGCTGCAGTACGTCGACGACGAGCGCGTCGTGCGCGCCATCGACCATCTCGTCGGTGCGACGCGCTCGCTGCTGTACCTGGAGCTGCCCACTCGCGACGACCTGCGTCACCTCGTCGACCGCAGCGCCACCGACATGGAGGTGTTCCATCGCACCGGCAAGTGGTACCGATCGCACCTCGAGCTGCACCTGCGACAGGTGGGTGCCGGGCTGTGGGTGCCGCGCAACGGCGTGCCGATGTACGAGCTGGAGGCCGCCGGCCGCTGACGCCCGGATGCGTCAGGCGAACGCGTCGGGCACGCCGGCGTCGAGCTGCACGCCGGTGCTGTTGAGGAACATCGCGACGAGGTGGTAGTTGCCGACGGTGGCGACGATGTCGAGCAGCTGCTCGGTGGACCATCGGGCGCTCAACGCCTGCCACACCGGCGGGTCGATGGTGGAGCGGTCGTGCAACTGGTCGGCCGCGCAGATCAGCAGGCGGTCGTCGTCGTTCCAACCGGCATCGACCCCCTGCTTCACCATCTCGATCTCACGCTCCTCGACGCCACACCGCAGCGCGATGACGACGTGCTGCGAGAACTCGTAGCGGCTCTGGCAGTTCCAGCCGGTGCGCAGGATGAGCAGCTCGCGCTCGCGCTCGGGCAGCGTGTTCTTCGCCATCACGTGGGCGGCGAACACCATCCACCGGCGCAGCATGTCGGGGTGGTGGCCGAGCGTGCCGAAGATGTTGAGCGGCTTCCCGTCGGGGCCGTTCATCCCCTTCGAGAACAGTTCGTCCAGACGCGGATCGTCGGCAGCGGACAGCGGTTGCAGGCGCGGTTGGTCTCCGGGCATGCGTGGACGGTAGCCCGCGCGGTAGAACGACGGGGTCGGCGACGGCCGACCGGGCCAATGGGGAGGCATCGACAGTGGGAACCACCGAACAGGTGCGCACGTTCTGCCGGATCTGCGAGCCCAGCTGCGGGCTGGTGGCGCAGGTCGACGACGGGGTGCTGGTGAAGCTCTCGCCCGACCGCGATCATCCGGTCACCAAGGGGTTCGCCTGCCACAAGGGTCTCGCCGCGGTCGACCTGCACCACGACCCCGACCGGCTCGACCATCCGATGCTGCGCGCCGCCGACGGCACCTGGACCACCACCTCGTGGGACGACGCACTCACCACCACCGCCCGCCGCCTGCAGGCCGTGATCGACACCCACGGCATCGACGCCGTGGCCGCCTACGTGGGCAACCCCAGCGCGTTCAACGCACTCGGGCAACTGCACGTCGGCACGTTGCTGCGCACCCTCGGCGTGCGCAAGCACTTCAGCTCCGGCACGCAGGACTGCGCGAACAAGTTCGTCGCCAGCGAGGCCGTGTTCGGCAGCAGCATGGTGCACCCCATCCCCGACCTCACCAACACCGACCTGTGCCTCATCATCGGCGAGAACCCACGCGCCTCGCAGGCCAGCTTCTACTCGGTGCCCAACGTGCTGGGCGAGATGCGCCGTGCCGCTGCCCGTGGTGCACGCATGGTGTTCGTCAACCCACGGCGCATCGAGACACCCGAGCAGGGCGTGGGCGACACGGTGCTCATCCGCCCGGACACCGACGTGTGGTTCCTCGCGTCGCTGCTGCACGAGATCGATCTCCTCGGCGGGTTCGACTCGCGGGTGCTCGCGCAGCACGGCGCACGCGTCACCGAGCTGCGCGAGTTCATCGCCCAGTACCCGGCCGACCGCACCGCCGACGTCACCGGCATCCCCGCCGACACCGTGTGCGAGCTCGCCCAGGCGTGGGTGCGCACACCTCGCGCCTCGGTGCACGCCAGTACCGGCATCAACATGGGCCGCCAGGGCACCCTCGCCTACTGGCTGGTGCACATGCTGTCGTTCGTCACCGGCCGGCTCGACGTGGAGGGCGGCAACCTGAAGAGCGACGGGTTCTACCCGAACGCCCGCGCCGGTGCCGGGGTGCCCGAGCAGAACTACGTCGACACCGAGTTCGGCCGCCTGCGCCGCGGCTCGCTGCCCGGCACGCTGCTGTCGAACAGCATCCTCGACAGCGAGCACCCGGTGCGTGCCCTCATCGTGGTGGCCGGCAATCCGCTGCTGTCCATCGCCGGCGAGGCGGCGCTGCGCAAGGCGTTCGAGCAGCTCGACCTGCTGGTGGTCATCGACATCTATCCGAGCGCCACCGCCGAGCTCGCCCACGTCGTGCTGCCCAGCACCGACATGTACGAGCGCGACGACCTGAACATCGTGAACATCGGCACCAGCGCACAGCCGTTCGCGCAGTACACCCAGGCAGTGGTGGCGCCGAAGGCCGACCGCATGCCCGAATGGTGGATCGCCCATCGGTTGCTGCAGGCCATGGGCAAGCCGTCGCTGTTCGACGACCTGGCCGAGGGCCAGCAGCCCGACCCGTGGTCGAAGTGGCGGCACATGCTGGAGCGTGGCAGCGGGCTGCAGCTCGACGACCTCGCCGACGGCGTGGCCCGCGTGCTGCCCACCCCCACCCCCGGCACGTTCTTCGACCAGCAGGTGCACACCGCCGACGGCCGAGTCGACTGCTGCCCACCGGTGTTCGGCCCGGCCATCGAGCGCAGCCACCGGCTGTTCGGCGAGGCGATCGCCGCGGCCGCGCGGCGTGCCGACGGCGAGCTGCTGCTCATCCACAAGCGCGACGCATGGATGCACAACTCGTGGTTCTCGAACCTCGAACGGATGAAGCGCCACGGCCGCACCAACAACCCGCTCGGCATCTCGTCGGTGTCGGCCGAACGTCTCGGTCTGCGCGACGGCGACACCGTCACCGTCACCAGCCAGCACGGCGAGATCGAGGCCGTGGTGGAGCTCGACGACGACCTGATGGAGGGCGTGGTGTCGATGGTGCACGGCTGGGGCCACCGCGCCAGCCCGCGCCTGCAGGTGGCCGCAGCGAACCCCGGCGCCAACCCGAACGTGCTGCTGCCCATCGGCCCCGACAGCTTCGAGCCGCTCTCCAGCCAGGCGCACATGACCGGCATCCCCGTCGCCGTGCGACCCGCCCCTGTCGTATCGTCCGTGTCATGACCCGTCCGACGATTCCCCGGTACGGCAATGACACGAACGCCGAGACGGTGAGTGCCGCGCTGCGCGAGCACGGTGCCGTCATCATCGAGCGGCTCGTCGACGACGCCACCTGCGACCGACTGCACGCCGAGCTGCAACCCTGGCTCGACACCACCCCCGTGGGTGGCGACGAGTTCTCGGGCCACAACACCCGCCGCACCGGCGGCCTGCTGGCCCGGTGCCCCTCCAGCCTGGAGCTGGTGGGTCATCCGCTCGTGCTCGACGTGGTCGACCAGACGCTGTGGCCGAAGAAGACCACGTTCCAACTGCACCTCACCCAGTCGATCGCCATCGGCCCGGGATCGCCGGCCCAGTTCCTGCACCGCGACCACTGGTGCTTCGACGTCTTCCCGGTCCCACGCGACGTCGACGTGGAGGTGAGCACCATCTGGGCGCTCACCGACTTCACGGAAGAGCGCGGCGCCACCCGGGTGGTGCCCGACAGCCATCGCACCCCCGACGACGTGCGCTACACGCCCGACGACTCGCTGCCGGCGGAGATGCCCCGCGGCTCGGTGGTGTTGTACCTCGGCTCCACGGTGCACGGCGGCGGCGAGAACCGCAGCGACGACGTACGCATCGGCATCAATGTCGACTACGTGCTCGGGTGGCTGCGCCAGGAGGAGAACCAGTACCTCACCTACTCGCTCGACGAGGTGCGCACCTTCCCCGAACGGATCCAACGGCTGCTGGGCTACGAGCCCGGCGCCTACGCGCTCGGCTACATCGAGGGCGGCCGCAGCCCGATGACGCTGCTCTCCGACGCACCGCTCGCCGACACGCAGAGCTTCCAGCCGTGACGTTCCGCGTCACCGGCCTCGACCACATCGTGCTGAAGTGCCGCGACGTGGAGGCGTCGATCGAGTTCTACTGCGGCCGACTGGGCCTCGAGCCCGAACGGGTCGACGAGTGGCGCCGCGGTGAGGCGCTGTTCCCATCGGTGCGGGTGACGCCCACCACCATCATCGACCTGTTCGCCGGCGAGCCCGACGGCAGCAACCTCGACCAT
>SXKB01000142.1 GCA_005778215.1 Actinomycetota bacterium | reverse complement strand
GTGGGGACGTAGGTGACGGCAGCGGTGACGACGAACAGACAGCGCGGATTCTCCGACAGTGCCTGCCACACCGGGTTCGGGCGGGCAAGGTGGAGGCTGATGGTCCGGTCACCGTCGAAGTGCATGTGGGTGGGCACGACGACGGGGAGTTCGCGGTCGACGCCCGGCGCGATCAGCGTGCCGAACGGGTTCTCTGCGACGAGGTCTCGCCATTCGCGTTCGTTGTCCTGCGGTGCGTCGTGGGGTCGGATGAGCATGTCGGTGTCCTCAGCGTGTGGTGGCGTCGATGGTGCGGACGCGATCGATGCCGAGGATCTCGGCGAGATGTTGTGCGGCGTGCCTGCTGCCGGTGTGGTCGGGAACGTCGAGTGAGTCGATGATGAACCCGACCCGCGTGGTGTCGGGTCTGATCGCCGTCCGGGTCGTCTGGCGCCAGTTCCAGCGACGACAGGTCACACCTTCCTGATCGACCCACACGGGTTCACCGACATCGGGGTGATCGGTGACCGGCGCGCCGTCGGCATTGGTGAGGAACGGTTCGTGCCCCTGCGCGAGGTGGAGACGCGCAGGTCCGTGATAGCGGTCGAGATCCTCGCCACCGATCGGCACCTGATGGAGAACAGAGATGGCGTTGTAGATGTCGACCAGCGTGTTGATGCGCGGCAGGCCGGCCTCGGAGACAGCGCGCCGCGTGAGCGCGTCGACGCTGACACGACCGACGCGGGGTTTGACCCCGAAGTCGCGATACGCCTGGTGCCACAGCGCGACGTGCGGGCCAGGCGTCGTGGGGTCGAGTGTGCGGGCGTGGGTGACGGCTTCATCGATCAGCTGGTCAGCACTTGAGGCCAGCCCGGTGACGTCCACCGCGTCTGCTGCAAGGAGCACGACGCAGTAGCCGGGCCAGCGGTCGAAGATCTCAGGATCGACACTCGACAAATCGATCCAGTCGTGTGCGGAGATGGTCATTTGGCGGCCACCAGTGCGGCGCCGCCGATGCACATCACGAGACCGACGGCGCGGGTTGCGGTGAGGTGTTCGCCGAAGGCGACGAGCCCGACGATCACGAGGATCGCGGCAACGATCGATTGCGTCGAGATGCTCGCCGTGCTGATGTTCCATCCGGCTCGGTTCATCGCATAGAAGCCGATCTCGATCCCGGTCACCGCGAGTACCAACAGCCAAGGCGCCCAGTGCGACGCGTACAACTTCACCTGCCGAACGCCGTCACTCGTTCCCGTCACGGCCACCGCCATGAGCATGATGACCGTCGCGACGCCGTAGACGAACCCGAAGAGCGGCGCGGGACCTCCGCCGTGCGGAGTCGAACGTTGCGCGAGGTGGTAGCACGACAGCGCCGCGACAACCATCGCCAGTGATAGCCACTTCGCCATCACGCCAACACCGCGCTCGGATCGTGCACGGCCATCACGAACGCCGCCCGCTGCTTGCCGTTGTTGTGATAGGTGTGCGGCTCGTCCGCTCGGAACATCGCCGACTGGCCCCGACGCACCGTCACCGGCTCGTGCGCGCCGACCACCAAGGTCACCGCACCTGAGGTCACCAAGAGCACCTCGCAGGCGTTCGGCTGATGTGCCTCCGAAACACGAGCATCCCCCGGGCCGAGGGTCCACTCCCACAGCTCCAGTCGCCCCGACCCCACGAGAAGGCGACCCGCGCCTCCTTGGTCGCCCTGCCACAGCACCGGCGCCGACGCGTTGTCCAACTGCACGGTCACCGACGGCTTGTCCTCGCCGGCCAACAACTCGACCAACGAGATCCCGAACCCCTCCGCCACGCTCAGCAGCGTCGACAACGACGGGTTCGCCTCCCCGGCTTCCAGCTGCACCAGGAGCCGGCGACTCACGCCGAGTCGCGTTGCTGCGACATCCAATGTCCATCCGCGCTGCTGGCGACGTGAACGAACCTCGGTGGCCACTCGCTCGATTTCTGTTGGCTCAGCTCGCATGACAGTGCAGAATAATGCACGTCAGCGTGCACTCGCAAGTGGTGGCTCGTGGTGTGTGGTCGCGCCGGTGGTCAGCGCAGGCCGTCGACGATGAGCCACAGGCCGAACGCCACGAACAGCACGGCAGCGCCGATCTTGATGGTGCGTTCGGGCAGGCGAGCGCCCAATTGTTGGCCCACGACGATGGCCAGGGCGTCGGCGGCCACCATGCCGAGCGTGGAGCCGATCCACGTGCCGACGAGTCCGTGCTTGGTGGCGAGCGTGATCGTGGCCAGCATGGTCTTGTCGCCGAGTTCGGCCAGGAAGAACGCGAGGCCCACCGTCCAGAACACCGAGCGGTTCGACTGTTGGGCTCGTGCTTCGTCGTCGTCGTCGAGTTCGTCGCCGCGCAGGGTCCACGCCGCGAAGCCGAGGAACGCGATGCCGGCAGCGACGGAGATGGCCTTCGTGGGCAGGGCCACGCCGGCTGCGGCGCCGACGAGCACGCTCACCAGATGCACCAGCGCCGTGGCCGCGGTGATGGCCAACAGGATGGTGATGGCCTTGTAGCGCGCGGCGAACGTCATCGCCATCAGCTGGCTCTTGTCGCCCAGTTCGGCCACGAAGATGATGCCGAAACTGATGAAGAATGCTTCCACGGAACCTCCGTCGCCCGTGGGCACGGTAGCAGCGGGCCTCGCGCGCGGCCCGATGGCTCAGGGCATGGCCACGCTGTTCGCAACGCCGGCAGCGCCGATGTTCACCACCAGCAGCACGACGTTCTTCTTCGTGTCGTTGTGCCCGTTGTGGCGGGTGCCCACGGCTTCCATGATCGCGGAGCCGGCGGTGTAGGTCTTCGTGATGCCGCCGTCGTAGTCCACCGTGAGGGTGCCTTCCATCACGTAGGCGTACAACGGTGCGTCGTGCCGGTGGAACCCGGTGGAGGCACCCGGTGGCACGGTGAGGACCGCCGACGACACCTGTGCCTGGCTGGAGGACGGGTACGACAGCAGCTGTTGCAGCACCGTGGTCTCCTGTTGCGCCAGCAGCGGGCGACTGGTGATCGCCGCAGGGGGTCGCTTGGCATCGGCGGTGCCGGCCAGCAGGAGCGAGGCGGTCAGGAGACCGGCGGCGGCGAGATGTCCAACTGTCTTCATCTGTGCGAGTGTACGAAACTGCCGCTACCGGTCGCTGTGGGCCGTTCGGATCATCGTGAACGCGGTGCCGTCGCGGTGGAGCAGTTCGAAGCCGAGTGACTCGTACAGGCGGCGTGCCACGTCGTTCTCGTCGTCGACGCTGAGGCTCATCGCCGGATTGCGCTCCAGCAGGTCGACCAGCACGCGTCGCCCGATGCCCTTGCCGCGGTGGGCTTCGACCACGGCCATGCCCAATTCGGGGACGTCCTCGCGAACGAACCCCCATCCCGGATCGTCGGCGCGCATGCGCCGGCAGTACGCGGCGGCGATGCGTTCGCCCGTCTCGTCCACCACCACCTGCGCGTCATCGCCGGGGTGCCGACCGAAGTCGCGCAGGTAGTGCGCCAGGGCGTGGTCGTCGAGCACCTCGCGGGGCAACGGCTCGTGGCCCTCGCGCACGTGGATCGACAGGTACAGCACGTCCCACAGGAACGGGATGTCGTCGGCCCGCCACGGACGACTGATCCACCGGGGCGGCGGCAGCTCGTAGGGGTCGTACCGGTCGATCTCGTCGGCCGTGGGCGGTTGCCACGGTCCGGCCGCCCACGCCGCGACGTCGTCGAGCGGAATCTCGGTCTCGCCCGGCTGCGCGTTGCGTGCCGTGAGCCGTCGCCGGAGTTCGTCCATCGGCACCTCGAGGTGCACCAACGACACCTGCACCTCGTGGTCGCGGCACCAGCCGTGCAGTGCGTCGCGTTCGGACCGCGCCCACGTGCCCCACTCGATCACCACGTCGGTGCCGGCGAGCAACAGCGTCTGTGTCTCCGACCACTGAGCACGTTCGAGCCGGGCACGCAGCGCCTCGTCCCAGAGCGTGACGCCCATCGACGTCATCCACTCGTCGACGCACATCCGCACTGCGCCGGTGGCGTCAGCGATGCGTCGACCGATCGTGGTCTTCCCCGAACCGGGGAGTCCGCACAGGATGATCAGCCTGGCCATCGGCTCACCGTACGACACACCAACCGCGTTCGCTGGGGCCATTTCGGGGCGCGTTGCCTACTGTCGCGTGCATGAGTGACGCGGTACGTGAGGCGGAGGCATTCCTGGCGGCGCACTGGTCGCCCGACGTGGATCCGGTGGCGTGGCGGGCGCTGGTCATCGACGAGCGCTGGGCCGCGTTGCGCTGGCCGTCGCAGTGGTTCGGCCGCGACCTCTCGGACGACGACGCCAAGGCGGTGGAGGCCGTGTTCGCCGCGGCCGGTGCTCCCGGGCCGGGTCAGGACGTCACCAATCTGTGGGCGGGCACGATGCTCGGCTATGGCAGCGACGAACTGAAGGCGCAGTTCATGCGCCGGTTGCTGATGGACGAGGTGGCGATGTGCCTGCTGTACAGCGAACCCGGCGCTGGATCCGACCTCGCGGCCATTCGCACCACGGCCGAGCGTGACGGTGACGAGTGGGTGGTGAACGGTCAGAAGGTGTGGACCAGCGGCGCCCGCGACGCCGACTACGGCATGCTCATCGCACGCACCGACTGGGATCAGCCAAAGCACCGCGGTATCTCGTTCTTCTGGTTCCCGATGCGGCAGCCCGGCGTGGAGGTGCGACCGCTGCGTCAGGCCACGGGCGACGCGCGCTTCAACGAGGTGTTCATCACCGACGCCCGCGTGCCCGACACGAACCGTCTGGGCAATCTCAACGACGGGTGGCGCGTCCTGCAGACCGCGCTGTTCTACGAACGGGTGGCGATGGGTGGCTCGATGGTCGGCGCCGCCGGGGGAGCTCGCCCGACTCGCAACGCACCGCGGGGCGCCACGGCGGCCGCACACGGCAGCATCCCGGTGCCCGACATCTCGTTGGTGAAGCTCGCCCGCGAGATGGGCAAGGCGGGCGACCCGCTGGTGCGGCAGCAGTTGATGCGCCTGCACTCGCGTCGCCAGGTGAACCAGTGGAACGGCGAGCGGGCGAAGGCAGCGGCCGCAGCCGGCAGCTCGTCGCCGCTCGCGTCGCTGGGCAAGCTGTTCATGGCGCAGATCCTCCACGAGGCGGGTCATCTGCAGGGTGAGCTGCTCGGGATGTCGGCGTTGCTCGACGGCGATCAGTTCCCCACGGCGCGCGACCACAACTACTCGCAGCTGAACGCGTACTTCTTCTCCATCGGCGGTGGCACCGACCAGGTGCAGCGCAACATCATCGGCGAACGCATCCTCGGCCTGCCGAAGGAACCCGAGGTGGATCGCGACGTGCCGTTCAGGGACGTGCGGACGAGCGGCGCAGCGTCACCCAGGTGAACGACTGATCTGCGCCACCCGGCGTGCGATGCACGAGCGACGCGTGTTCGACCACCTCGAACCCGTTGGCGAATTGGTGGGCCAGCTGGTCGGCCGACCACCGCTGCACTGCCAGCCCCGAACACGCCGTCGGTCCGTCGGGCGCGAACGTCGCCATCACCAGATGGCCGCCGAGCGCGACGGCCTCGCGGGCGAGTGCCGCGTAGCGAGCCTGGTCGGCCTCGTCGGTGAGGAAGTGGAACACGGCGCGGTCGTGCCACACGCCGTACTTGCGCGGCGGCTGCCACTCGAGCAGATCCGTCGAAACCCACTGCACGCCGGCATGGTCGCCGAGCCGAGCGGCGCCCTCGCGCAGCGCAGCAGGTGCGATGTCGAGCACCGTCACGTCGGTGTGTCCGGCCTGCACGAGGTGGTCGACGAGCCGGGATGCGCCGCCGCCGATGTCGATGATCGGTGCGGCGAGATCGTGCGCGCACCGTGCGATGCGTTCGAGCGACGGCGTCGGCGCATCCTGCGTCCAGGAGCGTTCGTGCTCCGATCGTGTCGCGAAGATGTGGTCCCAGTGGGCCCGGGTGGTGTGGTCACTCATCGGCACCATGCTATATACCCCTAGGGGTATTTGTCGATCGATGGTGCAGATCGTGTCAGGATGCGCGCGGGGCGTGACCTTCGACCCTGGTCCGTGACGGTCCGGATCTGCGACCTTGGTGCCGTGACCTTCGATCCCCGACGGCGGCTCACCGCATGATCGCCCTCCTCATCGCCGGCGCGATCGCCTTCATCGTGTCGTTGTTCGGCACCGGGCTGCTCGAGCGGTTCATGCGCGGCCACGGCCGCAGCCAGCCGATCCTCGAGATGAACGCCGAGAACATCGCCGTCCCCCAACACCAGCACAAGAAGGGCACGCCCACGATGGGCGGGCTGGCCGTCATCGGCGCCGCCACACTCGGCTATCTGCTGGCCCACATCCGCAAGGGTGTGGTGTTCTCGAACCAGACGCTCATCATCTTCGCCGGCGTGTTCCTGATGGCCGCGATCGGCTTCGTCGACGACTACATCAAGGTGCGCAAGAAGCGCAACAAGGGCGTGCTGTGGAAGCTGAAGGGCTACATCACGCTCGGTGTGGCGTTCGGCATCGCCGCAGCACTCGTCGCAGTGACCGACATCGACACCCGGTTGTCGCTCACCCGCGCCGAACTGCCCGGCTGGCAACTCGGGCCGGTGGCGTGGGTGCTGTGGGCGGGCCTCATCATCTTCGCCACCACCAACGCAGTGAACGTGACCGACGGACTCGACGGTCTGGCGGGCGGCTCAGCGATGCTGGGCTTCACCGCGTTCGCGGTGATCGGCTTCCTCGCGTTCCGCACGCCCGAGGTGTACGGCAGCGTCGTGAACCCCTACGACCTCGCCGTGTTCGCCGTGGCATTCGCCGGCGCGTGCGGTGGATTCCTGTGGTGGAACGCCGCACCCGCGCGCATCTTCATGGGCGACGTCGGTGCACTGGGACTCGGCGCAGCGCTCGCGCTGCTGGCACTGACCACGAACACGCAACTGCTGCTGCCCATCATCGTCGGCCTGAACGTGATGGAGATCGGCTCGGTGGCCCTCCAGATGATCGTGTTCAAGGCGACGAAGGGGAAGCGGCGTGTGTTCCGGTTGTCGCCGGTACACCACCACTTCGAGATGGTCGGCTGGCCGGAGACCACCGTGATCATCCGCTTCTGGCTCATCTCGGGCATCTTCGTGGTGCTCGGTGTCGGCATCTTCGTGGCCGACTTCACCCACCAGGTCGGCGGCTGACGAGCCTCAGACCGGTCGTGCCACCACGATGATGGTGGGCACCACCACGAGCAGCGGGCGGTAGCACCAGTCGGGCAGACGTCGCGCCGCCGACCCGACGACGGGCAGACGGCCGACACGGTCGCGCACCGTCGTGAGCGTGCGGTCGTCGACCGAGAAGCCGGCATCGTGCAGCAGGCGGTGCAGTTGCGGCGTCCGCAGCGGTGTGACGTCGTACCACGTGCCCCTGCGGGTGAGCCGGACGTACCGATCGGCCCACCGCTGCGGCAGCCAACTCAGGAACGGCAGCGAGTAGTGCGCCTCGACCAGCCGGAACTTGTTGGGGACGGCCAGGTACAGCACGCCGTCGTCGCGCAGCACGCGACGCGCTTCCTGCGCGTAGCGGCGTTGCTGTGCCAGATCGCCGACGTGCTCGATGACGTGGTTCGACACCACCGCGTCGAACCGGGCGTCGTCGAACGGCAGCTCGGTGCCGCTGGCCGCCACGAACCGGTGCGCGTCGTGGGTGACGCGTTGGTCGGTCGGATCGATGGCCACCACCTCGCCGGCCGGGCCCACGAGGCCGCCCAACACCTCGGCGGTGTAGCCCGAGCCGCAGCCGTCGTCGAGCACCGATGCGCCCTCCAGCGGCCGAACCGACTGCAGCACAGCCGAAATGTGTCGGCTCTTGCGCAACCGGCTCTCGCGGTCGCTCACCACGTGCGCCTGGCGCACGGCGGGTTGGTCGAGCGCCGCAGCGCGAACGTCGACCACGTGTCCCAGCGCCGCCACGTAGTGCTGCCACGCGTCGTCGGCATCGGGCCGGTGCACGTTGCCGGCCAACTGTTGCACCGTCGCGGCGTCGAGGTCGCGCAGTGCGCGACGCCACTCGTCGACGTCGCCGGGTGTGACCACGATGCCGTTCACGCCGTCGCGCACGTCGCTGACGAGTGCGGGCAGATCGCTCACGATGACCGGACGGTTGTAGGCGAACGACAGCGCCGAGTTCTGCGAGCCGGTGGCCTCGAGATAGGGCAGTGCCGCCATGTCGTGGGTGGCGAACAGTTCGGCGAACTCGCGCTCGTCGACGTAGCCGGGACGGAAGTCGACTCGGCCTTCCAGCGCCGGCTCTGCGGCCGCGGCGCGGATGGTGTCGGCCAACGTGTCGTCCCAGCATTCGCCGCGGATGGTGAGCTGCACGGCGGGTGCGTCGCGCATCGCAGCGAGCAGCACGTCGAGGCCCTTGTACGGGCGAACGAAGCCGAGCGCGAGCAGCCGCACCGTCCCGTCGTCGGCGCGCTGGCCGTCGGCCGCCGCAGCCGTGACTGCGGGTCCGAACGGTGGCAGCGGTAGCTGCGTGTGCGGCACCTTCGGCAGCAGCGCAGCGGCACGGCGCGCCTCGTCGGCGCTGTGCACGATGACGTGGTCCACCGAGCCGGCCAGCAGCCGCACTGCCCGTTCCTGCATCGGTGACGCGTCGTGCGGCACCACGTTGTGCGCCACCATCACCCGTGCCTGGCCGCGAGGGCGCCGGCCCATGGCCCGAAGGATGGTCCAGTGATGCGGGATCTGGAACGGGTTGGAGTGTGCGACCAGCACCAGATCGGCGTCGCGCAGGTGGCGTCCCGTGCGCACCCACGACCATGGCGAGTACCACGCGAGCCGGCGCTCGACATGGTCGAACTCGGCCACGTCGCGTTCGGCGTCGCTGACGGTCATCTTGCCCGGGTACAGCCGCTGGGGGTACTGCGCCTTCCACGAGTGCAACGTCACGTCGTGCCCGGCGGCCGACAGGCGGCGAGCGAGTTCCGTGGTGTGCTGGGCGATGCCGCCCTTGTACGGATGGGTGGGACCGATGACGGCGATCTTCATGAGGCGTCGTGCTCCGTTGCGGATGTCAGCGGGCTGGTCGAGCTGCGGTTGGCCGTGTTGGTGCGCACGGACCGCACCAGGCTGGGCAGCCCCGATGCGACGGCGAGCCCGAGGTCGAGCAGCACGGCGACGAAGCGGGTGACCAGCGCGAGCCCGATGGCCGTGGGCCGGCCGAGCAGCGGACCCAACGCGAACGCGAACACCGCCTCGCGCACGCCGGCGCCGGCGGGCAGCGGCAGCGCCAGAAAGCCGCACAGCCAGGCCAACGCGAACGCGCCGGCCACCAGCAGTGCATCGCGCGCGTCGATCGCCTCGGGTGAGATGGCGATGGCGAGCGCCACCGCCTGCGTGCCGAGCAGCACCCAGTAGGCCGACGCCCACACCAGCCCGCGGGCGGCGTTGCGCGGGTGCAGTTCGATGGGCATGTCGCTGCCGCCCCGGTTGCGGCGCGTGGTGATCCAGCGCACCATCCGCGTGGCACCCGACTCGTGCAAGAGGCCCACCATCAGCAGCACGCCACCCACCAGCGCGCCGCCGGCAGCGAGTGCCAGCATGACGGAGCGGGCGTCGGCGAGTACGAGCCCCGACACCACGCCGGCCGTCGCGAGCGTGATGGTGAGCGTGAGCGCATAGCTCACGATGACGGCCCGTCGCGGGATGTGGTTGCGGGCACCGAGCTCGGTCTGGATGAGCGCCGGCCACACGCTGCCGGGCACGTACTTGCCGGTCTGCGAGCAGAAGTACATCGCCCTGGAGTCGTGCGCCGACATCTCGACCGGTGTGAGCGTGTGGAGCACGGACCGCCACGACAGGTACGCCGCGGCGGAGGCCGCCAGGCCCAACGCGAACGCGAGCACGATGTCGAGCAGGTCGAGCCGCCGGAACGTGGCGGTGACGTCGGACCAGCTGTCACGCACCGCCAACCAGCCGAACACGGCCACGCCGGCCAGCATCGCCAGCGACGCGACCTTCCTGGCCCGGGGCGACACATTCACCCGGCCGAGGCTATCGGTGCGGTGGCATCGGGCCAGTTCACCGACATGTCATAGTTCCGGCATGAGCCGGAAACGTCGCGTCGCCAGCGTGGGTGGATGACCATGGCAGTACTGCGCACCCACGACGGCATGTGGGACGAACTCGTCGATCTCGAAGGTCGCCCCCGGCCCGCTGCGGCGAAGTTGGTCGACCAGTTGGAGACGCTGGGGATGGCCGAGCTGCAACAGCGTCAGGACCTCGCCGAGCTCGACATCGTGGGCATGGGCATCACGTTCACGGTCTACTCCGACGGCCGCGGCATCGACCGGGCATGGCCGTTCGACATCGTGCCGCGCGTCATCGGCGCCGAGGAGTGGCGGCGCACCGAGGCTGGTCTGAAGCAGCGCCTCCGAGCACTCAACATGTTCATCGACGACCTGTACCACGACCAGCGCGTCGTGGCCGACGGGGTGTTCCCCGCCGAACTGCTCGAGCACTCGGTGAACTTCCGGCCGCAGTGCCGCGGCGTGTCGCCGAAGTTCGGTGTGTGGGCGCACATCTGCGGCAGCGACCTGGT
>SXKB01000141.1 GCA_005778215.1 Actinomycetota bacterium | reverse complement strand
TCGGTGAGCAGCGCGAGGTTGGTCTCGCCGTCGCCGTAGCGGCGGCTCGCCTTCACCACGGCGCTCAGTTGGTCCTCGAACACCGTCTTGGTGTCGTGCAACAGTCGGCCGATGAGGGTGCTCTTGCCATCGTCGACCGAACCCGCCGTGGCGATGCGCAGTGTGGACGAGGTGGACGAGACGAGTTCGGTGTCGGTGCCCATCAGAAGTACCCCTCGCGCTTGCGGTCTTCCATGGCGCTCTCGCTGAACGTGTCGTCGGCGCGGGTGGCGCCTCGTTCGGTGATGCGTGCGGCGGCCACCTCGGCGAGCACGTCGCGCACCGTTACTTCGCCACGCCGAAACGCAGCTTCATCGTGTCCGGCACGCCCGGCCACGCGCAGTACACACGCAACATGGTCACCGGCGCGTCCACCAGCGACGTGGCCATCGTGCTCGTCGATGCCCGCCACGGCGTGCTCGACCAGACCCGTCGTCACGCGCTCATCGCGTCGATGGTGGGCGCGCAGGCCATCGTGCTCGCCGTGAACAAGATGGACCTCGTCGACTGGAACGAGGCCCGCTTCCACGAGATCAGCGCCGAGGTGCAGGCGTTCGTCGACGCCCTCCCCGACCCGGTGCCGGTGACGCCCATCCCCATCTCGGCATTGCTCGGCGACAACGTGGTCGACCGCTCCACGAACACGCCCTGGTTCGACGGTGCTCCCCTGCTCGAGTTCCTCGAGGCGTTCGAGATCCGTCCGCACGGCGATGTCGGCGCCCGGGTGCACGTGCAGCGCGTCATCCGGCCGCAGGGCGGCGATCACGCCGACTTCCGCGGTCAGGCGGGCGTGGTGACCGGCGGCTGGCTGCGCACCGGCGACGAGGTCACCGTGTTGCCGAGCGGCCTCACCTCCACCATCCGCGCGCTCTACCGCTGGGGCGACGAGGTGCACGAGGCCGGCCCGGGCCACGCCGTGGTGGTGCAACTCGACGCGAACGTCGACGTCGCCCGCGGCGACGTGCTGGTGGCCGACACGGTGATCGATCCGCTCGTCGGCGACGACGTGGTGGTCGACGTGTGCTGGATGGTCGACCGTCCGGTCGCCGCCGGCAGCCGCTGGTGGTTCCAACACGGCACCCGCCAGGGGCACGCCACGGTGCTCGAGGTGCAGTACCGCCTCGACCCCACCAGCCTCGAACGCCACCACGCCGACGAACTGGTGCTGAACGACCTCGGACGGCTGCGGTTGCAGCTCAGCGAGCAGGTCGTCGCCGACCAGTACCACGTGCTGCCCGAGGGCGGCCGGATGATCCTCATCGACCCCGCCGACAACAGCACCGCTGCTGCGGCGATGGTGCAGACCGTGGTGGCCCACGCATGAACGGCCGCGCATGACCGGCCACGTGAGCCTGGTGGGTGCCGGCCCCGGCGACCCCGAGCTGCTGACGGTGCGCGCCGTGCGTCGCCTGGCCGAGGCCGAGGTGGTGGTGCACGACGCGCTGGTCAGCGACGCCGTGCTGGCGCTCGCGCCACCCACTGCCGAGTTGATCGACGTCGGCAAGCGCCCGGGCCAGGGCGTCGCCCAGGACCTCATCAACGTGCTGCTGGTTCGCCTCGCCCGGGAGGGCCGCCGCGTCGTCCGGTTGAAGGGCGGCGACCCGTTCGTGGTCGGTCGCGGCGGCGAGGAAGCCGCGGCGCTCGCCGAGCAGGGCATCGCGTGCGAAGTGGTGCCGGGCATCAGTTCGGCCATCGGCGCTCCGGCGGCCGCGGGTATCCCCGTCACCTATCGCGGTCTGTCGGCACACTTCACCGTCGTCACCGGCCACCGTCAACGCGGCGAGTCACCGGTGCAGTGGCAGTCGCTCGCGCAGGCCGGCGGCACCATCGTCGTGCTGATGGGCGTGGCCCAGCGTGCCGACATCGCCGCACAACTCGTCGAGGGTGGCCTGCCCGACACGACGCCCGTGGCGGCGGTGCACCGGGCCACCACCGGCGAGCAGACCGTGGTGAGGTGCCCGCTACGCGAACTGGCCACCACACCGATCGAATCACCCGCGGTGATCGTGATCGGCGCAGTGGCCAGTCTCGACATTCGGTCGATCGCCGCAGCGGTCGACGCCTGACGGCTCAGCTCTTCAGGAAGAACTCGCTCAGCAGCAGGAACACGACCCACAGGCCGAAGGCGGCGATGAGCGGGTTGCGCACACCCTTGCCGTCGTACAGGGCGTTGAGGCCCTTGTTCGGCTGGGTCTTCCACGGCATCAGACCGAGGGCGTTGAGCTCGAGGATGATGATGAGCAGCAGCGTGACGCCCCAGTAGATGCCCATGTTGCCGCTCGACACGATCTCGGCGTTGCCCGGTGCGTGCGCGCGGTACACCATGAAGAACAGCATCGACACCGAGAAGATGGCGTTCTGACGGCTGGCCATGACGGCCTTGCGCCCCGCGGCGGCGGCGTTCGGGTCGGCCTCGCCACCGGCGAGCACGTTGGCGGCGTTGGCGAGCACGACCTTCTGGTTGCGCCAGATGACGCCCCACACGTTGAGCATCATGATGGTGCCGAGCACCATGCCGGTGCTGATGGCGATGTTGCCGGAGATGCGGCCCCAACTGACCTCGGCGCCGTTGGCGTCGGTGAAGACAGCCGCGTAGTAGTCCTTCGTGATGCCGGTGATGAGGATGCCGGTCACGAAGGTGCTGATGGCGGCCCAACGGAACCACCACAGGGCCTTGCGGGCCACCTTGTCGATCGCGATGTTGCGGGCACGGGCCTCATCGCCGAAGGCGGCGAACGCCGGCACCTGGACGAAGTTGAAGTAGTACAGCAGGCCGATCCACATGATGCCGACCAAGATGTGCAACCAACGGAACCCGAATGCCAGGCCGTCCTGACTGAAGAAACCTGCGAGCACTGTCCGTACCCCCTCCTTGTGAAAAACCTTCGGGTGCGAACGTAGCACCAGTTCGCGTCCCAAGGTGGAAATGTGCGAGCACCGGGCAGCGGTTAGCCTGCGTCCTCGTCATGGCGCACGAATTCATCTACACCTGTTACAAGCTCGCTCGCTTCTACCCGCCCGATCGCACGGTGCTGGAGAACATCTCGCTGTCGTTCTATCCGGGGGCGAAGATCGGCGTGCTCGGCAGCAACGGCGCCGGCAAGAGTTCGCTGCTGAAGATCATGGCCGGCCTCGACGACGGCTACTCCGGCGAGGCCCGCCTCACGCCCGGTTTCTCCGTCGGCTACCTGGCACAGGAGCCGCAGCTCGACCCCACCAAGGACGTGAAGGGCAACGTGATGGACGGCGTCGCCGCCGTGCAGGGCCTGATCGACCGGTACAACGAAGTGATGGGCATGTGGGCCGACCCCGATGCCGACTACGAGAAGGTGGGCGCGCTGCAGGCCGACCTCGAGGACAAGATCGCGGCCGCCGACGCGTGGAGCCTCGAGCGCAACGTCGAGATCGCGATGGACGCCTTGCGCTGCC
>SXKB01000140.1 GCA_005778215.1 Actinomycetota bacterium | reverse complement strand
GCCCAGGGGTGCACCACCACGCCGACGAGTGCCGCCGACGCCAGCGTCACCATCGGCAGCATCCACACGTAGGTGGCACCGTCGGCCACGTGGCCGGTGACGAACGACGCGAGCAGCAGCACCACGGCCCCGATGGCCGCCATGTCGAGCGTGCGCGCGGCGTTGCCACGCGGCTCGCCGGTCACTCGCCACGGCCGCCACAGGAACGCCATCGCCGCGCCGAGCAGCAGGCCACTGGAGCGGGTGAACGTGCTGAGGTACAGGAAGTTCGTGGTGGACACCGGCTGCATCGACAGCGTGAACGGGTTGAAGAACTGCGTCGGCCAGCCCACCAGGTAGCAGATGGCCGTGCCCATCATCACGCCGCCGGCCACCAGGACGAGCGTGCGCCCGCGCTGTCGGTCCTGGTCGGCACGCTTCGCGATCACGATGAACACGACCGGCCAGATGAGGTACCACTGCTCCTCCACCGCAAGGCTCCACAGGTGGCGGAACAGGGTGGGCGTGCCGCTGAAGTACTCGACCGTGCTGAAGATCTGGCCCCAGTTGGCGAGATAGAAGATGCCCCACGGGTAGTCACGGCGCAGTTGCGTGTGCTGCTCGGCGGAGCCCCAGAACACGGCCCACACCCCGATGACCACCAGCATCGTGAACAACGCGGGCAGCAGGCGGCGCCAGCGACGGATCCAGAACTGCCAGAGGTCGATCTTGTGCGCGCGATCGCGCTCCTCGATGAGCAGGCTGGTGATCAGGAATCCGGAGACGACGAAGAACACCTCGACACCGAAGAAGCCACCGGTCATCCACTGGAAACCGGCGTGGTACAGGATCACGGCGATGACCGACATCGCGCGCACGCCGTCGAGGCTCGGCTGGTAGCCCATCGAAGGCCGCTCCGACATCGCAGGTCGGCGGCGCTCCAGGCGCTCGAGACGTTCGAGCGCGGAATGCTGGGTCACTTCGGCCACGGTGGTCCAGTCTCGCAGGTGATCAGTGCGCGGGGGTGGTCACCACGGCGTCAGCAGGGCCGTTGCGGTTGACCCGCCACGCCACCGCCAGCAACGCCGCGGCGGCCGTGATGACGCCACCGAACACCATCGGGCTCCACACGCCGAACCGGTCGAACGCCGACCCCGCGAGGGGCGGCCCGAGCACGCGACCCACCGCGTACGACGACTGCTGGAAGCCCATCGCCTCGCCGCGGCGTTCCTCGCCGGCCTCGCGGTTCACCAGCTCGATGAGCGACGGTGACACCACGCCCTGGCCCACGCTCACCAGCAACAGACCCAGCGCGAGCACCAACCAACTCGTCGACACGCCGGTGACCACCAACCCGACCGCCACCACGAACAGGCCCATGCCGTAGAGGCGCGGCACACCGACGCGAGCGGCCAGCTTCCCGAAACCACCACCCTGCACCACCACCAGCACGATGCCGATGCCCAGGAACACCACGGCGGTGGAACCCTCGGTGAGGTCGAAGCGGGCACTGCCGAAGAGCGAGAACGTGGCCTCGAACGCCACGAACGCGAACGTGGTGAGGAACCCGAGCATGGCCAGACGGCGCAGCGGTTGCTGGGTGGGCACGCTGAAGCTGCGCCGCGGCGCAGCCGGCGCGGCGCGCTTGGTCTCGGGCAGACGCACGATGGCCGCGACGGCGTTGATGGCCGCCAGCGCGGCGGCCACGTAGAACGGCACGTGCGGGCCGCCCAGCGCAGCCAGACCGCCGATGGCCGGGCCGAGCACGAAGCCGACACCGAACGCGGCCCCGAGCATGCCCACCAGGCGGGGGCGCTGCGCCGGCTCGGCGATGTCGGCCACGGCGGCCTGTGCCACCGAGAGGCTGGCGCCGCTGGCTCCGTCGATGATGCGACCGAGGAACAGCACCCACAGCGCGCCGGCGGCGCCCGTGACGAAGCTGCCGACGGCGGTGCCGATGAGCGAGATGACGATGACCGGCTTGCGACCGATGCGATCGCTCAACCGGCCGAGCAGCGGCGCGAACACCAGTTGCGCCAATGAGAAGGTGGCGAACAGCCAGCCGACGGCGTAGCCGGAGGCCCCGAACCGCTCGGCGTACACGCCGAGGATGGGCACCACGATGCCGAACCCGATGAGGTCGAGCGCCACGGTGGACCAGATGGTCCAGTACCCCTTGGGCAACGGGGTGCGCTCCCCCTTCTCGCGACGGCCTGACACGGTCCTCCGTTCTACCGCCTCCGCACCCCCACGATCCGCTTCTGCCGGGAACACCCTGACCGCAGGCAGGAAATCGGGCCGATTCGGCCGGTTTTCCTGACCGCGATCAGGCGACGCACCGGAGTGCCTCTCGAATCTGCGTCGCCACCCAGTCGGGGCGGCGGCGCACATCGTCGTAGGTGAAGACGATCACCCGCTTGCCACGCAACGTCAGCAGCGTCCGTCGTTCCTCGTCGCGCTGAACCTGACGACGACTGGAGTGGGTGCCGTGGCCGGACACCTCCACGATCAGATCACCGGGGAACTCGGCGTCGACACGGGCGATCACCTGGGTGCCGGATCGGTAGACCCGCTGCGTGAGCGGTCGGGGGATGTCCGCCCGACGGCACAGCGCCAGGAACCAGCGCTCGAGGCGACTCTCGCCACCCGCGTCGACGAGGGCGTCGAGCAGCAGTCGACTGCCGTTCACGCCCGAGCGGTGCTCGGCGATCACACGAGTGCGCAACCGCTGCTCGCCGACCAGCCGGAGACGGATGGCGGAATCGATCGCGTTCTCGATCTCGGCGCGGTCGAAGTCGAACAGTGGGCCGTCGACGATGGCACGTTCGGCACGGACGACCCGCAGCCCGCCGATCCACTGGAGGTCGGCAGAGCCGATGGGGGACGAGGTCGAGCGTACGGTTCCGGCGACGGCCTTCCCGCGGCTCGCTCGCGGTGCGAGCAGCTCGGGTTCACCCTCGGTGAACCCGTCCAGGTTCATCAGCCTGCAGGCACTCCTCCCAGCGATGAAGGCGTGTCCATCGCCATCGAGATACGCGATGTGGAGCGACCGTTGCCACGACGGCGCGGAGCCCGCCATTGCGAAGGTGCGGACGCCAACGCGATCGATGCGCCCGCTTCGCTCCCACTTCCGGCGCATCGACGCGTCGACGCCGGCCGCTTCGAACTGACGGACCGACACGACCGAACACTGACTGGCGGCGCGTGCCGCAATGGATCGATATCGCTCATCCATCGCCGGAGCGTGACACCGGGGTGTGACAACCCATCGCTGTCAGCGAATCCGGCCGTATCGGCCGACTTTCCCGCCAGCGGTGCAACGTGGGACAAGCCCACACCGGGTCAGCGGCGGAGTTTGGTGCCGTCCTTGGTGGTCTCGACGGTCCAGCCGGCTGCCTGCAGCTCGGCGCGCAGGGCGTCGGCGGTGGCGAAGTCCTTCGCCGCACGCGCCGCGTCGAGCGCCGCCGCCTTCGCAGCCGCGTCGTCGGGCACGTCGCCGCCTGCGTTGAGCACCAGACCCACCGCCGTGCAGATCTCGTGCACGGCCGCCACCAGAGCAGGAGCAGCCGGGTCGCCGGCATCGAGCGCGGCATTGGCGCGACGAACGGTGTCGAACAGCAGGGCCATCGCTGCGGTGGTGTTGAGGTCGTCGTCCATGCACGCACGGAACTGCGCAATCACGTCGGCCGCAGGTTCGGCCGCAGGCACATCGGCAGTGCGAGCCGCGAACGAGTCGAGGCCGGCGAGCGCCTTCACCGCGGCATCGATGTTGTCCTGGCCCACGGTGACCGGCCCGCGATAGTGCGACTGCAGCAGCAGCATGCGATAGGCCCGCGGGTCGTAGTGCTCCATCAGGTCGAGCAAGTTCGCCACGTTGCCGAGGCTCTTCGACAT
>SXKB01000139.1 GCA_005778215.1 Actinomycetota bacterium | reverse complement strand
TGCCGGTACAGCCAGGCGCGCATGATCACCAGTCCTGTGCGTGAACGTCCCGCCGAACAGGTGCGCACGATGATCCAGTCGGGGCTGCGCCGCACCGGCTACGACGAGGTCAGCCTCACGTCGCTGTCCACCGCCGACTTCAGTGGCATCGAGCAGGTCACCAACGCCATCAACCCGGCGGGCTGTGGCACCAGCGACACCATCAGCATCAGCCTGCCGTCGCTGCGCGTCGACGCGTTCACCGTGGGCCTGGCCGGCCAGGTCAGCACCGGTCGGCGCAGCGGTCTCACGTTCGCGCCCGAAGCGGGCAGTTGGCGGCTGCGGCAGGTCATCAACAAGCTCATCACCGAGGAAGACCTGTACGGCGCGGTGGAGAGTGCGTTCTCGCAGGGCTGGTACCGGGCGAAGCTGTACTTCCTCACCGGGCTGCCCACCGAGTCCGACATCGACACCACGGGCATCGTCGACCTGGCCCGCAACTGCGTGCAGATCGGCCGCAGGCACACCAACCGGGCCAGCGTCACCGTCAGTCTCGGCGGGTTCGTGCCGAAGCCGCACACCCCGTTCCAGTGGTTCGGTCAGAACACCACCGAGGAGTTGCGCCGCAAGGTGCAGCTCGTGCGCGACGCCGGCCAGCGGGCCAAGGGCGTCACCGTGAAGTGGCACGACCCGGCCGCCACCCTCGCCGAGGGCATCGCCGCCCGCGGCGACCGCCGCATCGGCAACGTGATGGAGCGCGTCTGGCGCGCCGGTGGCATCTTCCAGGAGTGGAGCGAGTTCTTCCGCCTCGGCCGGTGGGAAGAGGCCATGGCGGCCGAGGGCCTGTCCATCGACTGGTACGTGCACCGCCATCGCGACGAGCACGAGGTACTGCCGTGGGACCACCTCTCGGCCGGTCTGCACAAGGACTTCCTGTGGCTCGACTGGCAGGAGTCGCTGGCCGAGCACGGCCTGCCCGACTGCCGCTGGACCCCTTGCTACGACTGCGGTGTGTGCACGGGCTACGGCATCGAGCACGTGGTCGCGTCGCCGGTGCCGCCGGCGGGTGGCAGCCAGGGCACCGGCCAGGACCTCTCCCGTGGCGGCGAGGTACCGGTGGAGTTGCTGCCGCGCCGCCGCGAACCCGCCGCCGAGGTGCCGGTGTCGGAGGCGGTGGCACCGTGAAGCTGCGCATCCGCCACACCAAGCTGGGCAAGATCCGCTTCACCAGCCACCGCGACACGGCCCGCCACTGGGAGCGTGCCGTCCGCAAGGCGCAGATCCCGCTCGCGTACTCGGCCGGCTTCACGCCCCGACCGCGCATGTCGTTCGGCCTCGCGCTGCCCACGGGCGCCGAGAGCCTGGCCGAGTACCTCGACATCGAACTCGCCGAGCACGCCGAGGTCGACCTGCACACGCTCGCCGCGCAGTTCAGCGCCGAGCTGCCGGTCGGCTACGAGGTCACCGACGTCGTCCTGCGCGATGTCGGCAGCCCCTCGTTGCAGGAGGACGTCGTCGCCTGCACCTGGGAGCTCACACTCGAGGGTGTCACACACCCCGAACTCGCCACCGCCATCGAGGTCGCGCTCACCGCGCCCACGATGCCGGTGGAACGCGAGAGGAAGGGCCAGCGCAGCACCGACGACGTGCGGCCGGCCATCCTCGACCTGTCGGTGGCACCCCCCGCCGACGACCCCCGGCCGCGTCTGTGCGCGATGTTGGCCACCACGGGAAGGGGGCTGCGACCGACCGAACTGTTGGCCGCGATGTTCCCGACGCTCGACCCGGTCGACACGGCCGCCCGAGTGCTGCGCACACAGCAATGGATCGAACGCGACGGCGTCCGCCGGGAGATCATCCCCGCCGACCCGGTCGCGACGCGCACCCCGGTGGAGTGCGCATGAGAAGGGACCCCACCCATGGAATCATCCGACTTCGACACGGCGACGCCCCCCGGCGACGCGGCGGTCACCCCCTCCCACGGCCCCGAGGTGCACACCGCACCAGCGGCTGACACCGCCTCGGGCGACGGGCCCGGCGAGGCCGGCGAGGCCGGCGACGGCACCGACACCATCGGCGAACCCACGGTGGGCAACCCGGCGAAGAAGCGTCGCCGCGGCTCGCGTGGCGGCAAGAACCGCAAGCGCCCGCCGCGTCCGGTGGGCGACGACGGCGAGCCGATCGACCGCGACGACATCGACGAGGGCGACGACGACACGGGCGACGACGACGATGCCGTGATCGACCACGGTCCCGACGCCGTGGTGGGCCGCGCCGCCGACCATCATCCCGAACTGCCCGATCGCATCAGCGAGAACAAGCCGTCGCCCGAGGCGGCCGAGCAGGCACTGGTGCGACGGCCGCAGATCGGCGACACGCGTCCCGCCCCGGCGGTCCCGCCGCCCGGCCCCGCCGTGCTGCCCGGTCAGGCCGCAGCCGCAGCAGCCGATGCCCCCGCCAAGACTGGCGGCCGCAACCGCAACCAGGGTGCGGGTCGCGACGGCCAGAAGCAGCAGAACGGCCAGCGGAACCAGAACGGCCAGGGCAGCGCGGTGGCGAAGGCCGAGCCGAAGCCCGAGTCGGCCGAGGCGCGTGCCGATGGTGACGCAGCGAAGAAGAAGCGCCGGCGCGGCGGCAAGGGCCGCGCCACCGGCAGCGCCGGGCCGCGCCCCGACAGCACGCTCGCCGAGATGGACCCCGACGTGCTCGAACGCCGTCGTGGCCGCGAGCGCAACGGTCGCCCCATCGGCCGCTACCTGATGTGCGTGCAGGTGCGACCCACCCTCACCCAGGTGGCGGTGCTCGAGGGTCGCAACCTCATCGAGCACTACGTCAGCCGCCCGGCCGACGACGTCAGTCAGATCCACGGGAACATCTACGTCGGCAAGGTGCAGAACGTCCTCCCCGGCATGGAGGCCGCGTTCGTCGACATCGGCACGCCGAAGAATGCGGTGCTGTACCGCGGCGACGTGCAGTACGACGCCGAGGACATCGTCGAGAAGAACAAGGAGCCGCGCATCGAGCAGATGCTGCGTGCCAAGCAGCTCATCGTGTGCCAGGTCACCAAGAACCCCATCGGGGCGAAGGGCGCCCGGCTCACCCAGGAGGTGTCGCTGCCCGGCCGGTTCGTGGTGCTCATCCCGCACTCGAAGACGTACGGCATCTCCAAGCGCCTGCCCGACGACGTGCGCAAGCGCCTGCGCAACATCCTCGACCGGGTGAAGCCGGCCGAGCACGGTCTCATCGTGCGCACCGCCGCCGAGAACGCCACCGAGCACGAGCTGCGCGCCGACATGACCCGTCTGCTCGACCAGTGGAACGCCATCGAGACCAAGGCGAAGAAGGCCCAGGGCCCCACCCTGCTGTACCGCGAGCCCGAGCTGGCCGTGCGCGTCATCCGCGAGGAGTTCAACTCCGAGTACCGCGGTGTGGTCATCGACGACCAGCGGCTGTACGACGACGTGAAGGACTACGTGTCGGCGTTCAACCCCGAGCTGGCCGACCGCGTCGAGCACTTCGACGCCGTGGAGGACGGGTTGCCGCTGTACGAGCGGTTCCACATCCACGAGCAGCTGCACAAGGCGCTCGACCGCAAGGTGTGGCTGCCCAGCGGCGGCTCGCTCATCATCGAGCACACCGAGGCGCTGACGGTGATCGACGTGAACACCGGCAAGAACGTGGGCACCTCGAACCTCGAGGAGACCGTGTTCCGCAACAACCTCGAGGCCGCCGAGGAAGTGGCCAAGCAGCTGCGCCTGCGTGACATCGGTGGCATCGTGGTCATCGACTTCATCGACATGGAGATCAAGGACAACCGCCGCAAGGTGGTCGACGCCTTCCGCAGCGCCCTGGCCAGGGACAAGACCCGCACGCAGGTGTTCGACATCAGCGAGCTGGGATTGGTGGAGATGACCCGCAAGCGCATCGGGGAGGGGCTGTTGGTGAACTTCGCCGACCAGTGCCCGAACTGCGAAGGCCGCGGCCTGGTCATCGACCACGCGATGTTGGATTAGTGCCCCACGCGGGGTGGGAGCACGCCGCGCGAGCCGTTAGGCTTGCAGGGCTATGTATGCAGTGATCGCTTCCGGTGGGAAACAAGCCCGCGTCGCCGAGGGCCAGCAGGTCCACGTCGAATTGCTCGATGCCGAGCAGGGCTCCGAAGTTTCCCTCACTCCCGTCCTCCTGGTCGACGGCGACGCCGTGCTCGCCACCCCCGAGCAGCTGAAGGGCGCCACCGTCACCGCCAAGGTGGTGGGCTGGGCCAAGGGCCCGAAGATCGATGGTTTCACCTACAAGCGCCGCACCAACCAGCGTCGTCGCTACGGTCACCGTCAGAAGTACCACGTCATCGAGATCACCTCCATCAAGAAGGGCTGACCCAACATGTCGAAGACCAAGGGCGGCGGCTCTACTCGTAACGGCCGCGACAGCAACGCACAGCGCCTCGGCGTGAAGGCCTTCGGTGGCAGCAGCGTCACCGCCGGCGCCATCCTCGTCCGTCAGCGTGGCACCCGTTTCCACCCCGGCCGCAACGTCGGCAAGGGCGGCGACGACACCCTCTTCGCACTGGTCGACGGCCAGGTGAAGTTCGGCGAGCGCAAGGGTCGTCGCGTCATCGACGTCGAGCCCGTCGCCTGACACCAGTTCTGCACGAAGGCCCGGTCGCCCCTCGAGGGTGACCGGGCCTTCGTCGTTCTCGAGCTCCTGCGGGCCCGTGGTCAGACGGGGGTGTCGATGCCCTTCGGCAGTTGGTCGAGCGGCCAGCCGAGCAGGGTGATGCCCTGGCGGCAGGCGAACCGGTCGGTCATGCCGCCCACGTAGGCGACGGCGGCGTGCACGGCGGCGTCGCTGCCGGCGTCGAACTCGTTCGCGTCGGGCAGGTCGTGCGGCCGGGCGGCGTAGTGCTCGACCAGCGCGCGCAACAGGCTGATGACCGCCCCCGCCTGGTTCTTGCTCTCGGGCCGCAGGTAGATGTTCTCGTAGTTGAACTTGCGGAACGCAGCCAGCGCCTCGGCCTGACGGGCGGTCATGCCGATGCGCCCGGTCTCAGCAGCGGCGTCGATCATGCCGTAGATGAACGCGCCGAGCTGTTCGCGGCGCGCCGTGCCGCAGCGGTCGCGCACCAGTGCGGGCAGCATGTCCTCGCTCACCACACCCGAGGCGACGGCGTCCTCGAAGTCGTGGCACACGTAGGCGATGCGATCTGCCCAGCTGACGACCTCGCCCTCGGGGGTGCCCGGGGCGGGGCGGCTCCAGCTGTGGTTGCGGATGCCGTCGAGGGTCTCGGCGCACAGGTTCAGCGACGTGAGCGTGACGTCGGCGCCCCAGGTGGCGTGGTCGAACCCGCCGGGTACGAACGGGCTGAGCGCGTCCTCGCTGGCGTGGCCGCCGGGACCGTGCCCGCAGTCGTGTCCGAGGGCGATGGCCTCGGTGAGGGCCACGTTGAGGCCGAGGGCACGGGCCACGCTGACCGCCACCTGGGCCACCTCGAGGGCGTGCGTGAGCCGCGTGCGCTGGTGGTCGTCGGGGAACACGAACACCTGGGTCTTGCCGGCGAGGCGTCGGAACGAGCTGGCGTGCAGGATGCGGTCGCGGTCGCGTTCGAAGCAGGTGCGCCACGGATCGGCCGGCTCGTCGATCACCCGGTTGCCGCCGCCGAAGCTGCGTGTGGCCAGCGTGGCCAGGCTCGACTGTTCGCGTTCCTCGCGGGCGGTGCGGGGGAGCAGCAGGTTGCTGCCGCTGCCGGCCCATGAGTCGGCGTGGGCCAGGTGGATGCCGGCGGGCGCGGCGTGACCCGCCATGGTGGAGGCCCACTTCTCGGCGCGCTCGTCCATTCCGGTCATCGGGGCCCAGCGTACCGGTAGCCTCAGAGCGTCCTATGAGCAGCGGATTCGTCGACGAAGCACAACTGAACGTGAAGGCCGGCGACGGTGGCGCCGGCTGTGTGTCGTTCCGTCGCGAGGGTCCGGTCGCGTTCGGCGGTCCCAACGGTGGCGACGGCGGCAAGGGCGGCGACATCTGGCTGGTCGCCGATCGCAACGTGGCGTCGCTGCTGGCGTTCAAGGACCACCCGCACCGCAAGGCCGACAACGGCGTGCACGGCTCGGGCAAGGATCAACACGGCAAGCGGGGCAAGGATCTCGAGGTGCACGTGCCCGAGGGCACCGTCGTCACCGACATGTACACCGGCGAGTTGCTCGCCGACCTCGCGCACCACGGCGACCGCTGGATGTGCGCGGCCGGCGGACGTGGCGGTCGTGGCAACGCGAAGTTCGCCTCCAACCGTCGTCGCGCCCCAACGTTCGCCGAGCAGGGCGAGCACGGCGAGGAGAAGTGGCTGAAGCTCGAGCTGAAGCTGATGGCCGACGTCGCGCTCGTGGGTTTCCCCAACGTGGGCAAGAGCACGCTCATCAGCGTCATCAGTGCCGCGAAGCCGAAG
>SXKB01000138.1 GCA_005778215.1 Actinomycetota bacterium | reverse complement strand
TCCTTGAACCCCATCTTCACCAGCGCGTCGAACATGCGTCGCTTGCGCTGCGGGTCCATCGGGTCGATGAGCGCCTGGTTGCCGTCACGCAGGTCGACGCTGCACCAGCGGGGTGCCTGCTCGACCACCTTGTTCGGCCACGTGCGGTCGTGGAGCACCACCGGCAGGAAGCGCTGGTACTTCTCGAACGGCATCTTCTTGGGGGTGACGGGCTGAGGGGGCATTCGATTCGTTCTTTCGCGAGTGTCGTCGTGGACGGAGGTCGGACCGGAAAAAGCAAGAAGCCCCGGCCGTTCGGCAGGGGCTGTGGGCAAGCGCGGATATGCGGCGCTTGCCCTACGTAAGAAGCAGGAGGCCGCGGGTGCGAGTCATCGGCCCAAGTCTGCCGAGATCGTGGGCGAATGTCAACGTCACTCGTGCACCGGCAGGTAGACGGTGAACGTCGTGCCGCCGGTGGGGCCGTGGCTGACGGCGACATGGCCACCGTGCTGGTGCACCAGACCGTGCACGGTGGAGAGGCCGAGGCCGCTGCCGGAATCGTTGCTGAGCTGCTTGCTGCTGAAGAACGGTTCCCAGATGCGGGTGGCGATGGCCGACGGGATGCCGGGGCCCTCATCGGTGACGCTGAGGGCCACGTGCGGGGTGTGCGCGGGGTCGTCGAGGAGGTGGCAGCGAGCGGTGTCGACCACCTCGGCCGAGAGCGTGATCACGCCGCCGGGCGGGCCCGCGTCGCGCGCGTTGGCGACCAGGTTCAGCAGGATCTGCTGCAGGTGGGTGATGTCGATCAGCACCTGTGCGTCGACGTCGGCGTGGCGACGGTCGATCACTGCGTCGGTGCGCACCACGCCGCGCAGGATGGGTTCGAAGTTGCGCAACATCGTCTCCACCGAGATCGGCCGGATGTCGCCGTGCCGGCCGCGCGCGAACGCCAGCAGGCTGTGCGCGAGGTCGGCGGCGCGCTGGGTGGCGACGGTGGCCGTGTCGAGCGGGATGCTGTCGACCTGGAGTTGGCGACGCACCCGGTCGAGGTTGCCACTCACGATCATCAGCAGGTTGTTGAAATCGTGCGCGATGGAGCCGGCAGTGCGGCCGAGGGTCTCCAGGCGCTCGCCCGCCTCGAGCCGCTCGCGGAGCTGCTGCTGTTCGCTGATGTCGGAGATGAGCGTGATGAACCCGTGCTCGGCAGGCCCTTCTCGGTGGATGACACGGACCGCGGCGGTGAACGTGGAGCCGTCGGCACGCACGTAGCGCATGATGCCCTCGCCCCGCCCGGTGGTGGCGGTGCTCTCGATGATGCGGTCGCGTTCCGTGTGATCGCTTTCGTGGACCAGTTCCATCCACTGCGCCACCGTGCGCAGGTCGGCCATCGGCCGGCCGGTCAACGTCGAAGCGTTGGGGCTCACGAACTCGAGTTCGTCCTCGCCCACCGTGGCCACCAGCACGGTGAGCGGCAGGTCGTCGAGCAGTGCCGCGTAGCGGAAGTCGAGCTCGGCCAGCTTGTCGAGGAGTTGCTGGTCGTGGGAGCGGTCGATGGTGAGTTCCACCAGCACGTCGCCGACGCGCCGCAGCGTCTCGGTGGCCGAGGTCCACGGGGCCACCGCGGGATCGATGGCGAGCATGCGGTTCACGGTCTCGCCCTTCCAGGCCCGGTTCGCCGCTGCCAGCCAGTCGTCGGCGTCGTAGTACACGCTCGACACGCGGGTGCCCGGTGCGAGACCTTCCTGGTTCGTCCACATGCGCCTCGACACCGCGTTGCTCCAGGTGATCTCGGCGTCGACGATGCGCCATCCCTTGGTGTCGAAGTGGGGTCGTAGCAGCACCACACCGGCGTCGAGTCCGTCGAGCAGGTCCCGGAAGTTGTGCTCCGAGCTCTCGGCCAGTGAACGTTGCCGAACCGCCTCGGTGATGTCGTCGTACTCGATGACGATGAGACCACCGACGAACACGATCGACGCCGTGAGCCAGAACTCACGCCCGTCGCGCTCGACGACGAACGAGTCGCGGGTGAAGCGCGTCCCGGGATTGCGCCACGCATCGAACACGGCGCGTACCGTCTCCGCCACCTCGCCAGGGGCCTGGTCGGTGATCGCGGTGAAACCATGGCCGATGCGCAGCGACGGGTTCAGTTCGCGCGCCGATTCGGTGCACCACACCAGGACCGCGTCGACCAGCCGGCCATGCTCGACCACGGGCTGCACGACCACCATCGCCTTGGTCGACGCCGAGGCGAGAGCACCCATCACTGCGGATGCAGCGACGGCTTCCTCGATCGACAGGTCTCCCATCATGTCGACCGTACCGAACGCTCGGAGTGGGGGCGTCCCGGGGCTCGGTCCTTGACCGAATCTTGGTGCGCGGTCAGTCGACCAGGAAGTTCGTGAACTGCCAGGGGTCGTCGTGATCGACGTGATCGGCCTCGTCGGCGAAGTTCGCGAACAGGTCGTGGCGGCTGCTCACCGGATCCCAGTCGGCGGGGCCGGAATGGAGCGTGCCGAGGTACCGGCTCGACACCTTCAGCACGTCGTCCCACGGCAGGTCGTCGGGGACGTTGACGCCTTCCTCGGGGTGCTCGATCATCCACGACACGGCGCCGACGATGGAGCCGGCCACCTGCAGGGTGGTGGCGCTCTGGTCGGGGAGGATGGCGCGGGCCTCGTCGATGGACAGCAGGGAGCCGGTCCACCAGGCCTTGTACGGGTGGCCCATCAGGAGCACACCCAGCTCGTCGCGGCCCGAGATGATCTCGTTGTTGAGGATGCGCTGTTCGGGCTGCATCTCCCAGCCGCGCATGCGCAGCTCGAGCACGCTGTTGATGGCGGCGTCGGACGGGTGGTAGGCGTAGTGCACCGTGGGTCGGTACACGGCGTTGCCCCACTCGTCGGTGACGGTGAGGTGCTCGCACATCGTGAACGCCTCACCGTGACGCACCACCATGCCGCGGGTCTCGCCGCTGGGCACCCAGCTGCGCACCCAGGTCTCCATGCCCGGTCGGGCGATGCAGATCTGGTTGCACGGGCCTTCGCCGGTGTGCACGAACGCGTTCTTCGGCAGCCGCTTCTCGTGGGTGCCCCAGCCGAGCTCGGCGGGTGCGACACCTTCTTCGTAGAAGCCGTCGACCGACCACGTGTTGACGAACTCGTTGGTGCGCTTCGGCACGTTGGTGATCTGCGTGTCGCGCTCGGCGATGTGGACGACCTTCGTGCCGGTGAGCATGGCGAGGTGTGCGTACGACCGGTCGGCGAGCGCGGTCTCGATGGCGGCGACGTGCTCGCCGGCCTTGCCGTCGCGCAGCATCGCCTCGGCGATCTCGCCCAACGCCTGCTTCACCCAGTGGCTGACGAGACCGGGGTTGGCGCCGTGCTCGAGCACCGCGGTGGCGCCCTGGTTGTGCGGCCAGGCGGCGATCATGCGACGCAGGCTCATGTGGCGCACGTACAGCGTGCGCTCGAGCGGCGGGGTGGCCTCGAGGTGGTCGTACGGGTCCCACAGCTCGACGCTGGTGTTCAGGTAGCGAACCCCGTGGTCGCGGCACCATTGCAGGATGGTGGGGTTGTCGATGTTCCAGGCGAGGTCGAGCAGCAGGTCGCCATCGCCGACGCGGGCCGAGAGGAACGAGTCGAGGTTGTCGGGGGTGACGCGGTCCTGCTCGTAGCGCACGCCCAGCGCGAGCGAGCCGGCGATGCGAGCACGGTTGTCGACCATGTCGACCACCGTGATGCGCGCCGGCTCGATGCCGAGATCACGAACGAGGAGCGGCAGGACGCACTGGGCGACCGAGCCGCAACCGAGGACGAGCACCCGTTCGGGTGCGCGGCTCACTTGGCGTGGGCCGGGACGAGCGCGGCGAGCTGGTGGTCCAGCGTCGCGGCTTCAGCAGCGGCGTAGAGGCTCTGCCAGTCGTACGCAATGCCCTTGCGACCCTGCTGGGTGAACACGGCCTGATCGGTGGTGGTGTGGGTGTTCATCGCTGCCCCTTTCGACGCTGATGGAGGTGAGCGGCGAGACCATAACGAGGTGCGCGACCGCATTGCTACGGACTGATGCAACTGATAGTCAGACTGATCGACGAGTCAGGCTGACCGACTGGTCCATCAGCGATGTCGGTCGGTGGCCCACCGCTCGTCCATTGCTCGCGGAGTACCTTGGCGTCGCTCCATGGACATTCGTCAGCTCATCAAGGGTCATCGCCTCGCCACCGTCTCGATGGCGGTGTCGTCGACGCTGGGCGGGCTCGCGGAGGCGGCGTTCCTGGTGCTCGCGACGCGGCTCGCGTTGGCGGTCAGCGACGACGCCGACACGGTGGAGTGGTTCGGTGATCGCACGTTGGCGACGCGCGATGCGGTGCTGGTGGCACTCGGACTCGTCGTCGTGCGCCTGCTGCTGGCGGTGTTCTCGAATCGGCTGGCCGCAGCGATGGCCGTACGGATCACGGCCGACCTCCGGGGCGAGTTGGCCGACGCCTACCTGCATGCATCGTGGCGACGGCAGCAGGACGACCGCGTGGGCCGCCTGCAGGAACTGATGACCAACTACACCATGGCCGGCTCGAACATGGTGAGCGGTGTCAGCAGTGCCATCACGGCAGCGTTCGGTCTGCTCGCGATGTTGGCGCTGGCCGTGGCCGTGCATCCGGTGGGCGCGCTTGTGGTGATCGGCGCCGTCGCGCTGCTGGGGCTGGCGCTGCGGCCCGTGCGGTCGCGCATCGGCCGTCGTTCCTCGGAGACCAGCGACACCGGGATGGCGTTCGCCACGGGCCTCGGAGAGGTGGCCACGGTCGGCCTCGAGTTGCAGGTGTTCGGCGTGCAGCACCACATGGGTGCGCGCGTGCAACGGCTCATCGACGAGGGCCAGGAGAGCAACCGTCGGCTCGTGCTGCTGCGCGGCATCGTGCCGCACCTGTACACGGCGCTCGCGTTCCTGGCGCTCGTGGGTGCGCTCGCCATCGCGTCGGCGGCCGACGCCGGCGACGTCGCGTCACTGGGTGCCGTGATGCTGGTGATGCTGCGCTCGCTGAGCTACGGCCAGCAGTTCCAGGTGTCGTCGGCCATCATCAGCACCAGCCGTCCGTACCTGGTGGAGCTCGACGAGCAGATTCGCAGCTATCGCGCCGAGGCCGTCGTCGACGATGGTGCACCGGTGGGCGCGGTCGGTGCGATCGAACTGCGCGACGTGCACTTCTCCTATCTGCCCGACCGACCGGTGCTGCACGGCATCAGTGCCACCGTGCAACCGAACGAGGTCGTCGGCATCGTCGGTCCGTCGGGCAGCGGCAAGAGCACGCTGGTGCAGTTGCTGCTCGGTCTGCGCACACCGACGTCCGGCGCCGTGCTCGCCGACGGCCGGCCGATCGACACGCTCGCCCGGTCCGAGTGGGTGCGCAAGGTGGCGTTCGTGCCGCAGGCGTCGCACCTGCTGCGTGGCACGGTGGCCGACAACATCCGGTTCCTGCGCGACCATCTCGACGACGCCGCCGTGGAGCGAGCAGCGCGCCTCGCGCATCTCCACGACGAGATCGTCGCGTTCCCCGACGGCTACGCGCACGACGTGGGGGAGGGCGGCGGCCACTTGAGCGGCGGGCAGCAGCAACGCCTGTGCCTCGCCCGTGCACTGGCCGGCGACCCCGAGGTGCTGGTGCTCGACGAGCCCACCAGTGCGCTCGACGCGCGATCCGAGGCGTTGGTGCGCGAGACCATTGCCGAGCTCGCACACCGGATGACCATCGTCATCGTGGCGCACCGCACCTCGACGCTGGAGGTGTGCGATCGCATCATGGTGGTGCAGTCCGGTCAGTTGGTGGCGTTCGACACCCCGTTCGTGCTGCAGGTGGCCAGCCCGGCGTATCGCGACATCACCCAGACGCTGGAACCGTGACGTCAGGGCCGTGACGCGGCTCAGTTCACCTGGCGGGCATGGCCTTCCCAGTACGGCTCGCGCAGCTTGAACTTCTGCAGCTTGCCGGTGGCGGTACGTGCCAACGACTCGCGGAACTCCACCTTCTTCGGGCACTTGTACCCGGCGAGCTTGGTCTTCGTGTAGGCGATGAGCTCGGCCTCGGTGAGCGCGGAACCGGGCGTGGTGACGACGAGCGCCATCACCAGTTCACCCCACTTCTCGTCGGGCACCCCGATGACGGCCACCTCGGCCACGTCGGGATGGCTGAACACTGCATCCTCCACCTCGATGGAGCTCACGTTCTCGCCGCCCGAGATGATGACGTCCTTCTTGCGGTCGCTGATGGTGACGTACCAGTCGTCGTCGATGATGCCGCCGTCGCCGGTGTGGAACCACTCGGGACCCTGCTGGTCGTCGCGGGCAGCGTGGATGGCGTCGGCCGTCGCATCGGGCTGCTCCCAGTAGCCGGCCATGATGTGGTTGCCGCGGGCCAGCACCTCGCCGTCGGGGCTGATGCGCATCTGCACGCCGATGGCCGGCGCGCCGGCGCGGCTGAGCTTCGCCGCCCGGTCGGCGGGCGACAGGTGGTCGTACTCGGCGCGGCCACGATTCATGGTGAGCAGCGGCGTGGTCTCGGTGAGGCCGTAGATCTGGATGAACTCCCAACCCAGTTCGGTCTCGATGCGCTCGATGGTCTTGGTGGGCGGCGGGGCGCCGGCGCAGACGATGCGCACCCGGTCGCGGCCGGGGATCGGGCCGTCCCACTCGGCCGCAGCATCGAGGATCGTGTTCGCGACGGCAGGAGCACCGCACATCACGGTGACGCCGTGCTGCTCGACGCGTCGCAGGATCTCGGTACCGTCGACCTTGCGGAGGATGATGTGCTGCGCGCCCATGCCGGTGGCGGCGTACAGCACGCCCCAGCCGTTGCAGTGGAACTGGGGCAGGGTGTGCAGGTACACGTCGCGGTCGTCGATGCCGAGCTGCCAGCCGAACGTGGTGGCGTTGAGCCAGATGTTGCGGTGGGTGAGCTGCACGCCCTTCGGCCGTGCCGTGGTGCCGCTGGTGTAGTTGATGGTGGCGGTGGCGTCCTCGTCGTACACCCACGGGGTGGGCGGCAGGTGCTCGAGGCTCGGGTCGGTGTCGTTGCCGATGACGAACTTGTGCTCGCACTCGACGTCGGCCATGGCCTCCTCGAGCTCGGGGTCGACGAACAGCGCGCGGGCGCCGCAGTGCTGCACGATGTACTTCACCTCCTCGGCGACGAGGCGGAAGTTGATGGGCACCAGCACCCGGCCCGAGCCGCTCACGCCGAACAGCGCGGTGAGCAGACGGGCGGAGTTGTGGCTCACCATCGCCACTCGTTCCCCCTGGCCGATGCCGTTCCGATCGAGCCACGCCGCCCACGCCCTGGCCCGCTGGGCCATCTCGGCGTAGGTGAACTCGCCCCAGCTCTCGGCCGGTTGCATCGGCTCGTCGACCACGGCGATGCGGTGCGGGTAGACCTCTTCGGCGCGGCGGAGGAAGTCGTTGACGGTGAGTGCGACCTTCATGGCGTCATCATTGCCGATTCCACATCGCGGATTCACCAGGGGGCGGGCGATACCCTGGGGCGCGACATGTCTGATCACTCTCGCCCGCCGCGCGGCCGCGGCCCCCGGCGCCGTTCGACGAAGCCCGTCGAGCACCGCACCCCTGCTGTTCCGGCCCTCACCCTCAACCCCGACGACTACGTCCCCACGGGGTTCATCGAGCTCGGTGTGCCCACCGAGGTCGACATGGGCCTCGCTGCGGCCGGTTTCACGGCACCGTTCGCCATCCAGACCAAGGCCATCCCGGTCGCCCTCACCGGTCGCGACGTCTGCGGCCGCGCCAAGACGGGTTCGGGCAAGACGCTCGCGTTCGGTGTGCCGCTGCTGGCCCGTCTCACCAAGGACGGTGAGCCCCGCCGCCCCGCCGCATTGGTGCTGGTGCCCACCCGTGAGCTCGCGTTGCAGGTGGCCGAAGTGCTCGCCCCGGTCGCGCTGGCCTGCAAGCGCACCGTGCTCGCCGTGTACGGCGGCGCGTCTCGCCAGCAGCAGATCGACGCGCTCGAGCAGGGTGTCGACCTGGTGGTGGCCACGCCGCTGCGCCTCATCGACCTGCTGAAGGAGAACGAGCTGCAGCTCGACGCCGTCGAGATCCTGGTGCTCGACGAGGCCGACCGCATGGCCGACGACGGGTTCACCCCGCAGGTCGAGTGGATCATGCGCAAGATCACGGCACCGCACCAGACGATGCTGTTCAGTGCCACGCTCGACGGCGATGTCGGTCACCTGGTGGCCCGGTACATGAAGGACCCCGAGGAAGTGGCCATCGATGCTGCCACCGACACCGTGGGCACCATGCACCACCTGTGGCTCGCCGTGCACCACATGGACAAGAACCGCGTCGTGGCCAGCGTGGCCTCGGCGATGGACAAGACCATCGTGTTCTGCCAGACCAAGCGCACCTGCGATCGCGTCGAGCGTGATCTGCAGGAGCTCGGTGTGCGTGCCGCGGCCATCCACGGCGACCTCGCGCAGGCTGCCCGCGAACGCGCCCTGAAGCGGTTCACCGACGGCGAGCTCGCCGTGCTGGTGGCCACCGACGTGGCCGCTCGTGGCATCGACATCGACGACATCGGCGCCGTCATCCACTACGAGCCGGCCGGCGACGTGAAGGACTACCTGCACCGCAGTGGTCGCACAGCCCGTGCCGGCCGCGACGGTTGGGCCATCACGCTGGCGGAGTACAACCAGCACACGCAGGTGCGCATCCTGCAGCGTGCGATGCGACTCGAGCCCACGCCGCCCATCGAGGTGTTCAGCAACGACCCGCGTCTGAAGCAGCTCGCCCAGTTCGAAGCGGGCTGACGCCACCCACGGCATCGGCGCCGCCGATCAGGCGGCGCGCACCCGGGGTGGGCCGGTGGCGAAGGTGTGCCCGTCGGGTCGGGTGACGGTCAACGTGCGGTCGGGCGCGAGGGTCAACTGCCAGCCGCCTTCGTGGACGAGGTGGTGGTGCCTCGAGCAGAGCGGCAACAGGTTGTCGATGTCGGTGGTGCCGTGGTGGAGCTCGTACCACGACACGTGGTGCGCCTGGGTGTGCTCGAACGGCACGTCGCAGAGTGCGCAGGTGCGGTAGAGGGCGCGTAGTGCGCGACGCTGGGCTCGGTTCGCGAGTCGGGTTTCGCGACCGAGGAACAGTCGGACGCCATCGGCGCCGACGACGACCGGGGTGATGGTGCCGAGGCATGCCCATCGACGCACGGTCTCGATGGGGAGCCCGAAGCGTCCGAGGCCGGCGTCGACGAGGGAGTGCTCGTGGCGGCATCCGTCGACGAGGGTCTGCTCGTCGACGAGCACGGTGACGTCGGGCAGCCCGGAGGTGCCGCGACCTTCGGTGACCGCGAGCAACGCGAGCGCGGCGAGGTGCTGTTGCCGTTCGAGCGGGTCGTCGGGCGCGTCGTCGGGGGCGGCACCATGGACCAGGGTCTCGATCGCGTTGCGGATGCGGCCCTCCAACTCGGCGCCGCGAACGGGGTCGAACGTGCCGGCGAGGTTCCACATGCCGTCGCTGCCGGTCCACCAGCGCAGTCGTGTCGCTCGACGTTGGCGGGCCAACTGGTCGAGCCCGTCGTCGTGTCGGGCGCGTCCGACGATGCGTTCGATGGTCTCGCGGTACTGGCGCTCGGTGGCGTTGACGGCCGCGGCGGCGATGACGTCGCCGTGTTCGGCGACCTTGTCCATCTCGTCGGGGGTGAGGCCGTGGGTGGCCTTCGCGAAGGTGTCGACCCGGTCGCCGGTGGTGCCGCCGTTCGCCAACGCGTCGGCCAACTGCGGGATGTCGTCGCAGGCCTTCTTGCGTTGCCGCACCTTGGTGGACCTGTTCAGGTTGGTCTTGGCGGCCTTCGCCAGTTCGTCCTCGGGGAACACCGACGGTTGTTCGTCGGCGATGGCGTCGAGCCGGGCGAGGACGACGAGTTCGTGTGCGTCGAGGATGCCGCGTGCGACGCGGAGATGATCGAGTTCGGCCCGGCACGCGTGGAGATCGGCGAGCGACCCCGCACACACCAACCTGCGCAACCCGTCCAGATCCATGCCCCCATCATGAACAAGGGGTGTGACGCAGAAACCCGTCCTTGTGGGCAGCGGTGAACGGCGCGATGGTGCAGGTATGGAGGCGAAGCGCTGGGTGCGTCGGCCCCGGAGGCCACTGGTGGTGTCGTCGGTGCTGTTGTTCGCCGTCGCAGGGTGTGGCGGTGGCTCGTCGACCTCGACGGGCACCGTGCCGCCGGCGGTCACCACCGTCGCACCGACCACCAGCACGAC
>SXKB01000137.1 GCA_005778215.1 Actinomycetota bacterium | reverse complement strand
CGGGGCATCGCGTCGCACGGTGACCAACACCTCGGCCACCACGTCGGTGACGGTGCGCTCCACGAGGAAGCCCGCCGGCGTGGCGGGCATCGCGGCCACCGCCGCTGCCAACGCGTCGGCGTCGCGCAGTCCCACCTTCACCGCCCCGGCCTCGCTCTTGTGGGCGTGGCCCAGTGCCTTGAGCGTGATCGGATAGCCGATGACGGCGGCGGCGCCCAGTACGCCGTCGGCGGGCACCACCACGCCTTCGGGCACCGACACGCCGAGCGTGCGGAGATGCTGCTTCGCCGTGGCTTCGTCGACCAGGTGCGTGGCGCCCGGCGCCACGACGGGGGAGTGCGGCGTCGCTCGCACCGGCACACCCAGCGACGCGGCCGCGTCGAGCGCGGTGAGCGCCTCGGAGAGGCCGAGCAGCGGGGTGAGGCCGCGGGCGCTGATGTGGGCGCGGAACGGTTCGTTGAGGCACTCGGCGAGGGTGGCCACCACCACACCCCGCCGGCCGGTCGCGTCGGCGGCGTCGGCCAGCGCGTCGGCGGCCACGTACCACGACGACGGATCGTTGTCGGGCGAGGGTGGAGCGTCGAGCACCAGCATGGTGGCGTCCTGTGGGCCGTCCATCACCGCGGTGAACGTGGCCGCCATCGCCGCACGATCGCCCCACATGAACGTGTGGTAGTCGAACGGGTTGCTCACGCTCACCAGTTCGGTGAGGGTGGCCTCGATCGCGGTGGTCTGCGCCGGCGTGAACGGTTCGAACCGCAGTGCGGTGCCCTCGCTGCGGTCGGCCACCAGCGAGGCCTCGCCGCCCGAGCAGCTCAGCGATACCACGCGGCGCCCCCGCAGGGGCCCGTCGGTGTCGAGCACCTTCAACGTCTCGAGCAGTTCGGCGGGTGTGCGCACCGTGGCCACCCCGTAGCGGGCGAAGAGCGCGTCGTACGCGGCAGCGCGGCCGGCCATCGAACCGGTGTGCGAGTTGGCGATGACGGCGCCCGCCTCGCTGCGGCCCGTCTGCAGCGCCACGATGGGCACACCCTGTTCGCGGGCGCGCATGGCGACCGTGGCGAACTGCTGCGCATCGCGCACCGCCTCGAGGAACAGGCCGATCGCCGTGATGCGTGGATCGTCGAGAAGCGCCGCGATGGCGTCCTCGGTGCCCAGGCTGGCCTGGTTGCCGACGGTGATCATGCTGCCGAGACGAAGGCCGCGCTGCTGGAACGTGAGGTTCACGGCCACGTTGCCGCTCTGGCTCACGATGGCAGCGCCGCGGTCGTGGCGTGCCATCCCGTGCTCGTCGGGCCACAGGGCCACGCGGTCGAACGTGTTCACGTAGCCGTAGCAGTTGGGGCCGAAGAACGGCACGTCACCAGCCGCGTCGAGCAGCGCGTCCTGCAGGTGCTCATCGCCCGTCTCTGCGAACCCCGAGCCGTAGCACACGGCCCCGCCCGCACCGATTCGGCTGATGGTGCGCATTGCGTCGATGGTGGCGTTGCGGTTCACGCCGAGGAACACGGCATCGGGCACGCCAGGCAGGTCGTCGAGCGAGGGCAGGCACGGCACGCCGGCGAGGTCGGCCCGCTTGGGATGCACGGGCCAGATGGGGCCGTCGAACCCGAGCCGCAGGCACTGACGCACCACCCGCTCGGCGGGGGCACCTCCGACGACGGCGATGGAGCGCGGTGCGAGGAGGCGACGCAGGTCGGACATGTCGGTCGAGATTAGCTGAACCGTCGATCAGGGAACCGGCCCAGTGGCAGACTGGGGCGATGAGCGACACCGATGCCGTGTACCTGTCCGCCACCGAACTCCTCGCTGCATTCCGAGCACGCACGCTCTCGCCGGTGGAATACCTCGAGGTGGTCATCGCCCGGGTGGAGGCACTGGAGCCGCAGCTCAACGCAGTGATGGATCGTCGCTACGACGAGGCGCGCGAAGAGGCCAAGGCGTCGGCCGACCGGTACGTGCAGGGCACAGCCCGCGCGCTCGACGGTGTGCCGGTGGCCGCGAAGGAGGAGCACCCGATGCAGGGCCGCTCGTGGACGCAGGGATCGCTGGCGTACGAGGGAGCCGTGGCGCCCGTCGACCACCCGATCATCGAGCGCATCCAGGCAGCCGGTGGCATCGTGCACGTGCGCACCACCACACCCGAGTTCTGCTGTGCGCCGTACTGCCACAGCCGGATGTGGGGCATCACCCGCAACCCGTGGAACACCGACTTCTCACCGGGCGGTTCGTCCGGTGGCACCGGCGCCGCACTGGCGGCCGGGTACGCACCAATCGGCACGGGCTCCGACATCGGCGGGTCCATCCGCATCCCCGCATCGCTCAGCGGCGTGGCGGGGTTCAAGCCGCCCTGGCAACGGGTGCCGGCGCTGCCGCCGTACAACCTCGACCAGTTCTGCCACGACGGCCCCATGGCGCGCACGGTCGCCGACTGCGCACTCATCGAGGACGTCATCGCCGGGGCGCACTGGCGCGACCCGGCGTCGCTGCCCCACCCGCCTCGGGTGGAGGGCGTGGGCACCACGGTGGTCGGCACCCGTGTGGCGGTCTGCACGCAGCTCGGTGACTGGCCGCTCGATCCGGCCGTCGAGGCCAACACACGCCGGGTGGCGGCATCGCTCGCCGCCGCCGGTGCGACGGTGGAGGAGGTCACCCTGCCGTGGACCGTGGCCGAGATCTGGGAGGCATCACAGGCCCACTTCCGGGCCATCATGGGGGCCGGCATCGGGGCGGTGAACGCCGAGCACGGCCCACTGCTCAGCGACTACACGGTCGCCTTCGCCGAGAGCATGCTCGGCGCCGGGATGGGGTTCTACGAGGGCATGGAACTCGAAGGTGCGCTGTGGGAGCCGCTCGGCCGGCTGTTCCAGCAGTTCGACGTGCTGCTGTGCCCCACGATGGCCACCGACGGCTACCGGGCCGGTGAGGCGTATCTCGACGGCATGGACATCGGTACGGGCAGCGTGGTGCACCACATCCTCGGGGCGATGACCCTGCCGTTCAACATCCAGTCGCGTTGTCCGGTGGTGAGCGTGCCGTCGGGTCTCGCGGCCAACGGCGTGCCGACCGGTGTGCAGGTGGTGGCGCGTCCGTACGACGACGTCACGGCGTTCCGCGTCGCCGGCGCAGTCGAGGCCACCGGCGTGGGCTTCACCCACCCCACCTGGCGCCCCGCCATCTGACCCGCGAACTCATGGTCGCGGGTGGGCGACCGGGATCAGGCGCCGTAGGGGCGGAGCATGCTGCGGCTGATGATGTGCCGTTGGATCTCGCTGGTGCCGTCCCAGATGCGGTCGACGCGGGTGTCGCGCCACATGCGCTCGAGCGGCAGTTCGTCCATCAGGCCCATGCCGCCGAGGATCTGGATGGCCTCGTCGGTCACCATCTGGCACATCTCGCTGGAGAACACCTTGGCCATCGCCATGTCCTCGTCGGTGGCCTTGCCCTTGGTGTCGAGCCACGCGGCGCGCAGGGTGAGGAGTTCGGCGGCCTCGAGCTGGGTGCGCATGTCGGCCAGCTTGAACGACACGCCCTGGAACTTGCCGATCTGCTGGCCGAACTGCTCGCGCGTGGCGGCCCACTCGGTGGCGATGCCCAGCGCGCGGCGGGCGCGGCCCACGCACACGGCCGCCACCTGCAGACGGGTGGAGCCGAGCCATTCGTTGGCGGCGTCGAAGCCGCGGTGCTCCTCGCCCAGGATGTTGCGCACCGGCACGCGGCAGTTGTCGAAGTTGATGATGAGGTTGTGGTAGCCGCGGTTGCTCACGCAGTTGTAGCCGTGCACCACCTCGCAGCCGGGAGTGTCGAAGTCGACGAGGAACCCGGTGATCTTCTTCTTCGGACCCTTGCTGGTCATCTCCTCGCCGCTGGCGGCGAACAGGATGACGTAGTCGGCCAGGTCGGCGTGGCTGATGAAGTGCTTCACGCCGTTGATGACGTAGTCGT
>SXKB01000136.1 GCA_005778215.1 Actinomycetota bacterium | reverse complement strand
GTATCGCAACGCCGGCACGCTCGCGAGCGGCGGACTGATGGCACTCGAGGGCGGCGAGTAACACCTCGCCCGTCGGCCGGTCAGAGCCGACGCAGCAGCGCGGCCACCAACTCGGCTCGCGGCACCATCGTGTCGACGAGCACGAACTCGTGGTCGGCGTGCGCACCACCACCCACCGCGCCCATGCCGTCGAGCGTGGGCACGCCGATGGCGGCCGTGAAGTTGCCGTCGCTGCCGCCGCCCACAGCCACGCCCTCGAGGCCCTCGATGCCCACCTCGGCGGCGGCCTCCATGGCCAGCGGGTAGAGCGCGCCCGACGAGCCGACGGGCATCGGCGGCCGGTTCAGACCACCGAGCACTTCGACGCGTGCGCCGTCGACCGACGTGTGCAACGTCTGGAACGCCGCGACGAGACGCTCGCCCTCCGACAGTTGCTCCACGCGCACGTCGACCTTCACCCGAGTCTCCGCGGGCACCACGTTGTCGGCCGTGCCGGCGGAGGCCACGGTGGGCGTGACGGTGGTGGCCGTGGCCGGGTCGCCGAACGTGTTGATCTGCAGCACCAGTTCGGCCGCGGCGACCAGCGAGTTGATGCCCTTCCACGGCTCGAGTCCGGCGTGCGCGGCCTTCCCGTGCACCACCACTTCGAAGGTGCCGGTGCCCTTGCGGGCGATCTTCAGCGCACCGCCGTCGGCGCTGGCCTCGAACACCAGCACGTTGCCGCACGCGGCGGCGCGTTCCTCGATGAGCTCGCGTGACGCATCGCTGCCCACTTCCTCGTCGGCGGTGATGAGGATCTCCACGCCGCTGCGATCGGCGAGCGCCGCGGTGGCGTGCACGGCCTGCACGATGCCGGCCTTCATGTCGAACACGCCGGGGCCGGTGGCCTTGCCGTCGGCCACACGGAACGGACGCGCCGCGACCGAGCCGACGGGGAACACGGTGTCGTGGTGACCCACGAGCAACACCTTCGGTGTGCCGCCGCCGCTCCACAGCACGTGCGGGCCGGCGGGCGACTCGATGAGCCGCGGCGCGGAACCCAGGCGGCGTTCCATCACCGAGGCCACGGCCGCAGCGGACTGCGCCAACAGGTCGAGGTGCAACGAGGTGGACTCGGTGTTCACCAACAGCTCGAGGTCGGCCAGCATGTCGTCGAGGGAGATCACCGCTCCATTCTGGCCGGTGGCGCCGCGGATGGGAGACTCGTCGCCATGTCGAAACGACCGCTTGCCGTCCTCACCGCCCTCTGCCTGCTGGCGGTCGCCTGCAGCGACGGCGAGGACGCCGTTCCCACCACCGAGGCCGGCACCGAGACCACCGCGGCGGAGACCACGGTGGCCGAGACGCTGCCCGCACTGGCGCCCGCCACGTTCACCGTGCAGCCGGGGGTGCAGCAGATCGCCGTGCTCGACGCCGAGCCCGGCACGGAGCTGTCGGTGATCAACGGCACCACCACCATCGCCACCGGCACGGTCGACGAGCAGGGGGCGCTGTTGTTCCGCGAGGTCGCCGAAGGCGATGGGTACATGGTCGCGTCCGACACCGAGGCGGCCACCGACATCACCGTCATGTCGCCCGGCGCCACACCGCCCGCCTCGCTGTACACCGAGGAGCAGACGCTGCTGCCTGCCGGCGGTTTCGGCTACATCGTCACCCGCGATGGCACCACGTTGAGCGCCAACGTGCTGCTGCCCGGCCCCATCGAGAACGGCCCGTTCCCCACGGTGGTCGAGTACAGCGGCTATCAGCCCAGCGACCCCGACAGCGCGCAGCTCGCCGCGCTGTACACCGCGCAGGGCTTCGCCTACGTCGGCGTGAACATGCGCGGCACCGGTTGCAGCGGCGGTTCGTACCGTTTCTTCGAGACGGCGCAGTCCATCGACGGCTACGACGTCATCGAGGCAGTGGCCGCCCAGCCGTGGGTGCTCGACAACGAGGTCGGCATGGTGGGCATCAGCTACCCCGGCATCAGCCAGCTGTTCGTCGCCGCCACCCAGCCTCCGAGCCTGAACAGCATCACGCCGCTGTCGGTGCTGGACGACAGCTACCGCAGCACCCTGTATCCCGGTGGCATCCTCAACACCGGGTTCGCGGTGAACTGGACCCAGGAGCGAGTGGACCAGGCCCGACCGTTCGGTCAGGAGTGGACCAAGGCCCGTGCCGACGCCGGCGACACGATGTGCGCCGACAACCAGCGGCTGCGCCTGCAGAACCCCGACCTGGTGGCGGAGATCGACGACAACCCGTTCTACTCGAACCCACTCGGCGACTCGCTGGCCCCCATCACCTTCGTCGACAAGATCAACGTGCCGGTGTTCATCGCCGGTGCGTGGCAGGACGAGCAGACCGGTGGCCACTTCCCCGCGATGCTGCCCGACTTCGCTGCCTCGCCGCACGTGTACGTCACGCTCACCAACGGTCTGCACACCGAGTCGTTGAGCCCGCCGGTCGCACGTCGCTACATGGAGTTCCTGCAGCTGTACGTCGGCAAGAAGGTGCCCGACCTGTCGGCCGGCGCCGCGATCGCCGGCGCCCTCGGCGGCGCCATCTGGGGCGTCAACACCTTCGGTCCGTTCGAGAGCAGGTTCGCGGGCATGACCTACGAGGAGGCGCTCGCCGCGTTCGAGGCCGACAAGCCGGTGCGCATCCTGTTCGAGCAGGGCGGTGACCCGGCGTTCAGCCCGGGCACGCCCGAGCCGCACTTCACCGCCGAGTTCGACAGTTGGCCGATGGCGTTCGCCGTCACCACGCTGTGGGGCCTCGGCGACGACGGTGCCCTCGTGACCGGCGAGCAGGGCACCGGCAGCACGGCCGACGAGTACACGGCCGATCCCTCCGCGCTGCCCGCCACGTTCTACGAGGGCGGCAGCAGCGGCGTGTGGCGCGCCGACGTGCAGTACGACTGGCAGCCGCTGCCCGACGGCACCGGCCTCGGGTACGTGACCGAGCCGCTCGAGAGCGACACCGTCGTCATCGGTCCGGGCGCGGTGGATCTGTGGGTGAAGGCCACCGCGGCCGACACCGATCTCGAGGTCACCATCAGCGAGGTGCGGCCCGACGGCACCGAGATCTACGTGCAGAGCGGATGGTTGCGGGCCAGCCAGCGCGCGCTCGACGAGGCACGCAGCAGCGACCTCGCCCCCGTGCTCACCAATGCCGAGGCCGATGCCGCCGACCTGCCGGCCGGCGAGTTCACCGAGGTGAAGGTGCCGATCTTCCCGTTCGCCCATCCGTTCCGCAAGGGCAGTCGCATCCGTCTCACCATCGACGCACCCGGCAACAACCGCGCGGTCTGGGAGTTCCGCACCATCTCGAACGGCGAGACCGTCACCATCGCCCACGACGCCGACCATCCGTCGCGTCTGCTGCTCCCCGTGGTGCCCGACATCGCGGTGCCGCAGGCCGCACCGCCGGCGTGCGGGTCGCTGCGCGGCCAGCCGTGCCGTGAGTACGTGCCCGCCGGCAACGGTGGCTGAACGACCGCCGGTTGAATGACGGGATGGACCGCCGTCGCGACGACCTCGCAGAGTTCCTTCGCGCTCGCCGCGACGCGCTCACCCCCGCCGACGTCGGCCTACCCGAAGGACGCAGCCGCCGCACCAAGGGCCTCCGCCGCGAGGAGGTGGCCCTGCTGGCCGGGGTGTCGGTCACCTGGTACACGTGGCTCGAACAGGGTCGACCGATCAACGCGTCGAGCGACGTGCTCGACGCGTTGGCGCGCACACTGCGGTTGTCCGACGCCGAACGCCAGCATCTCCTGACGCTCGCCCATCGGCCCACCGGGGAACGCATCACCGACCCCGAGCACGCGCCCGATGCGTTGGTACGGCTCATCGCGTCGATGGATCCGGCACCCGCCTACGTGCTCGGACCGCGATGGGAGTTCCTCGCCTGGAACACCGCGCAGTCGCGGCTGTACCCGATGATCGACCAGCTGACCGGGCACGAACGCAATCTGCTGTGGGTGGTGTTCGCCGAGCCGACGGCGCGGGCACTCGTGGCCGACTGGGAGGACCAGGCGCACAAGATCCTCGCCGAGTTCCGCGCCGGCACGGCCGAGTTGCGTGCCGACGCCGACGTGGTGTCACTCGTCCAGCGGCTCAGCGACGCCAGCACCGAGTTCGCCGAGTGGTGGCCACAGCTCGACGTGGCCCAGTTCGAGACACGGGTGCGCCGCTACCACCACCCGCGTGCGGGTGACCTCGCGTTCGAGTACCAGCAGCTCACCCCCAGCGAATGGCCGGGGCTGAAGGTGGTGTGCCAGCTGCCGCTGCCCGGCGACGACAGCGCCGAGCGACTGGCCGCCTGGCGCAACATGGCCTGAGCCACGTTTTCTGGGCGAGCCTTCCGTCGGGCCGCCGCCGATAGCCTCGAAGCCTCATGAGCGCCGACGTGATGCACGAAGCCAGCCAGCGGCGCACGTTCGCCATCATCAGC
>SXKB01000135.1 GCA_005778215.1 Actinomycetota bacterium | reverse complement strand
CTCGGGGGTGATGAGTTCGTTCTTCCAGAGGCTGATCTGGCCGTGCGCGGCCCGGGGCGGGAACCGCTTCGCGTCGAGACCGAGGTCGCGCACCACGTAGCCGGCCAGACGCTGTGCATCGGCCTGGTCGTAGATGCTGAACGTGCGCGGGTACCCCAACACCTCGGCATGGGCACGCAGGATGCGCACACAGGCCGAGTGGAACGTGCACACCCACATCGCCTTCACGACGGGGCCCACCAGGTCGGCCACGCGGTGCTTCATCTCCTGCGCGGCCTTGTTGGTGAACGTGATGGCGAGGATGGACGTGGGCCGCACGCCTTCCTGGATGAGGTGGGCGATGCGATGGGTGAGCACTCGGGTCTTGCCCGAGCCGGCACCGGCCACCACCAACAGCGGACCGCCACGGTGCACGACCGCGTCGAGCTGGTCGGGGTTCAGCGACTGCAGGTCGAGCGGGTCGAGATCGAACTGGAGGCGGCCGTCGTCGCTCATGGTGACGCCATCCTAGGGAGGGGGTGTCACACGCTGGGTAGCCTGCACGGAATGTCCCAGGTGAAGGTGTGGTTCTTCGCCGCCATCGGCGGCGCCCTCACCGGGCTCATCTCGTTCGCGTTCCTCGAATCGCTCGACTGGGCCACGCGCACCCGCATGTCGCACGGCTGGCTGGTGTGGCTGCTGCCGCTCGCCGGCCTCGCGGTCGGCGCCGCCTACCACTACTGGGGCGGGCGGGCGAAGGGCGGCACGCCCAGCGTGATCGAGCAGACGCACACCTTCACCCACGGCGTCACGTCGCGCATGGCGCCGCTCATCTTCGGTGGCTCCGTGGTGGGCCACGTGTTCGGCGCGTCGGTGGGCCGCGAAGGGGCCGCCCTGCAGATGGCCGGCTCGGTCAGCGACACCGCCGCCCGCCTCGGTGGCCTGCGCCCCGACGAGCGACGCACCATCATCACGTCGTCGATGGCAGGCGGCTGGGGCGCGGTGTTCGGCGTGCCCATCACCGGCGTGGTGTTCGCGATGCAGGTGAGCAAGCAGCACCGCATCCGCGCGCTCGTCCCCGCCGTCATCGCCGCGTTCACCGGTCACTGGGTGGTGGAGCTGCTCGGGTACGAGATGACCGATCGCCCTCGGCTGCCCCGCAGCGACTGGACGATCGGCCTGCCGTTCAAGCTGGCGCTCGTGGGCATCGGCGTCGGGCTCATCGGCCGGCTGTTCGTCGCGCTGGTGAAGGTGACGAAGCGCAAGATGGCACGGGCCGTCCACTGGACGCCCGGCCGCACCGCCATCGGCGGCGCCGCCACCGTGGGACTGATGCTGTTGTTCGGGCGCGAGTACCTCGGCCTCTCCAACGAGCTGTACTCGCAGGCCATCGCCGGAGGCGACCTCGACTGGTGGGTGCCGCTGCTCAAGATGCTGTTCACCGTGGTCGCGCTGGGCACCGGCTTCGTCGGTGGCGAGGTGCTGCCGCTGTTCGTGATGGGTGCCACGTTCGGCGCCGCGGTGGCGCCGGGCATGAACGTGAACGGGTCGCTGCTCGCCGCCACCGGCGCGCCCGCTGCGTTCGCCAGCGCCGCCTCGGTCACGCTCACCGGCTTCGTGCTCACGGTCGAGCAGTTCGGGTGGCGCACGCTCATCCCGGCCATCATCGTCGGCGTGTTCGCCCGGCTCGCCGCCGGTCGCCCCGGCCTCTACATGGCCCACTGATCCGGCGCGGGTACGCCCACCAACGGCACTGGGTAGGTTGCGGCACATGCTGCAGCTCTCGGTCGCCGATCTCGAACGCCGCCAGGGCGTGCGCCGCATGAAGACGCTCGCCCTCTGCCTGCTGCTCTTCGTCACCGCGGTGTTCGTGGTGACGAAGTCGCAGGAGGACGCACACCCATGGGTGGGCTACGTGCGCGCGTTCAGCGAGGCCGCAATGGTGGGCGCGCTCGCCGACTGGTTCGCAGTGACTGCGCTGTTCCGCCATCCGCTCGGGTTGCCCATCCCGCACACCGCCATCATCCCGAACCGCAAGGACCAGATCGGCGCCTCGCTGGGCGACTTCGTGCAGGAGAACTTCCTCACCCAGGAAGTGCTGCACGAACGCCTCGACCAGGCCCACATCGGGTTGCGGCTCGGCACATGGCTCAGCGAGCCGGCCAACGCGGCGAAGGCCGGCACCGCGGTGGCCGACGCACTCCGCGGCAGCCTCGAGGTCATCGACGACCGCGACGTCAGCACCGCGCTGCAGGGCATGATCGAACGCAAGGTGCGCGACACCTCCGTCGCCCCACTGATGGGGCGAGCGATCGACCTGGCGATGGAAGGTGGCCACCATCAACGACTGCTCGACGCCACGCTCACCGGCCTCGGCGGCTTCCTCGACGACAACCGCGTCACGTTCCGCCAACGCCTCGCCACCGAGTCGCCCTGGTGGGTGCCCGAGGGTATCGACGACCGCATCTTCGAGAAGATCTACACCGCGGTGCACCGCTTCCTCCACGACGTCGGCCGCGATCCCACCCACGAGGTGCGCCGCGCCATCGACGACCGGATGCTCGGGTTCGCCGAACGCCTGAAGACCGACCCCGGGCTCGTCGCGAAGCTCGAAGGCGTGAAGGCCGAACTCCTCGAGCACCGCGACGTGCAGGCCTGGTTGCAGAGCCTGTGGGGCGAAGTGAAGCGCACCACGCTCATCGCCACCGACGACCCCGACAGCGAACTCCGACAGCGCATCGACCGGTCGCTGCAACGCCTGGGCGAGCGCCTCGTGGCCGAGCCCGAACTGCAGGCCAAGGTCGACGACTGGGTACGCCGCGCTGCCGGCTACGTGGTCGACCACTACCGCGGCGAAGTGGCCGAGATCATCTCCTCCACCGTGGCGAAGTGGGACGGCAAGGCCACCGCCGAACGGCTCGAGCTGCAGGTGGGCCGCGACCTGCAGTTCATCCGCATCAACGGCACCATCGTCGGCGGCCTCGCCGGCCTGATCATCCACGCCGTCACCCACGCCGTCTCCTGACCGGGGTTCTGGCGCCCGATCGTCCCAGATCGGCATCTGGCGCCCGATCGT
>SXKB01000134.1 GCA_005778215.1 Actinomycetota bacterium | reverse complement strand
GTGCTCTTGCGCGAGCCCTTGAAACCGACACCGCCGGACGAAGCCCAGCTGATGACGTTGCCCTCGGTGTCGGTGATGGACACGATGGTGTTGTTGAACGAGCTCTTGATGTGAACGACGCCGTTGGTGACGTTCTTGCGCTCGCGCTTGCGGGGGCGGCGACCGCCCGGCTTCGGCTTCGCCATTACTTCCTCACAGCCTTCTTCTTGTTGGCGACGGTCTTCTTCGGACCCTTACGCGTACGGGCGTTGGTGTGGGTGCGCTGACCACGCACGGGCAGGCCCTTGCGGTGACGCACGCCCTGCAGGCACCCGATCTCGATCTTGCGCTTGATGTCCTGCGCCACGTCGCGGCGAAGATCGCCCTCGACCGTGATGTTGGCATCGACCCAGGCACGGATCTTGTTGATCTCGTCCTCGGTGAGGTTGCGGACTCGCTCGTTCGGGTTCAGCCCGGTGTCGGCACAGATGCGCTGCGCCGTGGGCTTGCCGATACCGAAGATGTAGGTGAGCGAAATCTCCAGCCGCTTTTCGCGGGGGATGTCGACGCCGGAAATACGTGCCATCGTGCGATCTTCTCTTTCAGCCCTGGCGCTGCTTGTGACGGGGGTTCTCGCAGATCACGCGCACGCTGCCATGGCGGCGGATGACCTTGCACTTCTCGCAAATTTTCTTGACGCTCGGTCGAACCTTCATGGGTGACGTGCTTTCTCGAGACCTAGTGAACCTGAGGGATTACTTGTAGCGATACGTGATGCGACCTCGGGTGAGGTCGTACGGAGTGAGTTCCACCTGCACCTTGTCGCCGGGAAGGATGCGGATGTAGTGCATCCGCATCTTGCCGGAGATGTGCGCCAACACCTTGTGGCCGTTCTCGAGTTCCACCCGGAACATGGCGTTCGGGAGGGACTCGAGGATCGTGCCTTCCAGCACGATTGCGTCGTCCTTGGGCTTCGGCAGAACTGCCTCCTCGATCGGTGGGGAAAAATACGGACCCAGAGAGAAACGCGGCGTTCACGATGTCGAAGCCGCCCTCCAAATGTCAGTCCCAAACGGACGGACCATGTGTCAGTGCACGCCGAGGCGGGCATGGCGCATGAGGGCCGGGGAGCAATGCTATCGCCCGGGGAGCAGAACACCAAGCCCCTCTTCGCGCGATTTCTCCGGTGCACCGTAGCCGCCCCGGCCGGCCCGATGGAGGCATCCCGACGGATCGCTCGTTCCACCACGACCGACGCCGCGAAAATGATGCTCCGATCCGGCGATCCGGCGTGAAGACTGGGCCGGATGACCACACCCACCTCACGTTGGCGCGCCCTCGCGGCGCTGCTGCGGCCCGACGCCCGGCGTTGGGCCTGCCTCGGCGTGCTCGTGGGCGTGTCGTCGGCGTTGTCGCTCGCCGGCCCCCTGGTGGTGCGACGCATCGTCGACATCGCCACCGAGGGCGGCGACGACGCAGCGTCGCGCATCACCCGTGCCGCGCTGCTGTTCCTCGCGATCGCCGTGGTGACGCAGTTGATCATGGTGTCGGTGGCGTGGTTCGCCACGGTGACGGCCTGGCGCACCACCAACACCATCCGCCTCACCATGGCCCGGCATGTCCTGGGTCTCGATCACGAGTTCCACCGCACGCACACCCCGGGCGAGCTCATCCAGCGCGTCGACGGCGACGTCACGTCGGTGAGCGACTTCCTGGGTCGCGTGGTGCCCAAGCTCACCGGCGCGGCCGCCGTGGTGGTGGGCATGGTGGGCGTGCTGGCCGTGATCGACTGGCGACTGGCGGTCGGCGCTGCGTGGTACGTGGCAGCGGCAGGCGCGGTGGTGGTGCGCGGGCGACACCGCGCGGTCGGCGAGTCGAGCGACGAGATGGGCGCGTACGCCGCCCTGTACGGCGGCATCGAGGAGCGCCTCACGGCCTCCGAAGACCTGCGGGCCAACGGGGCCGGCCGGCACGCGATGTGGCGGTTCATCGACGAGAGCGGCCGGGCGATGCGCAGCGCGGTGCGTCGAGAGAGCGCGTTCCTCCGACTGTGGTGGGCCGTGCAGGCCTCGCTGTCGGTCGGTTCGGTGGCGGCACTGGTGGCGGGCACCGCGTTGGTGTCGGCCGGATCCATCACCGTCGGCACCGCGTTCCTCCTGTTCCAGTACGTGCTGCTGCTGGAGCGGCCGCTCGAGGACGTGGTGCACGAACTCGAGACCATCCAGAAGGCGAACGGTGCGATGGTGCGCGTCATCGATCTGTTGGCCGTCGAGCCGGCCGTCGTCGACGAGGGCACCACGCTGCCCGCCGCCGGTCCGCTGTCGGTGGCGTTCGATCACCTGTCGTTCGACTACGGCGACGGTGAGTCGGTGCTCGACGACGTGCACCTCACGCTCGCGGCGGGCCGGTCGATGGGCATCGTGGGCCGCACCGGCAGCGGCAAGACCACGCTCTCGCGACTGGTGCTACGGCTGGTGGAGGCCACCGGCGGCCAGCTTCGTCTGAACGGCGTGCCGATCGCCGAGATCCCGATGGCCGAACTGCGCCGACGCGTGGCCATGATCCCCCAGGAGGTGGAGCTGTTCTCGGGCACGCTCCGCGACAACGTCACGCTGTTCGACCCGCGTCCGACCGACGCGGCGGTCGAGCGGGCACTCGAGCAGGCCGGCCTCGGCGCGCTGGTCGCCGGCGGCATCCATCGCGAACTCGGCGCGGGTGGCGCCGGGTTGTCGGCCGGCGAGGCACAACTGCTGGCACTCGCCCGGGTGTGGCTGCGCGACCCCGACCTGGTGGTGCTCGACGAGGCGACGGCACGCGTCGACCCCGAGACCGAGGCGCGCCTCGACGCGGCGGTCACCGCGTTGATGGAAGGTCGCACCACCCTGGTGATCGCCCACCGCCTCAGCACCCTGCGCCACGTCGACGAGATCCTGGTGCTCGATCACGGTCGTGTGCTCGAACACGGCGACCGCGACGAGTTGGCCGCCGACGAGACGAGCCGCTTCCATCATCTGTTGGAGATCGCGCTCGAGCCGCACCGGGCCGACGATGTCGTCGACGACGACCTGGAGCTGTTGTCATGAGCCGCTCCCCCGGCGTGTGGCGCCTCTCGTGGCGCGTCACCCAGCACCGGCCCGCCGCCTTCTGGATCGGTTGGGGCCTTTTCGTGCTGTTCTTCACCTTCCCGGTGCTCACCGGCTATCTGCTCGGACGGGCCTTCCGTGCACTCGACCAGGGCGACACCGCGCAGGTCTACTGGTTCGCCGGCGCGGTGCTGGTGGTCGACGTGCTGCGCATGACGAGCATCCACTGGGGCGCGCTCACCTGGACGAAGGCGTGGGTGCACATGCAGTCGTTCATCCGAGCCAACCTGCTGGCCGCGCAGTTGGCGAGTGGCGGTCCCGAAGCCGGGCAGCCCGTCGGGTCCGCCGGCGAGGCCATCACCCACTTCCGCGACGACGTCGAGGACGTGACGCAGTTCGTCGACGGCATCGTCGATGTGAGCGCCGGCATCATCTTCACCGCCTTCGCCGGCTTCGTGCTCGGCAGCATCGACCCCGCTGCCGCCGCCATCCTGGCCATTCCGCTGACGGCCGTCGCCATCGGCACCAGGGCGCTCGACACGCGCATCAAGCGCTACCGCGCGGCCGACCGCGCCGCGGCCGGGGCCGTGAGCGGGTTCGTCGGCGATGTGATGGCGGCCGCCACGACGGTGAAGGTGAACGACGCCGTCGACCCTGCGCTCGACCACCTCACCACGCTCGTCGACGCACGTCGCCACACCGCAGTGCGCGACCGCGTGCTCGACGACGGCGTGCAGGCCTTCGCGCAGGGCGCCGCCGACGTGGGCCTCGGGCTGGTACTGCTCACCACCGCGGGTGCGCTGGCATCGGGGGCGTTCGACGTCGGCTCGCTGGCCGTGTTCACCGCCTACATGGGATGGCTCAGCTTCCTGCCACGCATGATCGGCCGACTGTTGGCGCGTCGCAAGCAGGCCGGCGTGGCGTTCGACCGGATGCGCGGCCTGGTCGCCGACACCGACGTGCGCAACGTGGTGCACGACCGCGACCTGCCCATTGCTCGCGGCGAGACCAACCACCGGCTCTCCCCCGTGCGCCCCGACCGGGTGCCGCTCGACCGCCTCGAGGTGATCGGGTTCGGCGCCACCTACGCGACGGGTGGCGGTGTCAGCGACGTCGACCTCGTCATCCGCCGCGGCACGTTCACCGTGATCACCGGCCCCATCGGCAGCGGCAAGACCACGCTGCTGCGCGCACTGTTGGGTCTCGCCCACGACGCCGACGTGCGCGGCACGATTCGGTGGAACGGAATGGAGATCACCGACGCCGCGGCGTTCTTCGTGCCCCCCAACGCGGCGTTCCTGCCACAGGTGCCGCAACTCATCAGCGACTCGGTGGCCGACAACATCGCGCTCGGCGAAGTGCCGGTCGAGTCGCTGGAGTTCGCACTGGAACTGGCGGCCGTACGCGCCGACATCGACGAGATGCCCGAGGGTGCCAACACGCTCATCGGCCCACGCGGCCTGCGCCTGTCGGGTGGCCAACGGCAGCGTGTCGCCACGGCCAGGGCGTTGGTGCACTCACCTGAACTGGTGGTGCTCGACGACCTGTCGAGCGCGCTCGACGTGGAGACCGAACTGCAGTTGTGGACCAACCTCGCCGACGCGGGGATGACCGTGTTGGCCGTGAGTCACCGCGCGGTCGCGTTCGAGCGGGCCGATCAGGTGTTCCGCCTCGACGAGGGTCGACTCAGCCCGCTGCCGTGAGCGGGCCTCCGGTTCAGTCGAGGGCGGCGTTCGCCTTGCGCAGACGGGCTGCCATCAACTCCATCACCTGGAGGGCGAACGTGGGGTGCTCCTGCACCAGATAGACGAAGCGCTTGCGGTCGACCGGCGCGACCACGGCGTCGGTGGCCGCGATGACCGTGGCGCTGCGCGGCGACTGGTCGATGAGCGCCATCTCACCGACGATCTGGCCCTCGCCGATCTCGTCGACGACGCGTCCATTGGCGCTGAGGTGCAGCGTGCCTTCCACCACGGCGTACATCACGTCGCCGGTGTCACCCTCGCTGAACAGCACCTCGCCCGGGGCCACGGTGCGCAGATCGGGGGCATTGCGAAAGATGTTGATCGCCGTCATGCGGGAGAGTATCCACGCGTCGGTGACCCAGGTGAACGGACCCCGTCGAGTGTTCAGCCGTCGGTCACCGAACGTTCAACTGTCCACTCGGCACTGTCCGTTGGGTGTTCGCGTGCGGCGCGGCAACGCACGGAAACACCCGACCTGGTTCGGTTAGCATCGAGGGCGAACGTGAAATGGGTCCTGTGAGGCCCATACGTGAAAGGAAGCCATGACGCACCGAACCGTGCTGAGCGCCGACGACGTACGCCGCGCGCTCACCCGTATCGCTCACGAGATCGTCGAGCGCAACCACGGCCTCGAGGGGGTGGTGCTGGTCGGGCTCCAACGCGGTGGCGTGTGGGTGGCCGAAGCGCTGGGCGAGGTGCTGCACGGCATCGACCCGGCACGCCCGGTCGCCATCGGCTCGCTCGACGTGAGCTTCCACCGCGACGACGTGGGCCTGCGCCCCATCGTGCCGGGCAGCGTGACCGACATCCCGATGTCGCTCGACGGCACCACCGTGGTGCTCACGGACGACGTGCTGTTCACGGGCCGCACCGTGCGCGCCGCGCTCGAGGCGCTGAACGAGTACGGCCGACCGCGAGCCGTGCAACTCGCGGTGATCGTCGACCGCGGGCACCGCGAGCTGCCGATCCGCCCCGATTACGTGGGCAAGAACCTGCCGACGGCTCGTGACGAGAACGTGAGCGCCACGGCCGAAGGGGTGACCATCGCATGAAGCACCTGCTCTCCATCGAAGACCTCGACGCCGACGACATCCACCGCCTGCTGGAGCTCACCGATCACATGGTCGAGGTGAGCAGCCGCCCGATCCCCAAGGTGCCCGCACTGCGCGGCAAGAACGTGGTGAGCCTGTTCTTCGAGGACTCCACGCGCACTCGCACCAGCTTCGACACCGCCGCCAAACGCCTGAGCGCCGACACGATGAACTTCGCCGTGTCGAGCAGCAGCGTCAACAAGGGCGAAAGCCTGCGCGACACCATCGAGACCATCAGCGCAATGGGTGTCGACGCGTTCGTGGTGCGCCACAAGAGCAGCGGTGCACCACAGATGATCACCCGCTGGACCAACGCGAGCATCGTCAACGCCGGCGACGGTTGGCACCAACACCCCACGCAGGCGCTGCTCGACAGCTACACCATCCGCACCGGGCTGAACCGCCGTGACGGCTTCGAGGGACTGCACATCGCCATCGTCGGCGACATCAAGCACAGCCGCGTGGCCCGCAGCGACGTGCAGGCGTTCACGAAGCTCGGTGCGCACGTCACGCTGGTGGCACCGCCCACACTGCTGCCGCCGTCGCTCGACGGGTGGCCCGTCGACGTGAGCCACGACCTCGACTCGCTGATCGCCGACGTCGACGTGCTGTACCTGCTCCGCGTGCAACGCGAACGCATGGACGACGCGCTGCTGCCGTCGCTGGAGGAGTACTCAGCGCTCTACGGCCTCACGCCCGCACGGGCGGCACGGCTCGCACCGCACGCGCTGGTGATGCACCCCGGTCCGATGAACCGCGGGGTGGAGATGGTGGTCGACCCGTCCGAGCTGCCCGGCTCGGTCATCCTGCAACAGGTCACGAACGGCGTCGCCGTGCGCATGGCCGTCCTCTTCACGCTGCTCGGTTCGGGCAGCGCCGCCTCGATCGGAGATTCGCAATGACCCGCCTCGTCATCACCGGCGGCACCGTCGTCGACCAGCAGGGCGAGCGTCGTGCCGACGTGGCCGTGCAGGGCGGCCAGATCGTGGAGGTCGGTCCCGACCTCGCCGGCGACGACGTGCTCGACGCCACCGGCTGCATCGTCAGCCCCGGCTTCGTCGACCTGCACACGCATCTGCGCGAGCCCGGCAAGGAGGAAGCCGAGACCATCGAGACCGGCAGCCGCGCGGCCGCGCTGGGCGGCTTCACCGCGGTGGTGGCGATGCCGAACACCGACCCTGCGCAGGACAGCGTCGCGGTGGTGGAGTTCGTGCGCGAGCAGGGCCGCCGCGCCGGGTTGTGCGAGGTGCTGCCGTCAGGGTGCATCACCGTCGGCCGCAACGGCGAGCAGTTGGCGCCCTACGGCGAGCTGGCAGCGGCAGGCGTGCACCTCTTCACCGACGACGGCAACGGCGTGCAGGACCCGCAGTTGATGCGTCGAGCACTGGAGTACGCGAAGCCGCTCGGCATCGTGTTGGCACAACACTGCGAAGTCACATCACTCACCAAGGGTGCCGTGATGCACGAGGGTTCGTGCTGCAGCCGCCTCGGCCTGCCCGGCTGGCCGGCGCTCGCGGAGGAGTTGATGCTGTTCCGCGACATCGAGCTCGTACGGCTCACCGGTGTGCCGATGCACTTCCTGCACCTCAGCACCGCCCGCTCCGTCGAGCTGGTGCGCCAGGCCAAGGCCGAGGGCCTGCCCGTCACCGCTGAGGCGACGCCGCACCACTTCACGCTCACCGACGAACTGCTCGAGAGCTACGACGCGGTGTACAAGGTGAACCCGCCACTGCGCACCGCCGACGACATCGCCGCACTGAAGATCGGGCTCGCCGACGGCACCATCGACGCCATCGCCACCGACCATGCGCCCCACGCACCGCACACCAAGGAGGCGCCGCTCGACCAAGCGCCACCCGGCATGCTCGGCCTCGAGACCGCGCTGGCGTTGGCGGTCGGTGAGCTCGGTCTGCCCATCCAGCGGGTGCTCGCGTTGCTGAGCTGGAATCCGGCCGCCATCGCCGGGGTCGCCGACCGCCACGGCCGTCCGGTGCAGGCCGGCGAGCCGGCCAACCTCGCGGTGTTCGACCCTGCCGCCGAGTGGACCGTGGTGCCGGCCAACCTGGCCAGCAAGAGCCGCAACACCCCGTACGCCGGCCGCACCGTCACGGGCAGAGTGCGCCACACGGTGTTCGGCGGCACTGCGGTGGTGCGCGACGGCGTCGCCACCCGCTGAGCCGGCAACGTTCTGGCGCTGATCCGTCCCGGTTTCCGGGACGGATCACGCCCAGATGCCGATCTGGGACGAATGACGCCCAGATGCCGTCAGGGGACGGTGAGGATCTCGGGGCCGTGCTCGCCGACGAGCACGGTGTGTTCGGCGTGCGCGGCGAGTGAGCCGTCGGCGGTGACGACGGTCCAACCGTCGCGCAACTGCCGCACGCCGTCGCCGCCACCGGCGATGAGCATCGGCTCGATCGCGAGCACGACACCCTGCTGCAACGCCAGGCCCTTGCCGGGACGACCACGGTTCTCGACGTCGGGATCCTCGTGCATCGCAGTGCCGATGCCGTGACCGCAGAAGTCGCGCGGGCTGCCGTACCCGGCCTTCGACACGACGGTCTGGATGGCATGACCGAGGTCGCCGAGCGTGCGCTGCGGCCGCATCTCCTCGATGGCGGCGGCCAGCGCGGCCTCGGCGGTGTCGATGAGCCTTTGTGCCTCGACGGAGATGCTGCCCACGCCCATGGTGAACGCGGCGTCGCCGTGCCAGCCGTGCACGATGGCGCCACAGTCGACCGACAGCACGTCGCCCTCGAGCAACACACGGTCGGAAGGGATGCCGTGCACCACCTCGTCGTTCACCGAGGTGCAGATGACCGCCGGGAAACCGTGGTAGCCGAAGAAGTTCGAGGTCGCGTTGCGCCGTTCGATGACGTCGCGGGCCATCCGGTCGAGCTGCAACGTGGTGACACCGGGACGCGCCGCGTCGCGCAGCACGGCATGCATCTCCGCCACCACCCGGCCCGCTGCCCGCATGTGGCGCAACTCCTCGGCGGTGCGCCGCGGGATGCCACTGCGACCGAAGCGAGCCATCAGATCACTCGGCGAGCTGCGTCGACCGCTTGCGTGAGGCGCCGGAACACCTCGTCGGGGTGGCCGACACCGTCGATCACGACCAGTCGCCCGTTGCGGCTGTAGTACTCGATGAGCGGCGACGTCTGCTGCTCGTACAGGTCGAGTCGATGGTCGATGGCCTCAGGGGTGTCGTCGTCGCGCTGCATCACGTCGCCACCGCAGACCTCGCAGATCCACGGCAGCTTCTCGCCGCCACGCGCCACGTAGTTGGTACCGCAGTCGCGGCACACACGACGCGCCGACAGCCGCTCGAGCACCAACTCGCGCGGCACGTCGAGGTCGAGCACCACGTCGAGGGGCAACTCGGACGTGATGGTGTCGAGCGCCTCGGCCTGCGGCACCGTGCGCGGGAACCCGTCGAGGATGTACCCGCGCCCGAGCGCATCGGGCTGCAGCAGCCGTTCACGGACGATGCCGACCATGATCTCGTCGGAGACCAGCCCGCCTTCGTCCATCACCCGCTTCGCCATCGCGCCGAGCTCGGTGCCCTCACGCACCGCGGCACGCAACGTGTCACCGGTGCTGATGTGAGGGACGACGAAGTGGCGCGACAGTCGGACGCACTGTGTGCCCTTGCCAGCGCCTTGGCGCCCGAGCAGGATCAGCCGGGCGCCCGGGATCACTTCAGGAAGCCCTCGTAGTTGCGCAGCATCAACTGGCTGTCGATCTGGCGCATCAACTCGAGCGCCACACCCACGGCGATGAGCACGGTGGTACCGGCGAACGGGAAGTTCTGCACGCCGAACGCCCACAGCAGGATGTACGGCAGGATGGCGATGACCGCCACGAACACCGCGCCCGGCAGCGTGATGCGGTTGACGGCCTTGGCCAGGTACCGCTCGGTCTGCGGGCCGGGACGCACACCCGGGATGAACCCACCCTGGCGGCGGATCTGGTCGGCCTGACGGATGGGGTCGAACGCGATGCTGTTGTAGAAGTAGGCGAACGCCACGATCATCAGCGAGAACAGCGTGATGTACACCCAGTTCTGGCTGTTCACCAGGTAGGTGTCGACCCACTGCTGGATCTTGTACCGCCACGAACCCTCGGAGGAACTCCCGAGGAGGTTGCTGAGCAGCACGGGCAGGAGCAGGATCGAGCTCGCGAAGATGATCGGCACCACGCCGCTCTGGTTCACCTTCAACGGGATGTAGGTGCTCTGGCCGCCGTACATGCGCCGGCCCACCACGCGCTTCGCGAACTGCACAGGGATGCGCCGTTGCGCCAACTCCACTCGCACCACGGCGATGACGATGCCGATGCTCATGATGAGCAGCAGCGTGAAGGGCAGCCAGCCCTCCTCGAGCCAGATGGCGTAGTAGCCGAACGGCAGACCACTGACGACCGAGGCGAAGATGATCATCGACAT
>SXKB01000133.1 GCA_005778215.1 Actinomycetota bacterium | reverse complement strand
GGGCCGTGCACGCACCGGCTCGAGGTACACGTCGTTCACCGAGGCGCGAGCGCCATTGCCCGTGCGGGTGAGCACCGCCGGTTCGGCCTCCGGTTCGGCGTCGAGCAGCGCACCACCGATGACGCCGAGCTCGTCGAGCCCAACCCGCCGCATCGACAGCGCTGTGCGGTCGAACCATGGCTCGACGTCGTCCCACGCCCACCCGGTGGCACCCAGCCGCGCCCAGCCGTCGTAGTCGCCCGCCACCCCTGGCAGCGCCACCATTGCGTTGACGGCCGAGGAACCACCCACGCCGCGACCACGCACATAGGGACGCGGCTGCTGGTCGCGTGTGCGCACGGCGTCGAGGCCGGCCCAGGTACGGCCGGGCTCACGCATCGCCTGGAGGAACGAGCGGCCGCGGATCGACGCCGGCGTGTCGACGGCCCGATGGTCGGGGCCGGCTTCCAGCAGCAGCACGTCACGGTGCGGATCGTCGCTCAGGCGAGCAGCCAGTACCGCACCGGCTGATCCGGCGCCGACCACCACCACGTCGACCCGGTCGCTCACGTGGTCAGTCCTGGTTGGTGTGCGCCGGCAGACCGGCCAGGTGGGCGCGGTCGTTGTACCGCACCAGGCGCCAGGTGTTCTGCTTCGCCAGCACCAGCTCGGTGACGGAGGTGTTCACCGTGTGGATCTCGAAGGCACCCATCGCCGGTGCCTTGAGCGCGAGTCGGAGCACGGCGTCCACCACCCCGCCGTGACACGCCACCACGACGGTCTTGCCCTCGTGAGCTTCCACGGTGCGGCGCACGGCCTGGCCAACACGGAACTGGAACGCGGCCACCGTCTCGCCACCCGGGAACGTGGTGGCGAACGGATCGTGGTCGTCCCACCGCTTCGACAGGTCGGGGTAGCGCGCCACGAACTCGTCGTAGCTGAGGCCGTCGCAGTCCGCGCCGGGATCGTGCTCACCGAACCCCTCGTCGCGCAGGATCTCGCCGTCACCCAGCGACGGCGCCACGATCTGCATCGTCTCGAACGCCCGCGGGTACTGGCTGGCGATCAGCACGTCGGCGGTGAACTCGCTGTTCGCCGCCCACCTCACTCGCAACCGTTCGGCCTGCTGGCGGCCCAGCGCCGACAGGCCGTTGCACGTCCGGGGGCCGCCGATGATGCGGTTCACCGTGACGTTCGATTCACCATGCCGGACGAGAACGAGACGAGTCACAGCGGTCGACCCTACTGGCACCCACCGAGGTCGCGCCGAACCCACCCGAACCGTGGAATTCATGTGACCTCGGCGGCGCCCACCGAGGTCGCGCCGAACCCACCCGAACGGTGGAATCCATGTGACCTCGGCGGCGGGGGCTTACTTTTCGTTCGCGCGCGGCGGGGTTCTGCGGGGTGCGCGCCTACCGTCGTCGCGGTGGGCTCCGGAGTGCGACTGACCATTCGCAGCAAGGGAGTCGACCCGCGATCCGCCGGCCTGGTGGCCGATGCGCATGCCCTCGGCCTCACCGCCGTCACCGCCATCGAGGTGGCCGACGTGGTGTTCTTCGCCGACGACCTGCCGCACGACCACCTCGCCGAACTGGAGGCCGTGCTGGTCGACCCGTTGCTCCAGACCGGCACGTGGGACGTGCCGACCGGGGGCATCGAGACCGCGCTCTTGCCGGGTGTCACCGACCCAGCCGCCGCCGCCATCCAGTTGGCCATGCGCACGGTGGGTCTGCCCGACGTGGCGGTCGCCACCGGCCGACTGTTCGACGTGCAGGGCGACCTGTCGCAGGTGGAACGCAACGCCATCGCTCGCCGCCTCCTGGCCAACCAGGTCATCGAACGCTGGGCACCGGCGCCCATCGAACCGCACTTCATCGACGCCGCGGCCACGGCCGACCGCACGGTCGACCACGTGGCTGTCACCACGCTCGACGACGACGAGCTGCAGGCGCTGAGCCGCGAGCGCGGCCTGAGCCTCGACCTCGCGGAGTTGCAGGCCATCGCAACGCACTACCGAGGCGTGGGTCGCGAACCCACCGACGTGGAACTGGAGACGCTCGCCCAGACATGGAGCGAGCACTGCAGCCACAAGACCTTCCGGGCCCGCATCACCACCCCCGACGGCACGGCCATCACCCCGCTGCTCAAGCAGCTGCGCGACTGCACCGACCGCATCGACGCGCCGTTCGTGAAGAGTGCGTTCGTGGGCAACGCCGGCATCGTCACCTACTCCCCCGGCACGACGCTGGCGGTGAAGGCCGAGACGCACAACCACCCGTCGGCCATCGAACCGTTCGGCGGCAGCAACACGGGCGTCGGCGGCGTGATCCGTGACGTGATGGGCGCCGCGCACCACCCCATCGCCGTCACCGACATCCTCTGCTTCGGCCCCACCGACCTGCCGGCCGACCGCCTGCCCGAAGGGGTGCTGCACCCGCGCCTCATCGAGAGCGGAGTCATCGCCGGCGTGGCCGACTACGGCAACAAGATCGGCCTGCCCAACGTGGCGGGCGCCGTGCTGTACGACCCGGGTTACATCGCGAACCCGCTGGTGTACGCCGGCTGCATCGGCGTGGCCGACGACGTGCCCGAGCTGCCCGGCCCCCAACCCGGCGACCTCGTGGTGGTGATCGGTGGCCGTACCGGGCGCGACGGCCTGCGCGGCGCCACGTTCAGCAGCGCCACGATGGACGCCACCACCGGCGACGTGGCGGGCGCCAGCGTGCAGATCGGCGACCCGATCGTGGAGAAGTTGGTCATCGACGCAATGGCCGAGTGCCACGGCCTGTACTCCGCGGTCACCGACTGCGGCGCCGGCGGACTCAGCAGCGCCGTGGGTGAGATGGCCGAGGGGGTGGGCGCCGATGTCGACGTCACCCTGGCACCGCTGAAGTACCCGGGTCTGCGGCCATGGGAGATCTGGCTCAGCGAGGCGCAGGAACGAATGGTGTTCGCCGTGCCCCCCGCGACGTGGCCGCAGATGCAGGCCGTGTGCGCGAAGCACGGTGTGGAAGCGGTGAGCCTGGGTACCTTCACCGGTGACGGCCTGCTGCGCGTACGCGCCGGCGACCTCACGGTGCTGGAACTCGACACCCACTTCCTGCACGACGGTCGCCCGCAGCGTTCGATGACCGCCGTGCTGCCGCAGCCCGACCGCACCGAGGTGACGATGGCCCCGTGCGCGATGCCCGAGCAGATGCTGCTGATGCTGCTGGCGCACCCGAACATCGCGTCGAAGGAACGAGTGGTGCGCCGCTACGACCACGAGATTCGCGGCGCCACCGTGGTGCGACCGTTGGTGGGCGCCCACCACGACGGCCATGCCGACGGCGTGGTCCTGGCCGAGCCCTCCGACCGTCACGGCGTGGCGGTGGGCATCGGCGTGAACCCGTGGTTCGGCCTGCTCGACCCGGAACGCATGGCGCACAGCGTGATCGACGAGGCCATCCGCAACGTGGTGGCCGTGGGTGCCGACCCCGACAAGGTGAGCCTCCTCGACAACTTCAGCTGGGGCGACCCGCGCCGCGAGACCACGCTGGGCGAACTGGTGATGGCCGTGCAGGGCTGCTGCGACGCGGCACTCGAGCATGTCGCCCCGTTCGTGAGCGGCAAGGACTCGCTGAACAACGAGTACCTCGGCAGCGACGGCCAACGGCATGCCGTGCCACCCACCCTGGTGATCACCGCCATGGCGCACGTGCCGGATGCCGACCAGGTGGTGACCCCCGATCTGAAGCAGGCGGGCAACGCACTCGTACAGGTGGGTACCACTCGCCTGGAGTTCGGTGGTAGCCACTACTCGATGGTGCGCGGCGTGCCGGGCGGCGTGGTGCCTGCCCCGGTCGCGGGCGTGCACGACCGCTATCGCCGTCTGCACGCTGCGCTGCGCACCGGGCGGGTGAAGGCGTGCCACGACCTCAGCGAAGGCGGCCTGGCGGTGGCGCTGGCCGAGATGGCCATCGGCGGGCGCCTGGGCGTGGAGATCGACCGCCTCCCGCACGCCGACCTCGTGACGGCGCTGTACGCCGAGAGCAACGGCCGGTTCGTGTGCGAGGTGGCCCACGACGACCTCGCATGGTTCGCCGACACCGTCGGTGACGTGCACGTGCTCGGCCATGTGACCGCGGAGCCCACGTTCGTGGCGCCCGGCATCGAACTGCACCTCGACCAACTGGTGGCCGCCTTCAAGGGAGGTGCGGCATGAGCCGCCCGCAGGCCGTGGTGCTGGCCGCGCCCGGCACCAACCGCGACCACGACGTCTCGTTCGCACTCGAACTGGCCGGCGCGGCACCGCGGATCGTGCTGCTGGCCGAACTGCTGGCCGACCCTTCGGTGCTGCGCCACGCGCAGATGCTGGTGGTGGCGGGTGGTTTCAGCTACGCCGACGCGCTCGGCGCCGGTCGCATGTGGAGCCTCGAGCTGTCGCACGGTGTGGGCGACGAGCTCACCGGCTTCGTGGCTGCGGGCAAGCCGGTCGTCGGCATCTGCAATGGGTTCCAGGTGCTCACCCGCACCGGGCTGTTGCCGGGGTCGCTCGGGCACAACGACAGCGGTCACTTCCAGTGCGAGTGGGTCACGCTCGAGGCGCCGGCCAGCCGTTGCATCTGGACCGCCGACCTCGAGCCGGTGGAGTGCCCGATGGCGCACGGCGAGGGACGGTACGTGCATCCCGACACCGCAGCGCTGGCCGCAGCCGGGCAGGTGGCCCTTCGATACTCGGGTCACAACCCGAACGGTTCGCTCGACGACATCGCCGGCGTGTGCGACGAGAGCGGTGTGGTGCTGGGGCTGATGCCGCATCCCGAGAACCACGTGCTCCCCCGCCAACACCCGCGACGTGGTCGTGGCGCGACCGGCGGGCTGGGTCTGCCATTGTTCGAGCGGGGCGTGCGCCACGCCCAGGGGGTGTGATGGAACCGTTCCTCGACATCGACCTGCCGTTGCCCGATCGCCGCGACGGCAAGGTGCGAGTGTCGTACGCATTGCCCGACGCCGACGGCGAGGGCCGACGCCTGTTCGTCACCACCGATCGCCTGTCGGCATTCGACCGCATCATCGCCGGCGTGCCGTACAAGGGCCAGGTGTTGAACCAGTTGGCGGCGTGGTGGTTCGCCGAGACCGCCGACATCGTGCCCAACCACGTGGTGGCCGTGCCCGACCCGAACCTGCTGGTGGCTCGTGCCGCGACACCGCTGCCGGTGGAGGTGGTGGTGCGCGGCTACATCACCGGCGTCACCAGCACGTCGCTGTGGCAGCAGTACGCCGACGGCGCCCGCGAGATCTACGGCCACCGGTTCCCCGACGGTCTGCGCAAGAACACCGTGCTGCCCAACGTGCTGGTCACCCCGACCACCAAGGGCAACGACGGCGCACACGACGTGCCGCTCACCGTTGCCGAGGTGGCCCAACGCGGCCTCGTCGAGCCTCGCCGCTGGGGCGAGGTCGTGGAAGCCGCCATCCAGCTGTTCCAGCGCGGACAGCAGAAGGCGGCCGAGGCCGGACTGATCCTCGCCGACACGAAGTACGAGTTCGGTACCGCTGCCGACGGCTCGCTGCTGCTGATCGACGAGATGCACACCCCCGACTCGTCGCGCTACTGGGTGGCCGACAGCTACGAGGATCGCCTCGCGGCCGGCGAGGAACCGGAGAGCCTCGACAAGGAAGTCGTGCGCCGCGCGCTGCTCACCGCCGGCTACCGCGGCGACGGCGAACCGCCCGCGCTGCCCGCCGAGGTGTGGTCGGAGACCACCCGCCGCTACATCACCGCCTTCGAACGCCTCACGGGCACCACGTTCGAACCGGGCGCCTACCCCGTGCCGCCCCGCATCATGGAGAACCTCCGCCATGTTCCCGTCTGACCACGACTGCTACGACGACGCTCCACACGAGGAGTGCGGCGTCTTCGGCGCGTCCACACCCCACGGCGAAGGCCTGGGCCAGCTCACCTTCTTCGGTCTGTTCGCCCTGCAGCACCGCGGGCAGGAGGCCGCGGGCATCGCCATCAGCGACGGTTCGCGCGTGCGCGTGCACAAGGACTCGGGCCTCGTGTCGAACGTGTTCACCCCGGCCAGCATGGCGGGGCTCACCGGCTACCACGCCATCGGCCACACCCGCTACAGCACCACCGGCGGCAACTCGCAGAAGAACATCCAGCCGTTCACGGTGGAGACGATGCACGGCCCGCTCGCCGTGGCGCACAACGGCAACCTGGTGAACGCCTCAGCCCTGCGCGACGAACTGCTGGCTCGCGGTTTCGGCCTCACCGCCACCAGCGACACCGAGGTCATCACGCTCATGCTGGCCGCCGCTGGCGGTCGCAGTTGGGAGGACCGCATCGAGCGCACGCTGCCGGCGTGGAAGGGCGCGTTCTCGTTGGTGTGCCTGGTGAACGATCGGGTCATCGCCGTGCGCGACCCGTGGGGCTTCCGGCCGATGCACGTCGGCCGTCTGCCGCACGGCGGCCACGCCGTCGCGTCGGAGACCTGCGCACTCAACACCCTCGGCTGCGTGGAGATCGACGAGGTGCGCCCGGGCGAGATCGTCACCCTGCAGGGCGCCGAGATGCACCGGCGCCAGGCGCTCACGCCCGCGGCACAGCCGGCGCGGTGCACGTTCGAGTTCGTGTACTTCAGCCGCCCCGACAGCAACTGGGCCGGCCAGAACATCCACCACGTGCGCCAGCGGCTCGGTGAACAGTTGGCCATCGAGTCGGGTATCGACGCCGACGTGGTGATCCCCGTGCCCGACAGCTCCATCCCCGCAGCCATCGGCTACAGCCGCCAGAGCGGCATCGCGCACAACGACGGCCTCATCAAGAACCGCTACATCGGCCGCACGTTCAACGCCCCCACGCAGGACCTGCGCGAGCGCGGCGTCGCGTTGAAGTTCAATGCGCTCACCGAGAACCTGGCCGGCAAACGAGTGGTGATGATCGACGACTCGCTGGTGCGCGGTACGACTGCAGGGCCGTTGGTGAAGTTGCTGCGCGATGCCGGCGCCACCGAGGTGCACGTGCGCATCACCTGCCCGCCCATCACCCATGCGTGCCACTTCGGTGTCGACATGGGCCACGACGGTGATCTGATGGCGGCACGCCTGAACGTCGACGAGATCCGCGAACTCATCGGCGCCGACTCGCTGCACTTCCTGTCGCTCGAGGGCATGATGCGCGCCATCAACCCGGCGGGCGACGGTGACGGCACCGGCTACTGCAACGGCTGCTTCACCGGCCGCTACCCGATGCCGGTCGACGAGGCGCCACCGAAGTTGTCGTTCGAGGGAGTGCTCGCGTGAGGGTGCTGGTCATCGGTTCGGGTGGTCGGGAGGCCGCCATCGCGTGGGCGTGCGGCCGCCACGGGCATGCCGTGCGCATCGCCGCCGACCTGCCGTCGCCCATCGATGCCGACCTTGTGATCGTGGGGCCCGAGGCCGCACTCGTGGCCGGGGTGGCCGACCGCTGCGCCGACGAGGGTGTGCCGTGTTTCGGACCCACCGCCGGCCTGGCCAGGCTCGAGAGCAGCAAGGGCTTCACCCGCACCCTCGCGCAGACCCTCGGCCTGCCGTCCCCTGCGTTCCACATGTCGTCGTCGGTCGACGAGGCGCTCACGTGGTGGCGTGCGTTCGGCAAGCCGGTCGTGGTGAAGCTCGACGGGCTCGCCGCCGGCAAGGGCGTCATCGTGCCCGACACCGCCGAGGACACCGAGACAGCGATCCGCGAACTGCTCGAGCAGGGTCCCATCGTGCTCGAGGAACGCCTCACCGGCCCCGAGTGCAGCCTGATGGCGATGTGCGACGGCACCGTCGCCCGCCCGCTCCCGGTGGCGCAGGTCGACAAGCGCATCGGCGAGGGCGACACCGGACCGAACACCGGCGGCATGGGGGCCTACGCACCCGCACCCATCCCCTACGACCCCGACGAGCTGACCGCCACGTTCATCCAGCCGGTGCTCGACCATCTTGCCGACGTCGGCGCGCCGTACATCGGCGTGCTCTACGCCGGGCTGATGCTCACCCCCGAGGGGCCTCGCCTGTTGGAGTTCAACTGCCGCTTCGGCGACCCGGAGGCACAGGCCGTGCTGCCCCTGGTGACCGACGACCTGGCCGAACTGGCACTCGCGTGCTGCAACGGCGAGCTCGGCGATCGCCACATCGCCGCGGTCGGAGCCAGCTGCACCGTCGTGGCTGCCGCACCCGGCTATCCCGCGGCGCCCGTCACCGGTGCTGCCATCGACTTCGGGCACGACAGCGACCACTCGCTGCTGTTCCCCGCCGGCACCGACGGCACCGTGGTGACCGGTGGCCGGGTGCTGGCCGTCACCGGCATCGGTGCGGGGCTGGCAGACGCGCGGGCAGCGGCCTACGAACGCATGCGCAGCGTGCGGTTCGCGGGCATGCAGGTGCGCCGCGACATCGGCTGGCGCTCCATCGGTGCGCAGTTGCAGTCGTACGCCGCCGCCGGTGTCGACATCGACGAAGGCACCCGGGCCGTCGACCAGATGAAGGCCGCCGTCGAGCGCACCCACGGCGACGCCGTGCTGCGCGGCGTGGGCAGCTTCGGGGGTGTGTTCAGCCTGGCCGCCATCAAGGAGATGGACGACCCGCTGCTCGTGGCCAGCACCGACGGCGTGGGCACGAAGGTGGAGTTGGCTGCACGGCTGGGCAAGTACCGCGGCGTGGGCATGGACATCGTGAACCACTGCATCGACGACGTGCTGGTGCAGGGTGCTCGCCCGCTGTTCTTCCTCGACTACATCGCCAGCAGCAAGCTCGACGCCGACCAGGTGGCCGAGGTGGTCACCGGCATGGCCGAGGCGTGCGAGGCGTCGGGCTGTGCGTTGCTCGGCGGCGAGACCGCCGAGATGCCCGGTGTGTACGCCGACGGCGCGTTCGACATCGCCGGCACCCTGGTGGGCGTGGTCGACCGCGCCGACCTGCTGCCCACCGGTGTGCTCGAACCCGGCGACGTGCTGGTGGGCGTGGCGTCGAACGGACCGCACACCAACGGCTATTCGCTGCTGCGCAAGGTGTTCGACTGGCTGCCGATGGACACGGTGCCGCCTGGGTTCGACGCCCCGCTCGGCGACACCCTGCTGCGTCCGCACCGCAACTACCTGCCGGTGCTCGACAAGGTGCTGCGCAGCGGTCGGGTGAAGGCGCTCGCGCACATCACCGGCGGCGGCCTGCCCGAGAACCTGCCACGCGTGTTGCCCGCCGGTGTCGATGCGCTCATCGAGCTCGGCTCGTGGCCCGTGCCGCCGTTGTTCCGCCTGGTGCGCGAGCTCACCGTGGGCATGCCCACCGACGAGCTGTACCGCACGCTCAACCTGGGTGTGGGCATGGTGCTGGTGTGCAGCCCGGCCGAGGCCGACGCCGTGCAGGGCCTCGTCGACGAGCCCACGTGGCGCATCGGCACGCTCGTGGCCGCGCCCAGCGACGGCCGGAAGGTGCACCTGGTCGGCTGACCTGTCACAACCGGTGCCAGGAATGCGCGCTGGGCGTGCGGTGGTCTCTGGGCGCGATCTGTTCCGAAACGGCTTCTGGCGCTGATTCGTCCCGGACTCCGGGACGAATCAGCGCCAGATACCCCACCGAGCGCTGCCGCTGTGCGCTCGCCGCGGGCGAAGTGGGACACCGGCGCAGAGACTTTTTGTTCACTCGCCGAGGGCCGGTCGCACCGTGCGCGTAGCGTCGAGACATGGAGTCGCTGCCTCGCTTGGTGATCATGGCATCGGGGAACGGCTCCAACGCCCAGGCCGTCATCGACGCCTGTGCCGACGGCAGGCTGCGTGCCACGGTCGCCGCCGTGGTGAGCGACCGAGCTGATGCGTACGCCCTGCGTCGCGCCGACCTGGCCGGCATCCCCGGCGTGCACATCGGTCGACGCCCCGGCGAGAGCCGTGCCGATTACGACGCACGACTCGCCGACATCGTCACCGGGTTCGACCCGCACTGGGTGGTGCTCGCCGGCTGGATGCGCCTGCTCACCATGAACTTCCTCGGCTGGTTTCCCGGCATGGTGGTGAACCTGCACCCGGCGCGACCCGGCGAACTCCCCGGCACCCACGCCATCGACCGAGCCTTCGCCGAGGCACGCGACGGCCGTCGCACCGAGAGCGGAGTGATGGTGCACCTCGTGCCCGACGAAGGTGTCGACGACGGCCCCGTGCTGGCCACCGAGACCGTGCCCATCCACGCCGACGACACGCTCGAGGCATTCGAGGCGAGAATGCACGCCACCGAGCATCGCCTGCTCGTGGCCACGCTGCAGCGCCTCTGCGCCGCCCCCGCCAGCACCCTTCCTCTCACTCACGGAGCAACCGCATGAGCAACGACGACCTGTTCGACCGCTTCGAGGCCCTCACGTTCGACGACGTGGTGGTGGTGCCCGGCTACAGCGACGTGCTGCCCGACACCGTCGACACCTCCGCCACCTTCGCCGCGGACATCGAACTGCAGGTGCCCATCGTGAGCGCCGCGATGGACAAGGTGACCGAGGCCCGCATGGCCATCGCGATGGCGCGCGAAGGTGGCATCGGCGTCATCCACCGCAACCTGCCGATCGCCGACCAGGCCGCCGAGGTGCAGAAGGTGAAGCGCAGCCAGAGCGGCATGATCACCGACCCCGTCACGCTGCCGCCCACCGCCACCCTGGCCGACGCCGAGGAACTGATGAGCCGCTTCAAGTTCAGCGCCGATTTGCGCACCCGGGGCGAAGGCCTCTTCTATCCGAGCGGCAACGACACGCTCGGTGCCCCGCCCAACTTCAACTCGGTCAACACCGGCTCGCCCTTCGATACGAGC
>SXKB01000018.1 GCA_005778215.1 Actinomycetota bacterium | reverse complement strand
CTTCCGGCAGGCCGAGTTCGACATCATGTACGGCAAGGGCATCAGCCGTGAGGGCTCGCTGCTCGACATGGCGGTCGAGATGGGCATCGTGAAGAAGTCCGGTGCCTGGTTCACCTACGAGGGTGAACAGCTCGGTCAGGGCAGGGAGAACGCGAAGAACTTCCTGTCCGACAATGCCGAGATCATGGTCGAGATCGCCGAGAAGGTGAAGGTGCAGGCCGGCATCGGTGACGTCGACGAGTTCTCCGAGGCCGACGAGGCCCCGATCGACATCGACTGACCGCGCCGTTCGAGTGCTCCGAGGCGCTGGGCTGGCAACAGTCCGGCGCCTCGTCGCACACGATCGCGTGCTGCTCCCTCGGTGCCGCCAACCTCGCCCTCCCGCGGCGCCGAGGCGGATGGTCATCGCTCGGAGCTGGCGAACGACCCGTACTCACCCGAGTGGGCAGCACCCGACACGGGATGACCGGTGCGGTGTGCCCCCCATCGGGGGTAGCGCAGGCCGTACCGGTGGATCGAGATCCGCAGTGCGAACAGCACCGCAAGCGCGAGCAGCACTGCTCCGAGCACCAGGACGGGTCGGTGCTCGTGCATGTTCGCCACGGCGAGTCCCGCGAGCAACGCCAGTGCACCGATCACCGCTGCCTCCTCGTACACGTGTCCGCGGAAGCCCTCGTGCTCGCGGCGGGTGAGCACATCGGTCAGGATGCCGCCGCCGGCCACCGTCAGCGCCGCTGCAATGGGCACCCAGATCAGTGTGGCGCCGGCGACGATGGCCACGGTGGCGCCGTTCACGGCGAGCACCGAGAAGCCCACCACGTCCGCGCGCTGTGCGGCGCGGTCGAGGCGTTCCAGCGACGCGGTGCGCGCCCGGAGGTGTTGGAGCGCCGTCACTGCGGCAGCAGTGGCGAGCACCAGGTACAGATCGCTCGGGTCATGGACGAGGTAGCTCGGGTATCGATCGCCGCCGAGCAGGATGTCGCGAAGGACGCCGCCGCCGAGTGCGGTGAGGGTGGCGAGCACCAGGCGTCCCCAGAACCGGTAGCCGAGCCGGGCGCCCGTCAGGGCCCCGGACAGGGCCGCTGCCACGACGCCGAAGCGCATCATCCACCGATACCACGGCGACGCGCGGAGCACCTCGATGTAGTGGCGGGTCACCGGGGTGACGAACGGCGCCTGACCGAGTTCGTGCTGCGTGGCGTTGAAGATGTCGTGGGTCCACAACCGGTCCTGCAGGGCGTCGGGCAGCGTCGGCACACCATTCGCGTCCACCGTCTCGAACCGGGCGATGTCGAAGTAGCCGAAGCGGTCACACCGGGTGCAGTTCGGGGAACCCGACGTGCTCGACACCTCGTCGCGAGTGACGTCGAAGTAGCCGAATCGGTCACCGAACAACGGCAGCACGGCCTCGAGTTGCTGACGTTGGCCCTCCGCCTCGAGCGTCGGATCCTGGCTGCGCACCAGCATCACGGTCGACGATGGATGCAGCGCCGCGAACTCCCAGCCCCTCTCGAGGGCGATGAGGAGGTCGACGAGCGCTCGCCGGAACTCGGCGTCGCCGAGGCGGTCCTTCCGGACGTACAGGCCATCCTCGATGTTGATGACGCCCAGTTCGGCGGGGGTGATCACGAACACATCGAGCCCGGCCGCTTCGGCGCGCCAGTACTCGTTGAAGGTGGAGCCCCACTGACAGTCGGCGTCCCCTCGGGTGAGTGCCTCGATGAACGGGCGCGGTGGCACGTATCGCTCCTCGGCGTCGGCGCCGAACATCGCGTCGAACATCTCCTCCACGAGCGGCCGACGATCACCCACCGACACCGTGACCGATGCGAGGTCTTGTGCGCTGGCGAGGCCGAGGCGGGTGCGGCAGATGAGCACCGAGTCGGAGGTCTGGAACAACTGCGCGATGTTCACGACCGTGGTGCCGGACCGAGTGACCGCCACGGCCTGGTCCATCGACCCCTCGGCCACGTCGGCCTCGCCGTCGACCAGGCGTTGCAGCGGATTCTCGCCGGGTATCCCAGGTGTGAGCGTCACCTCGAGGTCTCGTTCGGCGAAGTAGCCCTGGTCGTCGGCTGCGTAGTACCCGGCGAACTGTGCCTGGTGGTACCACTTCAGCTGGACCCGGAGCTCCCGCATGCCCGGGTCGGCGGTGGCGGCGCTCGCGGTCATCCCCGCGAGGACGGTGGCGGCGAGCGCGACGAGGAGCCAACGCCCGGATCGTGGAGTGGGGTGCATCGTCACCTCCGGCAGCCGTCTCATGTCGAAGTCGTCGGCCGGTGAGGCTATCCGACGACACGCACAGTTGATCGCGAACTGTGTGGGTCGGCGAGCGGGCGGCGCAGGTCGCCACGACACCCGCCGGTAGCCTGGTGTGCCTATGGCTCGCGGCTACGTCGTGCGCACCTTCGGGTGCCAGATGAACGAACACGACTCCGAACGCATCGCGGGGTTGCTCGAGGCCGACGGGTTCGTGCCGGTGGACGCCGAGGCCGACGCCGAGGTGGTGGTGCTCAACACCTGCTGCATCCGGGAGAACGCCGACAACAAGCTGTACGGCAGCCTCGGGTGGCTGAAGCAGTGGAAGGACCAGGGCGACGATCGTCAGATCGTGGTGGCCGGTTGCCTCGCCCAGAAGGACCGCGATCTCGTGGCACAGAAGGCGCCGTGGGTCGACGTGGTGCTGGGCACCCACAACGTGCACCGCGCCGCCGAACTGGTGGAGCACGCCCGCACCAACGGGCCGATCACCGAGATCTTCGACGAAGCCGTGCTCGACGACCATGCGCTGTTCCCCAGCGCGTTGCCGGCGGTGCGCGAGACCTCGTACAACGCGTGGGTCACCATCCAGATCGGGTGCGACAACCACTGCGCGTTCTGCATCGTGCCGGCGGTACGCGGCAAGGAGATCAGCCGCCCGTTCGCCGACATCGTCGCCGAGGTGCAGCAGTTGGCGGCCGACGGCGTCACCGAGGTCACCCTGCTCGGGCAGAACGTGAACAGCTACGGCCGCGACCTGCAGCTCACCGCTCGCCAGCAGGGCGACGACGATGCACGCTTGCGGCCGTTGTTCGGCGAACTGCTGCGCGAGGTGGGGGCGGTGCCGGGTATCCGCCGGGTGCGCTACACCAGCCCGCACCCGAAGGACATGCGTCCCGACACGTTCGCCGCCATGGCGGCCACGCCGACGGTGTGCGAGCACCTGCACTACCCGCTCCAGTCGGGCAGCGACCGGGTGCTGGCACTGATGCACCGCGGCTACACCGCCGACCGCTACCTCGAACGCCTCGCCCAGGCGCGTGCCGCCGTGGCCGAT
>SXKB01000132.1 GCA_005778215.1 Actinomycetota bacterium | reverse complement strand
ATCGCGAGTACTTCGGCTTCGACGACTCGGTCCTCGGCCGCAACCTCCACGACTTCGTGGACGCCGACGGCGAGACCGATCCCGACGCGACGATGGCCCGGTTCCTCGCCGGCGAACACACCGTGCTGGTGATGCGCCACTACGACGACGGTCGGTCGATCGAATGGGCGAACACCCTGGTGCGGTCGGCGCGCGGTGTGCCAGTGTCGGTGCTGGCCGTGGGCCGCGATGCCACCGAGCGGTTGCGGGCCGAGGACACACTGCGCCGCAACGAAGAGAAGTTCCGAGCGATGGTCACCTACATCTGGGACTCCATCCTGCTGCTCGACGCCGACGGCAACCTCCTCGATGCCACGTCCTCGTACCGCAGCGACCTCGGCTACCCGCCCGGCCACTGGGACGCCTCGTCGCTGCCGGATGTGCTGCACCCCGACGATCGTCCCGCCGCCTATGCGGCCCTCGCCTCGTTGGTCCAGGGCGGTCCGCAGACCGAAGCGTGGCTGGAACTGCGGGCACAGCGGTCCGACGGCAGCTACAGCTGGCTGGAACTCAACGGCATCAACCGGCTCGACGACCCGTCGGTGAACGCCCTCATCATCACCGTGCGCAACGTGGACCGCCGCAAGCAGATCGAACGCGAACTCGCCGAACGCAGCGCCGAGGCGCAGGCTGCGCTGCGCCGCCGCGTCGGCTTCGTGGCGCAGGTGAGTCACGAGCTCCGCAATCCACTGCACGGCATGCTCGGTCTCAGCGAACTGCTCGCCAACGCCGACCTGCCCCCCACGTTGGCCGATGCCGCATGGGCGCTGTACCGCCAGTCCACCACCATGCGCCGCATCGTCGACGACCTGCTCGACATGGCGCAGTTGGAGGTGGGCAACCTCAGCATCTCGCTCGAGCGTGTCGATGTGCAGTTCGTGTTCAACGACACCTCGGTGGTGGCCCGCGAGATCAGCCGACCGGGCGTCGAGGTCATCACCGTCGACCCGCCGCCTGCGCTGCGCGCGGTGATCGCCGACCCCGACCGTGTACGCCAGGCCGTCGCCAACCTGCTGTCGAACGCGTGCAAGCACACCGAGCACGGATGGGTGCGACTCGAGGCCGTGCGCGGCGACGCCCCCGACACGGTGCGCATCGTGGTCAGCGACACGGGCTCGGGTGTCGACGCCGACGACGTGGCCCGACTGTTCCAGCCCTACGAGCGCGGCGCGCGCGACGGCGTGTCGGGGGTGGGCCTCGGTCTCGCCATCGTGAAGGGCACCATCGAGGCGATGGGTGGCACGGTGGGCGGGTCGCCGCGCGATGGAGGCGGTTCGGTGTTCTGGATCGAACTGCCCGCCGGCACCCACGTTCCACAGGTGCCCACTGCCCCCACCGGTGCCGCCGCCACGGAGTTCCCACTGCGCGTGCTGGTGGTCGACGACGACCCGGTGAACCAGTTGGTCGCCACGCTGCAACTCCGCAAGCTCGGTGCCGAGGTCACCACCGCATCGAGCGGTGAGGAGGCGTGGGGTCTCCTGCGCGTGCAGTCGTTCGACGTGGCGTTCATCGATGTGCAGATGCCGGGGATGAACGGGCTCGACCTCGTGCGGCTCACACAGTCGCTGCCGTCACCGCGTCCGCTCACTGCCGTGATGACGGCGAGCGCCACGGCAGCCGATCAGCAGGCGGCCCTCGATGCGGGCGCCGACGTGTTCGTCACGAAGCCCGCCGGTGCCGCCGACGTGCGCGACGTACTGCAGCGTCACCTCGACACTCGCGGCTGACGAGCGGCTAGCAGGACGCGAGTTCGGCCTGCCGGGTGGGCACTTCCATCCCGTCGATGGCCTGCCGCCAGTGGCGGGCCCGCAGCGTGAACACCCAGAACCCGACGAGCCCGATGGCAGCACCGGCACCGAACGCGACGCGCATGTTGAACGAGTCACCGAGGATGCCGATGAACAGCAGGCCCGAGCCGTACGACACGCCGAGCGTGGCCTGCATGAGCGACATCACACGACCACGGCTGGCCGGGGGCGCGTCGCGCTGGATGACGGCCGAGAGGGCGATGAACATCGACGACCAACCACCGCCCAGCACCATGGCCACGGCGACGACCCAGGCCAAGTTGGGCGACACCGCGTACGACGCGAGGGCGGCCGAGACGGTGATGGCCAACCAGCCGACGATGGTGGAGCGGCCGTAGCGGGCCGCGAGCATGGTGACCAGGATGCCGCCGATGATGGCGCCGATGCCCTGCGCCGACGCGACGATGCCCACCATGCCCGTGCCGCCGTCGAACGTGCCCTGCACGTAGATGGGGATGAGACCCATGAACGGGACGATGGTGGTGTTGAAGAGCGCGAGCATCACCAAGGCGTGCCAGCAGCCAGGCGTGGAGCGCATCGCGTGCACCCCACCGAGCAGGCGTTCGCGCACCGTGCCCGCCGCGCCGTGCGGCCGGAACGGTCGACGCACCAGCGACACCGCGGCCGCCATGACCACGAACGAGAAGGCGTTGAACCCGATGGTCCACGCCGGGCCCACGGCCAACACCATCGCCGAGCCGAGCACCGGTCCGATGACACGGCCGCTGTTCCACGAGTACACCCCGAGCGACACCATCTGCATCAGCTCGTCGGCCGGCACCAGATCGGGCTGCATCGCCGCGTACGACGGTGCACCGGTTGCCCCCGCTGCACTGCCGACGAGGATGAGCAGTGTGAGCACCCACGGCGTGCGCACGCCGAGCCCGAGCGTCACGGCCAGGGCCGTGGTGACGGTGGCCTGCGCGACGAGCGCCACGGCGAACACCTTGCGCCGGTCGTAGCGGTCGGCGAGGAGGCCACCGAGCGGGGAGGCGATGCCCTGCGGCATGAACGTGGCCAGCGCCACGAGCCCGGTCTGCACCGCACTGCCGGTGCCCGCCGCCACGAGGCTGCCCACCACGATGAGCTGCACCCACGTGCCGATGTCGCTGATGACGGCCGCGCCCCACAGCAGGCGCACGGCGCGGTGGCGCAGGGGGACGAACGGATGGTTGCTCACGACAACCACCCAGGCTACCGACGTGGGGCTCCGGGACCGGGGTGCTTATCGTGCGTCGTCCGACACACCCGTGTCGGCGCCGGCGGTCTCGATGATGGCCCGCAGGTGCGGCCACGCCGCCTTGAAGCCGGCGTGCAACGGCCGGCTCATCACCTGGTCGAGCGGCACCCACGCCACGTCGTCGGTCTCGAAGTTCATCGACGCGCCGAACGACTCGTGCACCTCGAGCACCACGGTGGTGTACGTCCAGTCGTCGGCGGGGGCGAACACGTACTCGCCGAGCAGTCGATGGTGCGCGGGAATCTCGCCCACTTCCTCCGACGCCTCGCGCAGCGCGGCCTCGAACGGGGTCTCGCCCTCGTCGATCGCACCGCCCGCGCAACTCCATGTACCGCCCTCGTGCGCCATGGCCGAACGCTGTTGCAGCATCACCAGCGACCCGTGATCGGCATCGGCGAGCACGAACAGCACACCGGCTGCGCCGAACACTCCCCAGCGCACGTGCCCGTCGGAGCAGCGCATGAACCCGTCACCCGATCGGCGGTGCCACATGGGCGCCGACCCTACGGCACGGCACAGCCCGAGTGGGTACTCGCACCCCCCGGGCGAGTACCCACCCCGGCCGATCAGGCGCGGGCTCGGCGAGGCGAGCGGCGCAAGGAGAGCACGAGATAGCCGATGTCGAGCAACAGCAACGCGGCGAGCAACTGCACGAGCATGCTGCCCGTGGAACCGGTGACCACCAGTTCACCGGCGAGGGTGGTGGTCGTGGGCACGGGCCCGCCGGCGTCGACGATCGTGGTCGTGGTGGCGGTGCTGTCACCCACGGCCAGGCTGCTCACGAACGCACCGCCCTTGGTGGGCTTGCACACGAAGACCACCGGACTCGGCAGTCCGATGCTGACGCTGACGTTGGCGCCGTACATCGAGAAGTCCATCTTCCCGCTGCGAGCCGTCCACTGCATGTCGGCCACGGTGAAGCTCACCGTGGTGGGCTTCGCAGTGCCGTCGGCGTTGGTGGTGACGGGAATCGTGAGGTTGATCTTCGGCGAGTCCTGCGTGGTCTGCTGGGTGTTGGTGCCGGTGATGGCCAGGTCGAGCGTGCCCTTGATGCTGGTGCCCGGCGTGATGAGCCCGAAGTTGATGCCGGTCTGGAACACGCCGGCCGGGATGGTGACCTTCCAGGCCATGTTCGACACCTTGAACGTCGAGTCGGCGTCCACCTGCGACGGTGCGGTGCCCGAGCCCTCGAACGTCAGCTCACTGAGATCGGGGGTGACGCTGTTCTTGCACGACGTGGTGTACGTGGCGGCACCGCTCACGGGACCGGGCGCCGTCGTGGTGGTGGCCGGGATGGTGGTGGTGGCCGCCTCGGTGGTGGTGGGGCCCGCCGTGGTGCCGGGTGCGGTGGTACCCGGTGCCGTCGTGCCGGGTGCGGTGGTACCCGGTGCCGTGGTACCGGGCGCCGTGGTCGTGGTGGCGCCGCCACCCGTGACCGTCACGGTGGCGAACGGCCCGGCGGTGGCGGCCGTGAACGTGGCGCCACCCACGGCCGAGGTGCCGGCCTGGCAGTCGAAGTTGGCCTTGATGAGGCCGCCGGCCACCTGGGCGCTGATGAACACGCCGCCCTGCGGGGTGACGGCTGCGGGGCCGACCTGGCCGGCCGGGATGGCGGGCAGCGAGCCGGGGGCTCCCTGTGCGAACTCGATGTTGCCGCCGAGCGGGGTCCAGGTGGTGTCGGGGAGGCTGAGGTTCAGGTTGAGCGGTGTCGCGGTCTCGTCACCGTTGCCCGGGATGCCGTTCGGGTCGGAGATGGTGGTGCTCACCGACGCGGTGAACGTGACCACCTGCTTGGCCTCGGCGGTGTTGGTGCCGGCGAGCGCCACCCAGCCCTTCACCGGGATGGTGTTGGCGCCGGTGGTGAGCAGACCGAGGTTGTAGCCCGAGACGAGCAACGTGGCCGGCACCGCCGCGGTGAAGTTCACACCACTCAGAGTGACAACACCACCACCAACGCTGGCCGGGTTGGGCGCGCCACTCCCCGTGAGCGAGATGGTGATGTCGCTGAACGTGCCGGTCGCGTTGCTCTTGCACGCGTTCGTCGCCGAGGCCGCCACCGCCGTGCGGCGCGACGGGCCGACGACGACTGCGGCAGCGAGCGCGAACGACAGCAGGACCAGCAAAATCAAGGCCCCCCGCTGGTGGCTGCGCATGATCGATTCCCCTTGGTGTGGCTCGGATGCCCGCGTCCCCACGACGGGCAGGGCGTCACCTCACCACGGCTCGCGCACAGTTGTCAAGGCTGACGACCAAGGTCGTACCGTCAATTTCCCCGCAAGGGGGGCTTGACGAACGGACCGATCAGCCTGGTATGTTGCCGCCAAGCCCACCACGTTCCGTGGCGAGCGACAGCCACGGGAGGGGACGTCGGCAGACGGCTCGTGGAAGCGATGAAAGAGCATTCAGCAAGCGCGGTTCACCGTTCTTGCGTTTCGTCGTGTTCCAGGGGGCTTCGGCACTTCCTCGACAGTGGTGCACATCCGAGCCACCAACATCGAACCAGGGAGTGATCCTCTTGCAATCAACCACCAGGCGCAGAGGCGCCGTCGCTGCGATCGCAGGCCTCCTGGCCGCGGTCGTCGCCGTAGGCGGCGCGACCGGAGCGGTCCAAGCCGCACCGGGCAGCCTCGCCACCATGAACACCTGCCAGAACAACGCCAACGGCAACTGGGCCGACATCCAGTGGACGCTCTCCGGCACGGCAGCGCCGAACCCGCAGACGCTCGGCTCGGGTGATGTCACCCTCTCCGGGGCCACCATCGTCGGCGAGATCCCCGCCGCCATCCTCGTGGCCGGGTACAACCTCGGCGTGCTCACCACCGGCGCCAACGCCATCCCGACCAAGATCTGGGTGGCCCGCTCGGCCACCAACGTCGATGTCGGCAGCGGCGTGAAGGGCACGGCCACCCGGGTCGATCTGCTCGACCTGCCGACCCAGCTGTTCACCACCATCACCGACCCTGATGGCGTGCCCGGTGGCACCGGTCCCGGCGGCGCCGACGAGACGGCAACCCCGATCTCGGTCAGCCAGCCGCTGCCCGACTGGACCGTCACCCCGCTCGGCGGCAACGTGAACTTCTCGCAGAGCACGCCCGGCGCCATCGGCCCGCTGCCCATCGGTACCGGCGGCGCCAACGTGGCCACGGTCGGCAGCATCTTCACCCAGTCCGTCGTCGCCGGCGGCCTCATCAAGGTGAACTTCGACTGCCAGCCCGGCACCACCACGCTCGCCGTGCCGCCTGCCACGCAGAACACCCCGGTGCCGGCGGCGTCCATCAGCCCGTTCGAGGTGGGCGAGGTCGTTGCGCCGCCGACCGCCCCGACGTGCACCAACGAGAGCGTCAGCGTGGGCGTGGGCCAGACGGCCACCGTCGACCTGCGTGACAACTGCGAGGACGTGAACGAGGCACAGGGCGGCGGTTCGCCGTTCACCTTCACCCTCGGTGCGGTCTCGGCCGGCACGCTCGACCCGACGGCCACGAACGGCGTGTACACGTACACGGCGCCGGCCACCGATCCGGGTGCACCGGTGGTGGTCACCTTCACGGCCACCGACACGAGCGGCCTCACCAGCGCCGCCGGCTCCACCATCAGCGCCACGGTGCTCGCCAACCAGTGCGATGCCACGGCCGAAGCCTGCGACCTCACGCAGATCGTCGCCCAGCCGGTCGTCGGCACCACGATGTCGATGTCGAAGGTGCCCGGCGCCATCGTCATGTCGCCCGTCGTGTTGAACGGTAGCGAGCAGGTCTCGACCGGTGCGCTGAACACCATCACGGTCACCAACGCCCGCGGCACGGCCGCCGCCTGGTCGGTCACCGCCTACGTCACCGACCTCGGTGCGGCGGGTGCTCGTACGTTCGAGCCCCTCCCCGGCGTGGTGGTCCCGCTGTGCTCGCTGGCCGGTGCCGGCCCGTTCGCCGCCAACCCGACGTTCGCCGCCACCATCGACAGCGACCGCCTGTGCATCCCCGGCGACAACCTCGGCTGGACCCCGGCTGCGGCCGTGGCGCACAACGACATCCCCGGTGATGTCGCCGCCGTCACGCCCGGTGCCGCCAGCGCCGCCTCGCCGGCGGACTGGCTCGCGGCCCTCGTGGCAGCGGGCAACACCGCCGATCCCGCACAGGGTGTCGACGGTCTCGGTGGTCTGCTCGGCGCCAAGACGCTGTGCTCGGCACCGGTGAACCAGTCGGGTGGCACGTTCACCTGCAACGCCTCCCTGTACCTCGGTGTCCCGGCCTCGGCCGGTGCCGGTACGTACACGGGCGGTCTCGTGCTGACGCTCGCCTGACCTCGGTCGGGCGAACGCCACACAACCTGCAAGAAAGTACGACGAGCGGGTGGGATCCCGGGCAACCGGGGTTCCACCCGCTCCCATTGCAAGAACAAGGACGGGAAGCAATCGTGGAGCTCGGACGGAAGCGGCACCACCTCCGGCGCAGCGCAGCAGTGATGATCGCCCTGCTGGTCGGTACGACGTCGATCACGGCAGCGGCACCCGCCACGGCCCGTCCGTCGGCCACCCCGCCCACCGACGAGACGGCCACCGACTCGCCCGGCAGTTTCGCCGTCCAGCCGTCGGGCGAAGCCGGCCCGGGAGGTCGCGACTTCTTCATCTACACCTTGAAGGTGGGCGAGCTCTACGGCGACACCGTGGCGATCTCGAACCTCGGCACCGAGCCGGCCACCTTCGTCATCTACGCCACCGACGCGCAGAACACCACCGACGGCTCGTTCAGCCTCATGCGTGAGGAGGAGGAGCCCACCGACATCGGCACCTGGGTGGAGCTCGGCGCCACGCAGTGGACCGTGGAACCCGGCACCTACGTGAACATCCCGTTCAGCATCTCGGTGCCCGACGACGCCGCCGCCGGCGACCATGTCGGCGCCATCGTCGCCCAGAAGATCGACGACCCCGACAACCCGAACGACGGCATCGGGCTCGACGTGCGCGTCCGCGTCGGCGCACGCCTCTACGTACGGGTCGACGGTCCCGTGAACCCGTCGCTGGCCATCGACCGCTTCGACGTCATCTACGACGCGCCGTCCACACCGTTCGGCACGCGGAACGCCAAGATCCTGTACACCCTCACCAACACCGGCGACATCCGTCTGGCGCCGATCGCGAACCTCGAACTCTCGGGACTCTTCGGCCTCGGCTCGTCATCGTTGCCCGAACGGCAGATCCCCGAGCTGCTGCCGGGCAGTTCGATCGAGATCGCCGAGACCGTGACCGGCGTACGGCCATGGGTGCGGCTCACCGCCGACCTGGAGGTGCGCGCCGACGATGCCGCCGTGCTCGTGACGGCATCGGTCACCCACTGGGCGGTGCCGTGGTTGAGCATCGTCATCCTCGGTGTCGTCGTGCTGGCCCTCGTCGTGTGGCGACTGGTCGCACGCCGCCGGAAGCGGGCCACCGCCTGATGCGACGACCCGGCGCTGCCGCGGTGCGACGAGTGGTCGCGGGCACGATGCTCGCGGCCGTTGCCGTCGCGGGCCGCAGTGCTGCCGCGCCGCCGCCCACCGAGCCGGCGGCATCGACCGACGACCCCGTCATCGAAGTCGTCGACAGCTCGGTCGTCGGCGACACGGTGGTGCCCGGCCAGACGTTCAAGGTGGAAGGCCGCGGCTGGCCCGCCAACGTGCTCGTGCAACTCGAGGTGTGCGGTGCCGAGGCGCGCTCCGGGTCATCGGACTGTGCCGTCGACACTGCGCAGGTGGTGGCCAGCGGCGACGACGGCACGCTGCGCGGCCGCGTGCCCGTGGTGATCCCGCCGTCACCGTGCCCCTGCGTGATCCGTGCGCTCAGCCAGACCGGCACGGCCACGGCCACCACGCCGGTGGAGGTGCCCGGCGCACCGTCGAGCCATCCCGGCGACGGCACCGTGGTGGCACCCACGCTGCGCCGCCTGGAGGTGGAGAAGGTGGTGCTCCGCGGCGACGACACGTGGCGCACCTGGCTGGGCGTCGGTCCGCAGCGCACGTTCGAGTTCGAGGTCGTCAACACCGGCAGTGTGCCCGTGAGCGATGCGACGGTCATCCTGTCCGCCGGCCCCATCGACGACCCCGACGGCTTCGTGCCCCCGGTGCGACTCGACCGCCTCGAGGTCGGTGAACGGCGCAGCGTGTCGGTACCCATCCAGTTCCCTGCGCTCACGTGGGGCGAGCAACAGGTGCGCGCGGTGATCAACGGCACGTCGGCACCCGTGGCCTTCTCGGCCACCACCACTTCGTATCCGTGGTTGCTCATCATCGTGCCGGCGGTGCTGTTGCTGCAGTTGCTGCTGGTCACCGTGCGCAACCTCGTACGCCGACGTCTCCACGATCTCGACGAGGTGCCCGAGGCACCCGACCCCAACACGCCGGCCGACGATGCCCTGATCTGTGTGGTCGAGTACGCGCTCACCATTCCATCCCCCGACGACGTCGCGCCGACCGTCGAACACCGGACCGAAGTGGTGCGCAGCACCGCGGCGGTGCGCCAGTTGGTGCTCGACTCGCTGCGCTTCGACGAGACCAGCAGCGCCGAGGCCGACCCGAGTGATGCATCGACCGACGAGCTGACCGACGACGAATCGGGTGACGTCGTCCAGATCACCTCACCCGCACCGCCCGCCGCACCGGCGATCGTCATCAGCAGCATCACGCTGCTCGCCGACGCCGACGCCAAGGTGGGCGAGTCGTACCACGCCTGCGACGTGCTCTGCGGCTGGATCGAGACCACGTTCGCCGAGAGTTCGCACCCCGCCGCCAGAGCGCTCACCCTGCGCCGCCATGTCAGCCCCGGCGGCAACGCGGGTGCAGCGGCAGCCTCGGGCATGGGCATGGTGCCGCTGTCGGTGATGGTGCGCGCCCCGCACGTACGCGCCGTCGCGTGAGTCGCACGCAGGGAGCCGGTCCGAACACAAGAGACGGCGGCCCCACGAGAGGGTCGCCGTCCCTTCTCCGAGCCACCGGAGATCACCACCAAGGCTAACGACCATCGGCGGGAAACACTGCGCGGCCACCACCACGGAGGGCCGGGGCTCGGGTACGCTCGGCGCGACGTGACCTGGCGACCAGGTGATGGGGAGCTCACACACATGGGACTGTTCAGCAAGAAGCCGAAGCCGGCACCGACCGACGACGTCGACGCCGCCAGCGCGCCCACACCGGCCGCCGGCCTACCGGCCCCTGCGATGCCCAGCGCCGCGCCGGCCCCGGCGGCGGCGAAGCCGTCGAAGAAGTCGAAGAAGGCCACCATCGATCCGGTCGACTTCCTGAACCTGCGCGCCGAGCTGATGGACATGAAGGCCCGGCTGATGGCCGCCGAGCAGTCGCGCGCCATCGTCGAGAGCCGCCTCGCCGCGCTCGACGCCACCGCCCTCGCACTCTCCAGCGAGCAGGCCGGCTCCACGGGTGCCGCCGAGCGACTGGCCGAGCTGGAGGCCAAGGTGGCCGAGCTCGGCCAGCACGGCGACACCGGCGACGGTGGCGACGACATGGCCGCCGTGGCCGCACTGCAGGCCGACCTGCAGGCCCGTATCGACGAACTCGCCGGCCGGGTGGAGCAGCAGCAGGCCGCTGCCGAAGCCGCCACCGCCGCAGCGGAGGCCGCCACCGTGGCCGCCTCGTCGGCGAGTGCCGCACCCGCTGCTGCCGTCGTCGACCCCGAACTGGCAGCGAAGCTCGATGCCCTCGAAGCCCAGGTGGCCCAGGCCACCGCCGCCGCCGAAGCGGCACGCGCCGAGGTGGCGGCGAAGGCCGAGGCACCCTCGTCGTTGCTGTTCACCCCCGCAGCCGCACCGGCCGCCGACCCCGAGGTGCTCGCCCGACTCGACGCCCTCGGCGACCGGGTCGCGGCCATCGAGCCGTTGCACGAACGCAGCACCCAGATCGACGACCTCGCGCTGCGGGTGGCGCAGATCGACATCCTCGCCGGCCAGCTGTCGCAGCTGAACGCGCGGGTGAGCGCCCAGGCCGAGTTCGGCGCCCAGCTCAGCGCGATGCGCGACCGCATCACGGAGCTGCAGGCATCCACCGAGTCCCGGCGCGAGGCAGCACTGGTGGCGAACGACGATGCCGAGCTGCGCGATCGGGTGAACACCCTCACCGACCGCATGGTCGCCGCCGAGGCATTGGCCGCCCAGCTGGGTCTGCTGGCCGAGCGCGTCGCTGCCACCGACGCCACCGCACGGCACGCCAGCGAGCAGGTCGCAGCGCTCGAGCAGCGGGTCGACTCGGTGGGCACCGAGTTGGCCAATCAGATCAGCGAGCTGGGCCGCGACATCGACGGCCTCGCCGAACGCACGGCCGATGTCGCCTCGGGCACCGTGAGCGACGAAGTGATGGCGGCGCTGCGCAGCGGGCAGATCAAGCTCGCGAACGAGCAGGCCCGCTATGAGATCGCGTTCCGCGAGGATCTGGCGGCGCTCGCCGAACACGTGCGCCGCAACCCTCCGCGAGCCTGATCAGCCCATCAACTCCAGCGCCTGGGCCACCAGGTCGCGGGCTTCGGCGATCTTCTGCTCGTACGTGGCGAGGTCCTTGTTCTCGAGCGCATCGTCGGCCTCGTCGAACAACACCTGCGCCTGCTCGAGCAGTTCCTGCGCCGTCGCATCGGTGGTGGGCGGCGGCTGCTCGCCCGGATCGGTGGGCGTGCTGCCGATGACGTCGCCGACTTCTGCCGAGAACCCCGACAGCACCTGCGACAGGGCGTCGCCGATGGACACGCCGATGCCGACCTTGCCGTTGTAGTTCACCACCATGCGGCGCAGCAGCGGCTGCCCGGCGGTGGTGGACTCCACGTACAGCGGTGCGATCCACACCACGCCGCTGGCGACCGGGATCATCTGCAGGTCGCCGAACGCCACCTGCGAACCCTGCTGGCCGAGCAGGGTGATGGTCTCGGACACCTTCGTGTCGGTGGCCATGGCCGCGCCGATGCTGTTCGGGCCCTCGGGCAGTGCGTCGAGCGGGAACTCGTACGCGACGAGCCGGCCATAGGTGGCCGGATCGCTGCTCGCGGTCATGTACGCGATGAGTTCCTTGCGCTGGTCGGTGGTGCTGAACGGCTGGAACGGCCGGTACAGCTCGAACGATGCCTCGCCGTCGCCGGCACCGTGGAACATCGTGTAGTACGGCACGAACCGAGCGGCGTCGCTCTCGCCCGCGAAGTCGTTCGGGGCGCCGGTGGCAGTGGTGTTCAACGTGGCGGGGTCGACCCCCGAGCCACCGGGTTCGGCCGTGGCGGCCAACGCCACCGACCACGCGCCACGACGGTCGAAGAAGTCGTCGGCATCGAGGCGGTACTTCGAGTAGGCCGCGGTCTGGATGCGGAACAGCTCCTCCGGGTACCGGAGGTGGTCGGCCAGCCCGGCGGGCATCGCCGAACGGTCGACGAACAGGTCGGGGAAGGCCGAGCGCCACACCTGCAGCACCGGGTCGGCCTCGTCGACGGTGTAGAGCACGATGTCGCCGGTGTACGCGTCGACCGTGGCCTTCACGCTGTTGCGCACGTAGTTGAACGTGTGGTCGAGACCGCTGCCCGGGTTCACCTGGGTGCGGTCGGCGAACTGACCGTAGGGGTAGCGGCTGCTCGTGGTGTAGCCGTCGACCACCCACAGCACGTCGCCGTCGACCACCACGGGATACGGGTCGTTGTCCCACGACAGGAACGGGGCAGCCTTCTGCACACGTGCCCGCACGTCGCGCACCGACACGAACCGCGACTGGTCGTCGATGGCGCTGGAGCCCACGAGGTTGTAGTCGAGCTCGGCCAGCGCGAACGCCAGGCGGCGCAGACCGGAGTTGAGCTGCACACCGGCGCGGCCCTCGTACGGGCCGCTGTCGGTGAGGCCTTCGCAGGGCTGTTCGGCGACCGAGGTGTTCAGCACCGCGTAGCCGGTGAGGGTGGGGCTGAAGTAGAGCTGCGGCCGTTCGATGTCGGCGATGTCGGACCGGTAGGCCGGTTTGCCGTCGGACTGGATCTGCGCCGCCGTGGCCATCGCCAGGCCGCAGCCGTGCGTGTTGATGAGGTGCGTGCCCTGCCACGACTTGTTGCCCACCTGCGACAGGTCGAGCTCGCGAGCGCCGACGATGACCTGCTGCACGCGGCCGTCGACCTCGTAGCGGTCGGGGTCGAGGTCGGCGATGGTCATGCCCGGCTGGCCCTCGTCGGTACGGAACCGGGTCTCCATCTTCTCGTCGGGCTTGATGAGCCGCACGTCCTGCAACGCGGCGACGTCGTCCTCCACCTCGCGGGTGGTGACGGTGTCGAACCGCGCCTCGCGCACCTCCACGCCACCGATGCCCAGCGCCTGACGCGTGGCCTCGATGTTGTGCTCGATGAACTGCGCTTCCTTGTCCTTCTTGTTGGGGTTCACCACCAACGACTGCACGACGGCGGGATAGATGACGCCGCCCACCAGTGCCACCACGGCCCACAGCGCCGAGGCGATGATGGCCGGACGCCACTTGTCGGTCTTCAGGGTGCTCAGGTACAGCACGGCGGCGAGCAGTGCGATGAGCGCCAGCAGCAGCACCGCCGGCAGTTGCGCGTTCACGACGGTGTAGTTCGGCCCGGTGAACGAGCCGCGGTTCGCGTTGGTGAGCTCGTAGCGCATCACCCAGTAGTCGGCGGCCTTCAGCACGGCCATCAGCGCCAGCAGCACGGCGAGGTGCGCCTTGGTGGCACGCCGCATCTTGGGTCGCGGCGGCTGCACCACGATGCCCCCGGCGAGCAGGTGGGTGAACAGCACCAGGATGGTGATGAAGCCCACGGCCAGGAACAGCCAGTCGAGCACGAACGTGACGAAGGGCAGCTTGAACAGGTAGAACCCCACGTCGTTGCCGAACTGCGCATCGTTGACACCGAACGACTTGCTGTTGCGGAACATCAGCCAGTCCTGCCAGCGGGCCACGGCCGGCGCCGCGAACAACAGCGCCAGCGCGATGGCGATGCCGAACCGCACGATGCGCAGGCGGTTGCCGAAGAACTCGTGGAACCGCTCGACCACCGGATGGGTGTTGGCGGAGAACGCCTGCGGCGCGAGCCGGTCGGCGATGACGAGGTTCAGCACCGCGAGTGCGGCGAACGCGAGACCGAAGATGGCGAACAGCGTGACCTTGGCGCCGATCTCACCCCAGAACACATCGTCGCGACCCACCGAGTCGAACCACAGGAACTCGGTGTAGAAGCCGGCCAGGAAGCGGGCGGAGAGCAACAGGCCCACCACCACCACCGCAGCGATGATGATGAAGGCGCGCCCGCGATCGCTCACACGGCGGGGGCGGGCAGAGCGGGGGAGGTCTGCAGGGTTCTGCACGCGGCGAAGGCTACAGCGGTGCTCGCTGCAGCATGCAGCGGCACCCCTCGTGCGCGGGGGCGCACACGTGATCCGTGGGGAACGGATCGCCGGCCTTCACCACACCCGCCAGCGCGTTGTCCTCGGCGTCGGGGCAGTCGGGGCCGTTGGGGTCGACCGTCCAGCACACCGGGGTGCCGGGCGCGAGCGCCACGAGCGCACCGCGACCGAACGCCAGCTGGGCGATGTCGTCGAGGTGTTCGTCGATGCGCTGGTTCTTCCACTCGCGGTAGACCGCCCGCACGATGGCGGTGAGATCGCTCGCGTCACCGTTCGCGTCGGCCACGGCCCGCTCGAGCCGGTCGCGCAACGGCTGCACGATGGAGGTGGCGATGGCCTTCTCGGCGGGCTCGAGCGCATTGCCCTTCGTGACGGTCTTGGTGTGCTCCTTCACGTTGCCGTCGTCGACGCTGGCAGCGCCGGCCACGGCCGCGGCGACCAGTTCGTCGTGCATCGCGGTGGCGTAATGACGCACGTGCTCAGCCTCGTCGGGCAGCAGGTCGGAGAGCGCATGTACCGACTTGGCACTGCGCAGCGAGTGGAGCACCTCGTTCTGTTCGTCGGCCAGCACGCGCTTCAGTTTGCGCGCCGCCGCCACGATGAGCGGGGTGAGTTCGGCGTCGCGACGACCGAACGGGGAATCCTCGTACTCGACGTCGCTGGCGGGCGCCTCGGGCGACGCCTGGAACACCGACAACTCCTCGGTGGCATCCACCGTCACCGGCTCGGGCTCGGGTTCGGCCTGGCGGGCGCGCTCGGCCACGGTGTCGGTGCGCGAGGCGCGCAGCTTGGCGAACAGGTCGTCGACACTGCCCTTCGACGGGGCGACCTCGGGCTCGGGCTCGTGCGCCGCGCTGGCCTGCGGTGGGGTGTCGCCGCCGAACAGCGACACCACCGGGGCGATGGTGGCGTCGTCGTCGGCCTCGGCGTCGTCGATGTCGTCGGTGGGCTGGATGTCGAGCGCCACCACCTCGGTCTCGGTCTCGCCGTCGGCCTCGAGTTCGGCCTCGACCTCGGCGTCGGCCTCGTCGGGGTCCTCCAGCTCCACGTCGTACAACTCGGTGGCCTCGACCACCTCGTCGACCACTTCCTCCTCGACGTCGGCGGCGACGGGTTCGTCCTCCACCTCGAGCTCGGTCTCGGCCTCGATGTCGGCCACGATCTCGTCGACCGCCGGTTCCTCGGCGGCCGCCTCGCGCTCCTGCTGCTCGCGCGCTGCGCGGCGCAGTTCCTCGGCCGGCACCATCAACGGCACGGGGCCGGTGGTGGGCGCGAGGTTCACGTACTCGTTGGCACCCTCGCCCAGCGGGGTCATCTCGGCCATCACGTCGACGGCTGCGATGCGCGCACGTTCGAAGGCCTGCAGCAGACGATCGCGACCGTGCACCAGTTGTTCGATCTGCTGCCGCGCCATCTCGCGGCGTCGGGCCAGTTCGCCCAGCACCCGCTCGCGGTAGGCGCGAGCCTCGTTCACCATGTCGCGGCCCTGCTGCTTGGCCATCTGCAGCTCCGACTCGGCGTCGGCCGCGGCGTCCTGACGACGGCGGGATGCTTCGATCTCGGCCTCTTCACGCAGACGCTGCGCCTCGTCGGTGGCCTCGCGGAGCACCCGCGAGGCGTTCTCCTCGGCGCGCACCTTGATCTGCGACGCCGCCTCGCGGGCGGTGGACAGGATGCGCGCGGCCTCCTCACCGAGCAGGCGGGTGACCACTTCCTCGTCGAGGGCCACGTTCGCGTTGGTGGTGCCGCGCTGTGCGGCGCGCAGCTCGCGCTCGAGGAACTTCTCGCGCTCCTGCAGACGGGCCAGCTCGGCCGCCACCATTCGCAGGAAGTCGCGCACCTCGCCCTGCTCGAATCCCTTTCGGGACGTCGTGAAGGACGCTGTCGACACCGCCGTGGGCGATGACGGGTCCGGACGGGAGAACGACATGGCCATTGACCACCCAGCGTAGGTCGACCAGCACTCGAAAGGGTGGCATCCCCTGCCGAGGGGTCAGTCGGGGACGGGGTCGCCGCCCAGTCGCTCCAGCACTGCGAGCGCCTCGTCGAGGGTGGCCACCGGAATGATCTCCACGTCGTCGCCCACCACGCCGCGCGCCGCCTCGACGCTGTCGAAGCCGGTCTCGGGCTGGCTGGCGGGCACGAGGAAGTACTTCACGCCCACCTGCTGCACCGCCGATGCCTTCGAACTGAGCCCGCCGATCGCGCCGACGTTGCCGTCGATGTCGATCTCGCCGGTCACCGCCACGCGGCCACCACCCATCAGGTCGCCCTCGGTGATCTCGTCGATGAGCGTGAGCGTGAACGCCAGACCGGCCGACGGGCCGCCGATGCCCTCGGTGTCGAACTCCACCTCGATGCCGGGCGGCAGGTCGACCGTGGTGGTGTCGATCGGACTGAACCCGATGATGGTGCGCGGCGCATCCTCGCCCGGGGCGAGGATGGTCTCGATCTCCCCCTCCTGCTCCTCACCGTCGCGTTCGAAGGTGATGGGGATCACCTCGCCGGGCTCCACCTCGGCCAGGATGGGCGACAGATCGTCGAGGGTGTCGACGGGCTGGCCGTTCAACTCGGTGATCACGTCGTCGGGCTGCAGCACGTCGGCCGCCGGCACGAACGTCTCGCACTTCGTGCCGGCGTCGTTCGCCTCCAGGCACAGCAGGTAGTCGACGATGGCCGGACCTTCCTTGCGCGACACCGGGAAGCCCGCCGCCTTCAACGCCACATAGGTGGCGCGATCCTTGGCCCCGGTCATCTGCCGCTGACCCGACTGCAGCAACTGCTCCTCGGTCTGGTCGCCGTACTTGTCGGTGTAGCTCATGTACTTCACTGCCGGCGACTGCCGGGTGACCAGCCAGTCGAGCAACGTGATCTTCGGCTGGCGGATGGTGACGAAGTAGATCTCACCGTCGCTGGGGAACACCTCGGTGCCGTCGATGGCAAGCCGCGGCTCGACCGCCTCGGCGTCGGCCGGCACCAGCGCGAACTCCACGGGCTGTTGCTCGGTGGCCACGCACTCGTTCGACTCGTCGCGCTCGACGCAGCGGTCCTTCTCGACGAACCACTTCGACGGCATCACGGCCGCTGCCAGCACGCCGACGATGGCCACGAAGCCGAGCACGGCCAATGGCACGGCCCACCAGCGGTGCCGCGGCGACGGCGCGCTGACGGCGGGAGGACCCACCGGTACAGTGTCGGATTGCGTGAGTATCACTGAGGTCACCACCGCGGCTGGCTGGATTGCCGGTCTTGCCATTGTGGCGTTGATCGCGACCGGGTGGCGAAAGACTGCCAGAGCGACAGCGCATCCGGCACGCGCCCGGCGACCCGACCGTGCCCCCACCGGCGTGGAGGTCACCACGGTGCAGACCCCGCTGCATGCGCCCACCCCCGTGCTGCGCCGCGTGTGGAGCGTGGTCGCGAGCAGCGTGCTGGCCGTGTGGGTGGGTGCCGTACTGGCGACGGTGCTGGGCTTCGGCATCGCCTGGGCGGTCATCACTCTCACCCAGATGTTGAAGCAATGAACTGGCGCGAACTGGCCGCCGCGGGCCACGAGGGCGACGAGCCCACGGCCCGCGCCGCGCTGCGCGACCCCGATCCGGTGGCCCGCGAGCTGGCCCTGGGCGCACTCGCCCGCATGGGTGCCCTCACCGACGACGACCTCATCGCCGCGCTGTACGACACCACCACCGCCATACGCCGGCGGGCGGTGCTGCTGTCGGCCACCCGGGTCGGTGTGCCACTGCTGCCGGCGTTGCACGACCCCGATCCGGTGGTGGTGGAGGCGGCGGCGTTCGCCGCGGGTGAGCAGCAGCCGCTGCACGACACCGTCGACGACCTGGTGCTCGACCGCCTCGTCGTGCTGGCCACCGACGCCTCCGACCCGCTGGTGCGCGAAGCCGCGGTCGCGGCGCTCGGCGCCATCGGCGACGAACGCGGCCTGCCCGCCATCCTCGCCGGCTGCACCGACAAGCCGGCCATCCGGCGACGCGCGGTGCTGGCGCTGGCCCCGTTCGACGGTCCCGAGGTGCAGGCCGCGCTGGCCGCCGCCCTCGAGGATCGCGACTGGCAGGTGCGTCAGTCCGCTGAGGACGTTGCGCCGTTCATGTCGCCCGACACCTGAGCGCGAGCGCGGCGCACGACGGGCGGACGGCGCGAAACGTCCGTACAGTGCACGGGATGCGACGAATGGTCACCCTCCTCCTCGTCGGCGCCGCCCTCCTGTCCGCCTGCAGCGACGACAGCGACACCAGCGCCGGCACCACGCCCGACACCACCATTGCCGTCGACACCACCCCGACGGCCGACACCACCGCTGCCCCCGACACCACGGCGGCACCCGACACCACCGAGGGCACCACCGACAGCGTCGCGCCGCCCGATCCGGCCCGCCCGTTCGAGGTGTTCACGCCGTCGAGCTACGACCCCGCCACGCCGATGCCGCTCGTCATCCTGCTCCACGGGTTCGGCGCCAGCGGCGAGCTGCAGGAGGCGTTCTTCCAACTACAGCCGCTCGCCGAGGAGCGCGGCTTCCTGTACGTGCACCCCGACGGCACGGTGAACCAGATCGGCAGCCAGTTCTGGAACGCCACCGATGCGTGCTGCGGCTTCCAGAGCGAGGTCGACGACGTGGCGTACCTCACCGCGATCATCGACCAGGTGAGCGCCGAGAAGAACGTCGACCCGCAGCGCATCTACGTGATGGGCCACTCGAACGGCGGGTTCATGTCGTACCGCATGGCGTGCGAGCTGGCCGGCCGAGTGGCTGCCATCGCCAGCCTCGCCGGCGCCACGTTCGCCGACGAGGACGACTGCGCGCCGTCCGAGCCCGTCAGTGTGCTGCAGCTCCACGGCACGGCCGACGAGACCATCGCCTACGAGGGCGGCAGCACGCCCATCATCAACGGCACCTATCCCGGCGCCGCGCAGTCCACCGCCACGTGGGCCGGCTACAACGGCTGCGCCACCGAGCCCACGCCCACCGGTGAGCCGATCGACCTGCTGCCGCTCATCGACGGCGCCGAGACCTCGGTGCAGGCGTACGGCGACTGCCCCGAGGGTGTGGCCGTGGAGCTGTGGACGATGGACGGCGGCCCGCACGTGCCGGCCCTGAACGTCCCCGACGGGTCACACCCGATGTCGGAACGCATCCTCGACTTCCTGTTCGCCCACCCGAAGGGCTGACACTCGAGTTACTCGCGCTGTTCGAAACGGTGCGAGTACGTGACGTCGGCCACCTGGATGGAGTAGTCGGCGTAGAACTCGGCGATGCCACGCTGCTGCGCGGCGCGGTGTTCGGGGTGGTCGCGCCATGCCTCGTGGGTGGCCCGGTCGGCGAAGGTGACGATGGTGACGCGCTCGCCGTCGGCGGCGGCGAAGGTCTTCGCGTCGACGAACCCCGGCATGGAGCGCGCCAGGTCGAGGATGTGCGGCGACAGCGCGCCGTACTCGTCGGCTGCGTCGTTGCGCAGTCGGTTGCGGAACACGGTGACCACTTCGCGGCTCACTCCACTCCCCCTTCGTCGAGGCCCCACTCCTGCATCGCCGCCCACAGCGGATCGTCGCCGACGGCGTTCAGTCCGGCGATCACCCCGGCACGGTCGGCGGCCGAGCGGTTCTGGCTCAGCTTCGCCTTGCCCTCCAGTCGCTCGACGTGGAACTCGAGGCCGATGATGCCCTTCAGCATCTTCGAGATGAACTCGTCGGGGGCGTCGTGCACCGACCACGGCACCTTCATGTCGGCCTCGTGCTCCTCGGTGAGCATGCCGATCTGTTCGCGCAACCAGTGCGGCTGATCCACGGTGCGCACCGTGCCGTGCACGTGCACGCTCACGTAGTTCCAGGTCGGCACCACCTGGTGGTGTTCGGCCTTGCTGGCGTACCAGGTGGGGCTCACGTACCCGTCGACGAGGTCGAAGATCACCAGCGCGGGCACGGCGTCGGCGGCCAGCGTGGCCAACGGGTTCGCCTTCGAGACGTGGCCCTGCAACAGCCCGCGGCCTTCGCCGAGGCGTTGCACCACCCACGGCAGCAACGACGCCTCGAACCCCCCTCCGACGCTCACCACGAGGGTGCCGACCGCCCTGCGCTCGACGATGTCGAAGCACTCATCGGGGTCGTCGATGCGGAAGTGGGCCGGGGTGTACACGGCGATCAATCTGTCACGGCGAGCGGGACGCCGGCGGGCATTCGCCTCAGTCGGCGAGCGCGCCGCGCAACTGCGCGACACGATCCGGCACCACGTGGTACCACGCCCAGGTGCCGCGCTTCTCGCTGGTGACCAACCCCGCCTCGCGCAGCACCTTGAGGTGGTGGCTCACCGTGGGCTGCGACCGGCCCGATGGCTCGATGAGGTCGCACACGCACGCACCGCCGGGACCCGAGGTCGTGATCATGGACAGCAGATGCAGGCGCACCGGGTCGGCGAGGGCGGCGAACCCCTTCGCCAGCTCGGTGGCGTCGGCGACGTCGAAGTCGGTACTGCCCACGGTGGCGCAGCACGGCGTGGTGATGGGTGATGTCGGCGCAGTACGAGCCGCCATGGCGACCTCCTTCGAGAAATATATTGACAATCATCGATATATCGGTAGCATGCACGTATCGACATCCGTCAATGTAACATCACCCCGTACGAGAGGAGCACACGATGTCACGAGTGCAACTGGCCCTGAACGTCTCCGACCTCCAGCAGGCCATCACCTTCTACACGAAGCTGTTCGGCACCGAGCCGGCCAAGATCCGCGAGGGCTACGCCAATTTCGCCATCGCCGAGCCCCCGCTGAAGCTGGTGCTCATCGAGAACCCCACCGAGGGCGGCACGCTGAACCACCTGGGCGTGGAGGTCGAGGACACCGAGCGTGTCACCGCCGCCATCACCCGCCTGCAGGCCGAAGGCCTCGCCACCGACATCGAGCAGCAGACCGAGTGCTGCTACGCCCTCCAGGACAAGGTGTGGGTGCACGGCCCCGACGCCGAGCCCTGGGAGGTGTACACCGTGCTCGCCGACGCAGGCTCGATGGCCAAGGTGCCGGCCGATGGCTGCTGCACCCCCGCGGCCGAGACCGTCGCCCTCGGCGCCAAGCCGGCGTCCAGCTGCTGCTGACCTCACCATGACCATGCCCGTGCGCCAGTTCCAGTCGGGCCCCGCCGTGTGGCGGTCGGGTGACCTCACCCCCGACGAAGGGGTGGTGGTGCTCACCGCCGCACACCGTGAGGCCATCGTGGCCGCCACCCTCGACGCACAGGCACGCGGCATCACGCTCGCGACCATCGATCGGCAGCAGTTCCCGCTGCCGACGATGGTCGACGACCTGTGGGCGTGGGTGCATGCCCTGGCCGCCGGGCGCGGGTACCTGTTGCTGCGCGACTTCCCCGTCGACCTGCTCGACGAGGCCGGCATCGAGCTGGCCTACGCCGGCCTCGGCACCCACTTCGGGCGACCGGTCGGCCAGAACAAGGACGCCGAGCTGCTCACCCATGTGCGCGACGAGCGCTTGCCGCCGAGCGCCGGCAAGGTGCGCCTGTACCGCACCCGCGAACGACAGGACTTCCACACCGACGGCGCCGACATCATCGGCCTGCTGTGCCTGCACACCGCACTGCGCGGCGGCGAGAGCCGCATCGTCAGCTCCGGCGCCATCTACAACGAGATGCTGCGCACGCGACCCGAGCTGCTCGAGGCGCTCTACACCACGATGGCGTGGGACCGTCAGGGCGACGTGCCCGAGGGCGAGCTGCCGTACTTCATGCTCGCGCCCATCAACGACCTCGATGGCACGCCTCGCGTGTTCTACCTGGGCTGGTACATCCGCGACGCGCAGGAGCACCCCGAGGTGCCGCGCCTCACCGACACCCAACTGGAGGCGATGGCGCTGCTCGAGCAACTCGCCAACGACCCGTCGTTCCACCTCGAGATGGACTTCCGGCCGGGCGACGTGCAACTGCTGAACAACGGCCGCATCCTCCACGCACGCGAGGCCTACGACGACGCCGACGATCCTGCCGAACGACGCCACCTGCTGCGGCTGTGGCTCGCTGCACACGACTTCGCCAGCGTCGAGGCCGGCCTGCGCGGCGGTGTCGCATGAGCACCGACCTCGCGGAGCGACCGGGCAAGCTCTCCACACTCGATCGCCTGCTGCCCGTGTGGATCGGTCTCGCGATGCTGGCCGGACTGCTGCTGGGCCGGGCCTTCCCCGGGCTCGACGACACCCTCGAGAAGGTGAAGATCGACACCGTCTCGCTGCCCATCGCCCTGGGTCTGCTGTTGATGATGTACCCGGTGCTGGCCAAGGTGAAGTACACCCGCATCGGTCACGTGGTGGCCGACCGCCGATCCCTCGCGATGTCGCTGGTGCTCAACTGGGTCGTGGGACCGGCCGTGATGTTCACCTTGGCGTGGCTGCTGTTGCCCGACCTGCCCGAGTACCGCACCGGGCTCATCATCGTGGGCCTCGCGCGCTGCATCGCGATGGTGCTCATCTGGAACGACCT
>SXKB01000131.1 GCA_005778215.1 Actinomycetota bacterium | reverse complement strand
GTCGATGGGCGGGTGGCCCGCCATGCGATGTGCTGATCGGGGCGCACCAGCAGGGCACCCTCGGGTTCGAGTCCGCAGATGTCGAACCATGCAGGGTCGACCGATTGTTCGTCGAGCCGTACGTGGTGCACCGGCATCGCCAGCTGCGCCGCGGCATCGGCCCACACGGCGTGCGCGCCGCGCGTGAGCAGCGTCACCCCCGACGAAGCGACGAGGTCGAGCATCGAACGGCCGTCGCCCAACCACGCGTGCGGCAGGCGCTCGCCCACGGCACCCGACGGTGCGAAGGCCCGCGGGTCGATGTCGGGCGAGGTGTGGCCGTAGCGGTAGCCGATCTGCAGGCCGAGCATGTCGAAGTGGGTGGCCTGCTCCTGCACCGCGGCGTCGATGGCGGCTCGGTTCGCCGGGTCGGCCAGCGTGCCGGCGAGGTCGGCACCCGTGGCGCCCGGGTGCAGTTGCAGCGCCTGGGCGAGCAGCACCATCTTGAACGCGTTGGTGAGGCTCTGTTGGCAGTTGACCTCGGCGATCGGCTTCCGTTCCGCCTCGTACGAGTCGAGGAGCGTCGGTGCGGCCCAGCCCTCGTCGACGGCCTGCAGCTTCCAGATCAGGTTGTGCGCGTCGGCCACGCCGGTGTTCAGGCCCATGCCGCCCGTGGGTGGGAAGCGGTGTGCGGCGTCGCCCAGCAGGAACGCCCGATCGCGGCGCATGGCGTCGGCCACCTGCGCCGTCATGTGCCAGGTGCCGGCGCCCACGATGTCGATGTCGGCCGTCGGGTCGCCGATGGCCGCGTGCACGAGCTGTTCGCACCGGGCGGTGGGGTAGTGATCGACCGACTCGACGGCGGGGTCGAACGGCACCATGTACACCCACTCGTGATCGATGTCGTGGGCGATGAATGTGCCGCCCGCCTCGGGGTCCATCACGAAGTGGAGCACGCCCACCCGACCGGTGAGGTAGCGGCGGAGGTCTGCATGGAAGTGGATGGCGACGAACGACTGGATGCCGGCGGGGCCGATCATCTCCACGCCCAGCCACTTGCGGATGCCGCTGCCCGCGCCGTCGGCCCCCAGCAGATACTCGCTGTGCACGACCGTTTCCTCGCCGGTGTCGACGTTGCGGATCACCGACACCACGCCGTCGGCCGACTGGGTGCTCGACACCCACTCGGTGGAGTACCGGAGGTCGACCTCGGGCTGCGCCGCCACCTCGGCCGACAGCAACGGCTCGAGCCGATGCTGCGAGATGTTGCGCAGCGGCACCGGAGTGTGGGCGAGGCATTCGTCGCCCTGCCGCTCGAACGGCAGCCTGCCGATGAGGTCGCCGTTCAGGCGGGTCACGAAGTTCACGTGGCCTGCGTCGGCGGGGTTGGCCGCGATCGCGGCGATGCCCGCCATGTCGAACCCTGCCTGACGGAAGATCTCGAGTGTGCGCGCGTTCACCACGTGCGCAGCAGGGTTGCGCTGCGGGCCGTCGCGGCGCTCCACCACCACGCAGCGTCGACCGGCGTTGGCGAGCAGGCGGGCGGCAGTGAGGCCCACGGGGCCGGCACCGACCACGAGGTACGGCACGTCGAGTTCGTCGGCCATGTCAGAGCAGTCCGTCGTACGAGCCGCCGTCGAGCTGCAGGTTCTGGCCGCTGATGTAGCCGGCCTGCGCGCTGCACAGGAACGCGCACGCGTCGCCCAGCTCCTCGGGGCGGCCCAGACGGCCGGCCGCGATGGTCTTCGCCATCCGCACGTACGCCTCCTCGACGGTGATGTTCGCCATCGACGCGTGCAGCTCGGCCATCTGCCGTTGCCGCTCGGTGTCGATGCGCTCGGGGAGCAGGTTGTTGATGGTGACGTTCGCGCGGGCGACGTCCTTCGACAGTGCCTTCGCCACCGAGGTGAGCCCGGTGCGCGCGCCGGTGGAGAGGCCCATCGGTGCCATCGGTGTCTTCACCATCGCCGAGGTGATGTTGACGATGCGGCCGAAGCCGCGCTCGACCATGCCATCGAGCACGGCGCGGATCATCGCGAGCGGCGCGAGCATGTTCGCGTCGAGCGCAGCGATCCACGCGTCGCGGTCCCAATCGGCGAACCGGCCGGGCGTGGGCCCACCGTTGTTGTTCACCAGGATGTCGGGAGCGGGACAGGCGACGAGCAGCGCGTCGCGGGTGGCTGGTTCGGCGATGTCGCCCGGCACCGTGGTGACCCGCACCGCATGCCGTTCGGTGAGTCGCGCCGCGGCGGCGGTGAGCGCCGCGGCGTCGCGTCCGTTGATGGTGACGTGCACGCCTTCGCGCGCCAGTGCATCGGCGCAGGCGAAGCCGAGGCCGCGACTCGAGGCGCACACGATGGCGGTGCGACCGGCGATCCCGAGGTCCATCGCGTCAGCCCTGCGCGCCGTCGAGGCGGGCGGCCATGTCGGCGCGCCACTGCGGGAACGGCTGGAACTCGGGGAGCGACTCGATCTTCGCGCGGGTGGTGGCTTCGATCTCGGCGTCGGAGAGCGAGAGGTCCAGCCCGTCGGCGTAGGGCTGGGCGACGTGGAACGGCGTGTCGAGGAAGCACTCCAGGCCGTTGCCCTCGGGATCGGTGAAGTACACCGACCAGGCGTTGCCGTGGGAGATGGGAATGGCGCTGCCGTTGTCGTCGGCCGCAAGGCGCGCGGTGAGGGCCCGCAGGTCGTCGAGCGAGCCGGTTCGGAACGCGAGGTGGTCGGCCATCATGAACGCCCGAGGCGCCGGCTCGGCGGTGTGCACCAACACGAGCTGGTGGTGCTCGTCGGGGGTCTGTGACATGAACACCATCTCGCCCATGCCGGGCACCGGCTCACCGCGGTTGGTGACGTGGAAGCCCAGCACCTCGGTGTAGAAGGCGACCATGCGGTCGAGGTCGCGCACGGCGAGCGTGGCGTGGGCGAGGCGGAGGGAGAGCGAGCCGGACATGACTTGACACTATGGTCAATATTGACAAGAGTGTCAATCGTGATCGCCACCGCCGATGCACCGCTCACTCGCGGCCACAAGAAGAAGTCGCGCACCCGCCAGGCGCTGCTCGATGCGGCGCTCGAGGTGCTGGCCGAGCGTGGCGAGGGCTTCAGCGTCGCCGACGTCGCAGGGCGAGCCGGCGTCTCGCACGGCACCTTCTACAACTACTTCCGCGACCGCGACGAGCTGCTCGACACGCTGGTGTCGCACACCGTCGAGGGGTTCGCGGTCGTCGCGGCGCGCGAGGTGCACGAGGCGGACCCGGCCGAACGGTTCGCGCGCATCAGCGCCCGAGCGCTCGCCACCGCGGTCAGTTCGCCGACGACGGTGCGCATGGCGTTGCGACTCGAGGCCGCGCAGCGAGCACTGCTGGTGGAGGGTCCGTTGGCTCATCTGCGCGACGACCTCGCCGAGGGCCATCGCATCGGTCGGTTCGCGGCGCCACCCGATCACGGCACGCTCGACGTGGTGCTCGGCGCGTTGCTGCTCGCGGCCCGACGCGTCATCGAGGGCGACACCGATCCCGACTATCGGGTGTCCGTCATCGCACGGTTGCTCATGTCGCTCGGGCTGCCTTCCGTGGAGGCCGACGGCATCGCCCGGTGGGCGGTCGTCGCCGCGTAGTCCGGCCGTCACCCCAACCGGGCGTCGAACGGGAGCGTGCTCATGATCTCCACGCCGGTCTCGGTGATGAGCAGTTGTTCCTCGAGTTTCACGCCCTGCCCGCTGGCGTCGGATCCGACGTAGCTCTCCACGCAGAACACCATGCCCGGTTCGAACACGTCGTCGAGCGGGTACGGCGCCGACTCGTCCAGCACGAAGGGCAGGTTCGGGTACTCGCCCGTCATGCCCAATCCGTGCCCGAGGGTGTAGTAGCGGCTCGCCTGGTGTTCGGGCGGCACGGGCCAGGCGTTGCGGCCGGCGTACTCGAACGTCACGCCCGGGCCGATGAGCGCGAGGTTGTGCTGCAGTTGTTCGTACGCACGGCCATACAACAGGCGCTGTTCGGGTGTGGCGGCGCGGTCGCCCGCGAGGTAGCTGCGTGAGAAGTCGACCGCGTAACCCTCCATCGCGATCGCATCGGTGTCGAGGCACACGAGGTCGCCGTCGTCGATGACCTTCTCGCTGCACTCCTGGAAGTACGGGAAGGTGCGACCCCCCGACTGCATCAACCGGGTCACGGTGTACTGACCGTGCTGCGCGATGAACGGCTGGTGGAAGTGGCTCCACGCCTCCATCTCCGTCACGCCGGGTCGGATCCACTGCTCGAACTCCAGCGTCGCCCGCTCCACGGCGTGCATCGCGGCGCGCATGTAGTCGATCTCGATCGGCAGCTTCACTCGGCGCGAGCGGCCGAACACGGGGTCGGCGTCGGTGAGCGTGAACCCCTCACGTCGCAGCGCGTCGACCGACCGAAACGGGAAACGATCGATGGCAAGGCGGCCGACCTGGCCGAGTTGGTCGTGCACGAGCGACCGGATCTCGGCCGCCATGAGGTCGGATGCCTCCTCGACGGCGCCGTTGGTGCTCACGTGGCACAGGCCCTGGGCGAGACGCACTTCGCTGACCGTCGGCAGGTGTTCGGCGAGGTGCTCGCCACCGAGGTAGTCGAACAGCACCGAGGGTCCGTCGGCGAACAGCAGCAGGTACCGCGCGGGTGTGCGTGTGGTGAACACGCTCATGTTCGACGCACCGGTTGCGTACTGGATGTTCACGGGATCGAGGATGAGCGTGACCTCGCAGTCCATCGAGCGCATCGTCGCCCGCAGCCGCTCGAGCCGTGCCGCGTACAGACGGAAGCGGGTGGACTCACTGGTGAGGTCGTGTTGTTCGGTCATGCTCGCTCCACGCGCTGCAGACCGTTGGCTGGCGTCCACCACTCCACGATCAGCATCGTGGCGGCGTCGTCGAGGTGGGTGAACACCACCTCGGTGATGTCGGCCTCGAACTGTGTGCCGCCTTCCGGCGTGGCCGGAGCGTCCAGTGGTCGCGCTCGCCCCGCGATCTTCACCTCACCCGGCCACTCGGCCTCCCTGCCCTCCACCGGGTGCACCGTGGGCCCGTGCAGCGCGAAGCGCGGATCGCGCAGCAGGTCGGCACTCTTGCGGGCGCCGTCCATCGAGCCGAAGCGCAGCGCGCCGTCGACGAACTCGCACTCGATGCCCGAGATGCGGGGTGACCCGTCGGCGCGCAGGGTGGCGATGGTCTTGTGCCGACCTGCGTCGAACAACGCCTGCACGCGCGCCGCGAGTGCCGGTTCTGCGGTCACGATCTCCGACCAGGTTGACATCGCGAATCCCCCGAGGTGGCGCCGGCCCAGTTTGGGCCGCCCCTTCGTCAACGCTAGTCAGGCGTGTCGGTGCGCACAGCTCGCACGATCAGGTCGGTCGCGCGTTCGATGTGCCGCTCACGTTCGAGCGGCCCGTCGACCGGGTCGAACATGCGTGCCAGTTGCTCGAAGTGCAAGGGCCCGGCGCCACCCTGCACGAGGAACCAGAACTCGCGCAGGTCGATGTCGCGAATCCGCCCTTCGGCGCGCAGGCGGTGCAACAGTCTCGACACTGTCAGCAGTCGGTCGCCCAGTCCGATGTCGGTCATCAGCACGTCGCGCTCGATGTCGTTGATGCTCTGGTGGTGGATCAGTTCGCCGAGTGCGGGGTGGTGCGACATGGCGACGATGAAGGCCCGGGTCGTGGCGCGCAGGCGCTCGAGGTCGTCGGCGGGTGTGGCCGACTCGAGTTCGCGATCGAACTCGGCCACGAATCGATGGACACCGTGGGAGACCGCCGCGCGGAACAGTGCTTCCTTGGTCCCGAAGCGCTGGGTGATGGTCTCGTGGCTCAGACCCAGCTCGGCGTTGAGTGCGCGCACCGAGGTGGCGTCGTACCCCAGCGCCGCGAAGTCGCGCAGCGCGACATCGAGAATGGTGTCGTCGCTGCGGAGGGGAGGCCGACCGCGTCGGGGCATGTGTCCAGGTTGCCACACGGCCATGTCCGGCACCATGCCGCCGATCCGCGATGTTGCCCGGGTGTTACCGTCGCCCGGATGGGGACCCACGCGACCGCGCACCTGCCCACTCTCGGATTCATCGGGCTCGGCAACCTGGGCAATCCGATGGCCAGCAGTGCGCAAGCGGCGGGCTATCGCCTGCTGGTGCACAGCCTCGACCGGAACGAGGCCGAGCACCTCGTCGCGGCGGGCGCATGCTGGGCCAACACCGTCGCCGAGGTGGCGTCCCAGAGTGAGGTGTTGATCACGGTGCTGCCCGGGCCGGAACAGGTGCGGCAGATCATGATCGGCGCGGCCGGGGCCCTCGAGCACATGCGGCCGGGCAGCACCTTCATCGACATGAGCACCTCATCGGTGGAGGTGGCCCGCGAGGTGATGGCCGAGGCCCAACAGCGTGGAGTTGCGGTGATGGACGCCCCGGTGTCGTTCCTCGCCCAGGCACCGATCGGCGCCTCGCGTTCCTCGGCGTCGTTGCAGATCTTCGTGGGCGGCTCGAAAGAGTTGTACGAGCGCCATCTGCCACTGTTCAGGGCGCTGGGTGGTATGCCTGACCAGATCTACCACGCCGGTCCGAACGGCAACGGATACGCGATCAAGGTGTTGCTGAACCTGCTGTGGTTCGTCTACGCGACGGGGACGTCGGAGGTGTTGGCGATGGCGTCGAGGCTGGGGCTGGACTTGCGGATGCTGCAGCAGGCGCTCTGCGCCTCACCCACACAGTCGAACTTCCTGCAGTACGACGTGAACAGTGTGCTGGAGCGTGGCGACTACGACGACGGGTTCACGCTCGACCTCGTGTGCAAGGACATCCAGTTGGGTGTTGCGCTCGGCACGGGTGCCGGCATCGATCCCGAGGTGGCGCGCCTCGTCGAGCAGATCCATCTGCGCGCGCTGCAGCAGCACGGTCCGAAGTCGGGGGAGATGTCGGTGGTGAAGCTCTACGAAGCTGCGGCGGGTACCGAGTTTCGTTGCCCCACGCCCTGACAGTTGTCGCCGCTGCGATCAGCTGTGCAGGACGAGCCAGGTGTCGGGGTCGGTCAGACGGCCCATGTGCACGTCGACACGGAGCTGCTCGCCCTCGGCGAACTCCCGATCGAGGCGGTACAGACGGTTGCCCCAACTGGTGATCGGTTCGAGCGGCGAGGTGGACAACACCGTGTCGTCGTCGAACACGGCCTCGAACCAGATGCAGGTGCCGTCGACGATCATGTCGGCCGACGCCGTGCGCTCGACCACGAAGTCGGTGGGCAGCGCATCGGCGCTCGCGAGCGTGTCGAGGTCGAACTCCAGGATCGGACTCGGTGCGCCGAGGGTTGCGGCCACCGACCCCGGCCGCAGCCAGATCTGCTCGTTGCGGCCGGTGTCGTAGCCCCCGGCGATCTTCGACTCGCGCATCGGTCCGAGGTCGATGCCATCGGGCAGTTCGATGTTCCAGAAGCGGCGAACGCGCATCGACTCGTGCATCGTGATCGGCTCGACGAAGAGCCGGAACTTCGCCGGCAGGATGCGACCGTGCGGCCGAAGGAACCGGTCGCGTACGTCGAGCAGGTTCTGCACCATGTTCTCGTTGAACAGCTCGTCGCCCATCTGCTCGTGCAGCACCACATCGACCCGTTCCGGCGGCGTGAACTCACGGCTGTTCGCCTGCACGAACTCGATGTTCGTGAAGCCGTTGTGGCGGCCGATCTCGCGGGCGATCTCGATGAAGTCGGAGTGCTCCACCGCGTACACCTTCTTCGCGCCGGCACGGCTGGCCATGAAGGCGAGCAGGCCCGTGCCGGTGCCGAGGTCGACCACGACATCGCCCGTCTGCACGTTGCGACGGATGCCTCGGTGGTAGGCGTTCACCCGGACCGAGTCGCTGAGCATCTCCTCGTGCTCCGCCAGGCCGGCGAAGTTGGTCTCGTTCATCAGGTCGTAGACGACGCTCATCAAGCGGTCGCTCGACGCCACGCGCGCGGCGGCGAATCCGAGCGCCGATCGAAGCGCCTTGTTCGCGGCCTGGCCCGCACGAGTGCTCATTCCGGCCAGGCTACGGGCGGGCTCGGCGTGACCGAGTACGACGAAGCGTTCGTATCATGGCGACCGAGATCCACGCGGTGCTCCGCGCGGATGTCCCGCTCCCGTGGGACCTCCACATCTGTGTTGTGAGCTGGTCTTCTAACGGCCGCCTCGGGGGTGTATGGGGTGGCATGTTGGAACTGTGCGATGCCCGTTTCGGAACGCAATCGGGCCATGGGACAAATGGGCGCTCTCCCACGCGAGGCAGGTGAGAACCCTTTGCTTTTGCTGCAGCAGGGTCGTTCGCTTCGGTCTCTGTTGTTTGCCTTCTGCGATGCGTAGGTGCCCGTTGGTCCCGTGCTGCTGCGAGTAGGCGGCGACCCTCACAGCGCCGGGTGTTCATGCATTCAGTTCCACTCGGTCAATCCGAGACTCGTACTGAGCGATGAAGGACTGAGGTTGGGTCGCGCACGGTCGGCCTTCCACATTCTCTCGTGGCGTCACGACCAGCCCCCTGGCGTGTCGACGTGTCGCTGACATCCCGGCTGGCTACGGCGTGGCGTTGGGTGGCCCGTTGAATCTCCACGCCTTCTTTTCGAGAGCCTTGCTGAGAGGTCGCATGCGATCGAGGAACTGTTCTCGGTAGTCGTCGGTGGCTGCTGCGGCAAGAGCGGTGAAGAGTCCATGCCGGGCGGCAGTCAGCAGGCCCGCATCGTCGAGTCGGCCCGAGCTCCACAACATGGCGGCTCCCGTGTAGGAAAGGAAGATCTGGCGGGCCAATCCCGATGCGTCGATGTCGTTGCGGATGATGCCCATGGACTGTGCCTGGCGCATGGCCACGACTTGAAAGCTGGATGGCTCGATCGGAGTGGGGTGTGCGGCCGCAGCGCGTTGAGTAACAGCAACAACTTGTCGGTATGCGTTGGGGTTGCTGACGAATGCGCGCACGGTTTGATCGACGACCAGCTGTGCCGCGGCGATCGGGTCGCCGGGGTCGAGCGCCTGCAGCGATTCGGCAAGGTCGGTCAGGATTCGGCTGACGAGTTGGTACATCAGCTCGTTGCGTGTGCCGACCAGGTTGTACACGGTGGCCGCTGAGACGCCGGCGAGCGCAGCGATCTCTTCGGTGGTGATGTCACTGGAGTCGCGTGTGCCGAGCAGGATGACCGCAGCGTCCAGGATGGCGTCACGCCGCTTCGCCTTGTTGAGATCCCGCAGTCCTCCCACGGCAAGAGTCTGGCGCACCTTGGCTGGGTTTCTTTCAAGTCGGGCTTGCAGTGTCGGGGTGGCCCGGATGAGTTGACGGACTTGACCCTTCGACATGTTTAGAGTTCACTCTAAGTATGCGTCACGATGAGCAAGTCCGTCTGATCAAACAGCTCTGCGCGCACCTCGATGCGGGCACGAACGAGGACGCAGGCGGTCTCCGCCGAATGCCGACAGCGATCTACACCGATCCTGTGCGGTCGGAGCGCGAGTGGAACGAGTTCTTCATGGCGACGCCGCAGTGCATCGGGCTGTCGGGCGACCTCCCCGAACCGGGCTCGTTCCTGACGAACAACGACCTCGGGATTCCGATCTTGGCAACGCGCGATCTCGATGGGTCCTTCAAGGCATTCGTGAACTCGTGCCGTCATCGGGGGGTCATCGTTGAAACCGAGGAGCGCGGCACGACGCGACGCTTCAGCTGCCCATTTCATGCGTGGACCTACGACACCGGTGGCGCGATGGTTGGTCTACCGAAGTCCGAACACTTCGGTGACGTCGACAAGAGCTGTCTCGGCCTGCGTCCGCTTGCGGCTGAGGAACGGCACGGCTTGCTGTTCGTGCACCCCGACCCGGAAGCCGCGATCGATCTCGACCAGCTGTTGGGCGAATGGTTCAACGACGAGTTTCCCACGTGGCACTTCGCTGATCTCGTTCCGCTGACACGGCAGGTGTTCGAGACGGGGTGCAACTGGAAGCTGGCGATGGATACGTTCGGTGAGACGTACCACTTCTCCGTGCTGCACAGGGACACGCTGTTCAACGGGTTCCACGGCAACGTGCAGTGCTACGACGAGGCCGGCCATCTGCACCGAATGATCCTGTGCAAGCGCGACATCGACGCCATGCGCCTGTTGCCCGAGGAGCAGTGGGACATCACCGTTGCCGGTCTGCCCGTGTACTGGATCTTCCCGAACGTGATTCTGTTGCCGTTCGATGCCGGGTGTTTTCTTGTGCGGGCCTATCCCGATCGCAAGGACCCGAGCCGGCATGTGAGCCGTGTGAGCTTCTACCTCAAGCCAGCCCTTGCCGCGATGGGCGATGAGATCACTGCATTCGCTGCTGACATCGCCGAGAAGTTCGCGCATGTGATCCGCGACGAGGACTATGCAATGGCCGCCTCGCAGCAGACCGCCGCAAACTCGGGGGCACTGAGGGATGTGATCTTCGGCCGCAATGAGCCCGCCCTGCATCACTACCACAACACGTACCTCGCCTTGTTGGGTCTCGAGCAGTTGCCACTGTTGGATGAAGCAGCCGTAACCAGCGGGATGTAGCACCTCGCAAGATCGACCTGAACCGCTCCGGCAATGATGCAGCTCTGCGAAAGCCCGAGTTGTTCTCCGGCGCTTCGGATCTGTGCCTGAGCAAGGTCTTGACATGAGCGGCCGACCGATTCACGCCGTCGTTGCTCCTTGCCGACTGCCGTCGCCGACATCGAATCGTTTCGTGTGGCTGGGTTCGACGATGAACCAATGCTCGCCATGACGGCGTATGCGGCGCTGCGCCTGGCCTTCTCCATGGTGAACGACGCACTGGGCGCGCACCCGGACTGGCAGTTCGGGAACTCCACCGAACCACGCGTGCTGGCCGCCATCGGCTACAGGCGACCGATCGGGGTCGTGCCGGCCAGGTAGAAGTCGCGCGATGCGCAAACGCTGCAGGGTGAACGCGCAGCGAACCAGGAGGATCTTCAGCTCGATCTCGATGCAGTGACTTGCCGTGCGATCTACGCCTTCCCGTTTCGTATCATGGCGACCGAGATTCACGCGGAGCTCCATGCGGAGCCCGCCGCGGACATCCCGCTCCCGTGGGACGTCCGCACCTGTGGTGTGAGCTGGTCTTCTAACGGCCGCCTCCGGGGTGTATGGGGTGGCATGGTGGAACTGTGCGAAGCCCGTTTTGGAACGCAATCGGGCCATGGGAAAAATGAGCTCTCTCCTAAGCGCAGTGAGCGAGCGCACTTTGCTTTTGCCGCGACCATCTCGTTGTCCGGGGCCGCTGCCGTTTGCTCTGTTCGGCTTGAGCGTCGTTACGCGTGAACGTTGAGAGCCGCTGCGGCGAGCGTCGAGTGACC
>SXKB01000130.1 GCA_005778215.1 Actinomycetota bacterium | reverse complement strand
GGACCCCGGAGTTCTGTACCGCACCTGCCGCGAACGCATCACGGCGCTGGTCTCCGCACCTGGAGTCGACGAGTCGCTGGTGGTGCCCGCCACCCCGGAGTGGACGGTGCACGACGTGATTGCGCACTTGTCGGGCATCGCAGAGGACGCCACGTCGGGCAACATGGCCGGCGCTCCCGGCGACGTGTGGACTGCGGCGCAGGTGGCGCGCGGCAAGGACCGGTCGCTCGACGATCTGCTCGATCAGTGGACGACCCTCGCCCCGTTCATGGAGGCCGTGTTCTCCAGCCCGGAGGGTGCGCCACGCCTGAACGGTGTGTTCGACGTGCACACCCACGAGGCCGACCTGCGCAATGCGCTCGGCCTGCCCGTCGACGTGCCGGCCGACTTCCTCGGCTGGGTGGCCGGCATCTTCCGCGCCGGGTTCGCCGACGCAGTGGCCGCCGCCGGCCTGCCGCCTGTCACGGTGGAGGCAGCCGACCTCGAGTGGTTCCGCGGGCGTCTCGGTCGGCGTACCGAGGACGAGGTGCGTGGCTACGGCTGGTCGGCCGATCCCGACCCGTACCTCGACACGTTCTTCATCTTCGGCCGTGCCACCCGGTCGTTGGGGGAGCACGCATGATCGGCAAGCTCGGCGAGGTGGTGATCGACTGCCACGACCCGATGCAGCTGGCCGAGTTCTGGCAGCACGTGCTGGGCGGCTACGTGGTGCGCCAGAGCCACGAATGGGTGGCGCTCGAACCCCCGACCGGTCTCACCATCGGCTTCCAGTTGGTGCCCGAGGCGAAGGTGGCGAAGAACCGCGTGCACCTCGACGTCGACGTCGCCGATCTGGAGGACGCCGTCGCCTCGGCCCTGCCGTGGGGCGCGCAACGCGTGGGCGAGGTGGTGTACGACGAGCTCGGCGGCTTCCAGGTGATGCTCGACCCCGAGGGCAACGAGTTCTGCTTCATCCACGGCCCCACCGCCATCACCGCCTGAGCCGCAGGGTCGGATCTCCGGGCATCTGGCGCTGATTCGTCCCGGTTTCCGGGACGAATCACGCCCGGAAGTCGAAGCGGGACGGATCGCGCCCAGAAACCCGGTGGCGTCAGTGGGCGGCGCGGAGGAGGGTGCCGGGGAGGGCGCCGGTGAACTCGTCGTCGGCGACGGTCTGCACGCCGGCGCACCAGGTGGCCACGTAGCCATCGGCCTTCTGCACCAGGCGGCGAGCGCCGGCGGGCAGGTCGAACGCCATGCGCGCGGGTCCGAAGGCGAGGCGGTCGTAGTCGATGAGGTTCAGGTCGGCGCGCATGCCGGGGGCTACCACGCCACGGTCGGCGATGCCGTACAACGCGGCGGTCTGCGCGGTCTGGCGGTGCACCACGTACTCGAGCGGCAGCTTCGGGCCGCGGGTGCGGTCGCGGGTCCAGTGGGTGAGCATGAACGTGGGCATGCCGCCGTCGCAGATGGCGCCGCAGTGGGCACCGGCGTCGCTGAGCCCGAGGCGGGTGTACGGGTGCTGTTGCGCGGTGTACGTGAAGTCGAGGTCGCCGTAGCTGTAGTTGAAGAACGGCGCGTAGATCATGCCGTTGCCGTCGAGCGAGGTGAGCTGGTCGAGGATGATCTGCATCGCCGGCACCCCGGTGCGGCGCGACACCGCGCCGATGCTGTCGTCGCGTGACGGCTCGTAGTCGATGTTGCCGTCGGCGGTGACCCACATGCCGTCGAGCTTGTCGAGGATGGCCTTCTGCATGAAGCCGCCGTCGTCGGGCACCTCGTCGATGATGCGGCGGCGGCGTTCGGGTTCGGCCAGGGCACGCACCTGGTCGGCGTGGGGGAGGTGCATGATCTCCTGGTACGCCGGGTGGAACATCAGCGGGTGCACGCTGCCGTGCAGGCAGTAGAGGATGCCGATCGACCGGCCGGCCACCTGCGCGTACAGCGGCAGGCCGTCGTTGTGCGCCTGGTCGATGAGGGCGAGCACGTCGCGCCACAGGTCGGGCGCCTGGTCGGGCTGGTTGAGGTTCACGCTCACCGGCCGACCGGTGATGGCCGCGAGCTTGCGCATCCACGACACCTCGGCAGGCGCCTTCACGTGCTCGGGGGCGAACTGGAACACGCCGTGGCCGGCGCGGGCCATGGCCTCACCGATGCCGAGCAGTTCGCGTTCGTCGGCGTGCGTGCCGGGTACCAGCTCACCGTCCTTCGCCCGATGCAGCGGTGTGCGGCTGGTGGAGAACCCGAACGCGCCGGCGCGCAGTGCGTCCTCCACCATCGCGGCCATCGCGTCGATGTCGGCGTCGGTGGCCGGGTCGTCGGTGGACGCGCGTTCGCCCATCACGTAGGCCCGCACGGCGCCGTGCGCGATCTGTGCGCCCACGTCGAGGATGCGCGGCACCTGCGCCACCTGGTCGAGGTACTCGGGGAAGGTCTCCCAACCCCACTGGATGCCTTCGGTGAGTGCCGAGCCCGGGATGTCCTCGACGCACTCCATCAGCTGGATGAGCCAGTCGTGACGATCGGGCCGGGCGGGTGCGAACCCGACGCCGCAGTTGCCCATCATCACCGTGGTGACGCCGTGCCAGCTGGACGGGGTGACGTACGGGTCCCAGGTGATCTGCGCGTCGTAGTG
>SXKB01000129.1 GCA_005778215.1 Actinomycetota bacterium | reverse complement strand
TCTCGCCCTGCGTGGTGGGGGCGGTGAAGTCGGGTGCGGTGTCGCCGAGACGAACGGGCATGGTGGTTCCTCCATGTGAGCGGGTGGTGTGTGCGCTGCAACCTATCCAGAATCCCGACTATTCCGGTCGGGATATGGCCAGCGCGTACGGTTGACATGTGACCAAATGGTTACCTATGGTGCGGCCCATGTCCGGGACCGAACGGGACGACGATGCGGTGTTCAAGGCATTGGCCGACCCCACCCGCCGTGTACTCCTCGACGCACTGTTCGACCGCGACGGCCAGAGCGTGCAGTCGCTGTGCGAGCGAGCCCCCGGCATGACCCGGTTCGGTGTGATGAAGCACCTCGAGGTGCTCGAGTCGGCGAACCTGGTCACCACGCGCAAGGTCGGCCGACAGAAGCTGCACTTCCTGAACCCCGTGCCCATCCAGCAGGTGGCCGACCGCTGGATCGGCAAGTACGCCCAACCCTTCACCCGTGCGCTGGTCGACCTGCAGGCCGACCTCGAACACCGCACCGCCTGACCGAGATCACGGAGGACCCGATGGCCATCACCCGTCACCAGTACCGCATCTACATCAAGGCACCCATCGCCACGGTGTGGAACGCGCTGCTCGACCCCGACTTCACGCGGCGCTACTTCCACTCCACGGCGTTCGACGTGCCGCCCACCGCCGGGGCCGAGTACCGCACGTCGATGGCGAACGGCGTGCCGGCGGTCGACGGCACCATCGAGGTGCTGGAACCGCCGCACCGCCTGGTGATGACCTGGCACGTGCTCTACGACGCGGCCATGGCCGAGGAGCCTCCGAGCCGTGTGGAGTGGACGCTCAGCGAGGCCGCCGACGGCCTCACCCAGGTCGACCTGGTGCACGGCGACCTGGCCCGCAGCCCGCTCACCTGGGCCCACACTCGCATGGGCTGGGTGTGGATCCTCGACGGGATGAAGACGCTGGTCGAGACCGGCGCCGAACTCCCGCCGGTGGCCGACGCCGATGCCGACGTACCTGACGATCCGGCGGGCGAGTGGCACCGTGCGCAGGGCATCGCGTGTCACAACAGTGTGTGGGAACTGATCGGCGAACCGCCGTCACCCGAGCGCGACGAGGAACTGCTGCGCCGCGTGTACGCCGAGGCGTACCACTGGCAACGTGCGGCCCGCGCCACCCCGGTGAACGAACTGCGTGCCCGCTACATGCTGGCCAAGGTGCTGCACGCCGTCGGCCAGCCCGAACGGGCCCTCCACTACGCCGACGGGTGCATGGCGATGTGCGTCGACCTCGGCGTGGCCGACTTCGACCTGGCCTACGCCCACGAGGCGCGCGCCCGTGCGTTGCAGGCCCTCGGCCGCACCGACGAAGCGGCCATCGCCTGGCAGGCCGCCAAGGACACACCGATCGCCGACCCGGAGGACAAGGAGATCGTCGACGCCGATCTCGCCGAAGGGCCCTGAAGGCGGCTTCGCGCACCCGACCGTTAGCCTGTGCGGCCGGGCGGACCCGTCCTCGTCACCGGTCCGAAGAAGTTCTCCTCATGCTGCGTTCACCTCTCCTGCTCGTCCCGCTCACGCTGAGCCTGATGCTGCCGGTCTCGGCGCCGGCGGCGCTGGCCGAGTCGCCCGCCGTCGCACCCGCCCTCGCACCGCTGCCGGCGCTGGTGGCCGGCCCCGTCGACACGATGAGCGAGGCCGCCACGGCCACCGCCACGGCGGTGCGGCTGCAGAAGCCCGCGCCGTTGAACTTCCCCATGGCGCCCACGCCGCGGTGCTACGTGCTCGACAACTTCGGCGATCCGCGCAGCGGCGGCCGCATCCACCAGGGTGCCGACCTGCTGGCCTCGTTGGGGCAGGAGGTGTACGCGATGGCCGACGGCACCCTCACCTTCCAGGCGAAGGTGGGCGACGGCCGGTCGGGCACTGCGCTGTCGGGCAACCTGTGGCGGCTCACCGCACCGAACGGCATCTACTACGTGTACGCGCACCTGTCGGCGTTCGCCCCCAACCTCGCGGTCGGTTCCACCGTCTACAAGGGCCAACTCATCGGGTACGTCGGCGACACCGGCAACCCCGGACCGGGCAACTACCACCTGCACTTCGAGGTGCACCCCAACGGTGGCGCCGCGGTGAACCCGCTGCCCTTGCTCACGGTACCCAGAGAGTGCACGGTGTACTGACATGAGCATCGCCGTCGACCTCGCCGAACTGCCCGACGCGCTCGGCGGGTATCCGTGGGGGTACTTCACCACGGTGGGCGACGACGGCCGGGCCCACCTGCTCGCGGTGCCCACCGACTGGCGTGATGGTGCGCTGCACCTATCGGCGGGCAAGGGGTCGCGGGCCAACGCGACGGCACGACCGCACGTCACCATCGCGTTCCCCGGCTCCGACGGCACGGGCTACAGCCTCATCGTCGACGGTGTGGCCGAGGTGCGCGGCGAGTGGGTGGTGGTCACGCCCACGTGGGCCGTGCTGCACCGCCCCGCATTGCGCGACGACTGAACGCCGGCGGCGATCAGCCCAGGTCGCGCAGGTCGAGACCGAACGCACGCTGGAACGCGTCGTAGTACTCGTCGTCGGTGGCCAGCGCACCCATGGCCACCCACTCCTCGTCGGTCATCGCGGCGCGGCCACCGATGATCTCCTTCGCACCCCAACTGACGGCGTGCCGCAGCACCGGCGAGTCGGTGGTGACCGCGTGATGGATGACGGCCGCCACCTCGAACGGATCGGTGGCGTGCCCGATGCCGGCGGCGTACATCTGGAACATCCGCCGATACGCGGCGTCGTACGCGCCGGTGACGTGCGGGGTGTCGATGTTCTTGGCGAAGATGGCGCTCTTGGTGACGCCCGGCTCGATGATCGCGACGCGGATGCCGAACGGAGCGACCTCCTGCGCGAGCTGCTCGCTCCACCCTTCGAACGCCCACTTCGAGGTGACGTACGCACTCTGCGCGAGGGCGGCGATGCGGCCCACCACGGAGGTGACGTTCACGATGGCGCCGCGGCCGCGCTCGCGCATGCCGGGCAGCACGGCCTGCGCGCACCGCACGCCGCCGCACAGGTTGATGTTCATCACCTCGAGGTGCATCTCCGCGGTGCACTCCTCGGCCGTGGCGTTGCCGCCCACGCCGGCGTTGTTCACCAGCACGTCCACCACGCCACCGGTGCGATCGAGGATCTGGGCGAAGCCGTCGCGCACCGACTGGTCGTCGGCCACGTCGAGTTCCACCAACTGCACTTCCACGCCCGCCGCCTCGGCCATGGCATGCAACTTCGCCGCCTTGTCGAGACTGCGCACCGTGCCGAACACGGTGTGGCCCTGCGATGCGAGGTGGATGGCGGTGGCGCGGCCGATACCGCTGTTGGCACCGGTGACGACGGAGATGGTGGTCATGGCGGGCCATCGTAGGCGGCTCGTCGAGGCGCGCCGGTGGGATGTGCTCGTGGCTCAGGCTGGCGTGTCGACGACGAACCAACCCGACACGTCGATCACCACGTGGGCACCCGCCGTGCTGGTGATGCACCACCGCGCATCGCCGGCGGGGATGCGCAGCACTGCGCCGCCGGCCACGGTCTGGCCGGCCGTGAACGACACCGACGCCGCCGGTGCGCTGCCGTCGCACGCTCCGAGCCGCACGACACCGGAAGCTCGCCCCGGCACCACCGTCACGTTCACCGTGAGCGCGCCGACCGAGACGTTCGGCACCGCACCGCCGAGGTCGGTCAGGCGCACCGGCACGGCGGCACCCGGCTCGACACGGCCGCGCGCCGGTGCCGGTGCCGTGCTGCCGGGTCGGGTGTCGACCACGCGCCGACTGATGACCGGTGTGAAGCCGCGCTCGGTCTCGATCCATCCGGTGAGGTCGACCACCAGGTGCGTGGCGCGGCTGGAGGTGAAGCAGACCTCACCCGTGGCGGGCGACACGCCCACCACGGCGAAGTTGGCCACCGGGCTCGGCCCGACGAAGTTCACGGTCGACGTGCGCGGCGCCGCATCGCACGCCCACACCGTGAGATGCCCGGGCCCGGTGGCGTTGACGGTGGTGACGTGCAGCACCACCGCGGCGACGCCGTCGCCGGGTGTGAGCCCGGCGAGGCCGGTGAACGTGACCCGTGACGTCGCGCCGGGCTGCAGTTGCCGGCGTGGCAGATCGCGTGCCGCGGCGGTGCCGGGCCGCGTGTCGATCACTCGCGTCGGGCCCACGGCATGGTGACCGCCCTGGGCGGCCGTCCACCCCGTGACGTCGATCGCCACGTGCACTGCGACCGTCGCCACCACGCACACCCGACCCGTGGCGGCCTGCACGGGCACCAGCGCGGCCCCCGTGACCGTACGGCCCGCCGAGAAGTTGGCCATCGACGCCGTCGGCCGCACGCCGCACGGATACGCGGTCAGATGGCCGGCTGCCGTGGCGCCGTCGATCGTGACCGTCATCGCCACCGCACCCACGCCGGAGGCCGGCACGCGCCCCGCGAGCCCGGTCATCTGCAGCGTCAGCACCTCGCCGGCACGCAGCCGACGTTCAGGTGTGGGCAGCACGTGCGCGACCTGCGGATGCGTGTCGGCGGCGTGCACCGCAGCGAACGTGGTGAGCATCGCCGGACGCGGTGGCGGCGCGGTCGTGGTGGTGGTCGTCGACGTGGTGGTCGACGTGGTGCTCGTGGTGGTCGCTGGCACCGTGGTCGTTGAGGTGGTCGTCGTGGTGGTCGTCGTGGTCGTCGTGGGCGGTGGGGCGAGCACCGTCACCGTCACGCCCGTCGACTCGTTGGCCGCGTAACGATCGTCGGCTGCCTGCACGGCGCGTACCATGCAGGTGCCGTCGGCCAGTGCCGTCAGGGAGGTGCCGTCGACCGAGCACACCGTGGCGCTGTCGACCACGGTGAACGACACACCGCCGTCGCCCGAGCCGCCGGTGGCCGACAGCACGGTCTGCTCGCCCACCTGCAACTCGAGGGCCGACGCGTGCGCGACCAACGGTGCCGGTGTGGCGGGATGCACCGCGAACGAGCGCTGCACCTGTGCCGCGGCCCAGCGTGCATCACCGTCCTGCACGGCGGTCACCGTGCACGTGCCGGTGCGCCGCAGGGTGACCTCGTCGGACGCCATCGTGCACACGTCGGTGGTGAGCGAGGCGAACGACACCGTCAACCCCGACGTCGACGACGCGCTCACGGTGAACGGATCGGCCGACCACGAGCGATCAGCGGGCGTGTCGAACGTGATGTCCTGCGGTTGGTCCACCACCGCGAACGACCGCACCACCGCGGGCGCGGCACTCCAGTACGAGTTGCCGGCCTGGGTGGCCGTGAGTGAGCACGTGCCGCCCGCCACCAGCGTCACCACCCCGGTGCGCACGGTGCACACCGCCGGCGTGGTGCTGGCCACGCTCACTGCGAGCCCCGACGAACTGGTGGGCGAGATGCTCACCGTGCCCGTCGAGAACCCCGTCGACGCGATCGAAGGGAACGTGATGACCTGCGACCCCTT
>SXKB01000128.1 GCA_005778215.1 Actinomycetota bacterium | reverse complement strand
CCGTCGGCCGCACGCTCGGGATCGACGAGCGGTTCGAGCACCTCGTACTCCACCACGATGGCCTCGAGCGCCCGGCGACACGTGTCGGGATGGTTCGCCGCCACCGCGGCGATCGGTTCGCCGACGAAGCGCACGAACTCGCTCGCGAACACCGGCTGGTCCTGATCGATGAGACCGTACGTGGGCACGCCGGGCACGTCGTCGGCGGTGATGACCGCCTCGACACCGTTCACCTTCCACGCGCCACTCACGTCGATGCGCACGATGCGTGCGTACGGGTGCGGCGAACGCAGCGTGGCGCCCCACAGGAAGCCGTCGGCGGTGAGATCACCGGAGAACTCGAACGCACCCATCACCTTGGCGATGCCGTCGGGGCGCACTGCGCTGTCGCCCAACCGGCCCGGCGCGACGCGCTCGCCGGTGACGGTGCCCACCACCGCGCTCATGCGTCACCTCGTCGCGCGACGGCCACGCGCTGCACGGCGTCGATGATGCGGCCGTATCCGGTGCAGCGGCAGATGTTGCCCGACAACTCTTCGCGGATCTCCATCTCGCTCGGCTGCGGCGACCGCTCGAGCAGCGAGTGCGCCGCCATCACCAGACCCGGGGTGCAGAACCCGCACTGCACGGCTCCGGCGTCGACGAACGCCTGCTGCACGTCGCTGGGCGCACCGGGCGAGATGCCCTCGATCGTGACGATCTCCTGCCCCACGGCACCGGCGGCGAGCACCAGGCAACTGCACACCAGGTTGCCGTCGACGAGCACGCTGCACGAGCCGCACTCACCCTGCTCGCACGCACCCTTGCTGCCCATCAGGCCGAGCCGTTCGCGCAGCACGTACAGCAGGCTCTCGCCCACCCATGCGTCGCGCACGTCGCGTGCCTCGCCGTTGACGTGCAACGTGTACACGAGGTTGCCGGGATCACTCATGGGGGAAGGCCCTCCGCAGCAGGCGGCCGGCCAGCACGCCGACGGCGTGGCGGCGGTACTCGGCCGAGGATCGGTGGTCGTCGATGGGCCGCGATGCGGCGGCGGCGAGCCGACCGCACTCGACGACCACGTCGGCAGCAAGGCGCCGTTCGGTGAAGTCGGCGTGCTGCGCCGCAAGTGCCTCGGCCTCCGGGCAGCGCAGAATGGTGGGGCCCACCGAGCCCAGCGCGATCGCCACACCAGCGTCGGCGTTCGACACGGCGAGGGCCACGCTGGCGGTGGCGATGACCATCGCGTTGCGCACACCCACCTTGGTGTAGCCCTGCCAGCCGTCGAGCACCGGCAACGTGATGGCAGTGATGAGCTCCCCCGCCGCACGGCTGGTGCGCTTCGGGCCCACCATGAACTCGGCGAACGGCACCGTGCGCACGCCGGCGGCGGAGGTGAGCTCCACCACCGCATCCAACGCCGCCAGTACGGGCAGACCGTCACCTGCCGGCGAACCCGTGCCCACGTTGCCGCCGCGGGTGGCCGCGTGCCGGATCTGCGGCGAGCCGACGGTGCGGGCCGCCTGCGCCAGCGCGGGCACCCACGTGGCGATGGGGTCGCGCTCGATCTCGGCGTAGGTGACCCCTGCACCGATGCGCAGGGTGCCGACGACGGGGTCGTGCCGCCACGTGCACAGCTCGGGCACGCGGTTCACGACCACCACGTCGGAGGGCCGGCGGCGACCGCCGTTGAACTCGACCATCAGGTCGGTGCCACCCGCGAGCACGGTGGCGTCGGGGTGGTCGGCGAGCGCCTGCAGCGCACCGTCGAGCGAAGTGGGTACCAGGACGGACATGACGGGCCTGACTTTACATTTTGTACAACGACGAGCGGGTTTCGTGTGTGCGCGTCACTCCGCACGTCACGCCAGGCGTCACTCCACGATGCGACCGACGATGCCGTCCTCGGGTGGCGGCAACTGCGGGTTCATGTCCTCCAACGTGTGGAGCAGGATCTTCGCCACGGCGAGGTTGCGCACCCAGTTGCGATCGGCGGGCACCACGTACCACGGCGCCGCATCGGTCGACGTGCGGCGGATGGCGTCCTGGTACGCGGCCTGGAACTTCGGCCACAGCGCACGATCGTCGAGATCGCCGGCCCTGAACTTCCACCGCTTCTCGGGATCGTCGACGCGTTCCTGCAACCGCTCGCGTTGTTCGTCCTTGCCGACGTGCAGGAACACCTTCACCACCGTGGTGCCCTCGTCGACCAACAGTCGCTCGAACGCGTTGATGTGGTCGAAGCGCTTCGACCACACCGACTTCGGCACGAACTCCTTCACGCGCACCACCAACACGTCCTCGTAGTGGCTGCGGTTGAACACGCCGATCTCGCCCTTGCCGGGCACGGCCGCATGCACACGCCAGAGATAGTCGTGCTGCGTCTCCGGCCCACCGGGCACCTTGAAGCTGGTGACCTTCACGCCCGCCGGATTCACGCCCGAGAAGATGGCGCGGATGGTGCCGTCATTGCCGGCCGCGTCCATTGCCTGGAGCACGAGCAGCAACCCACGCGAACCTTCGGCGGCAAGACGCGCCTGCAGCACGTCGATGCGCTGCTTCACCTTCTCGAGTTCGGCCTTCGCCGACTGCTTCTCCCACCCGAGCGTGGCGTCGGTGGCGTGCCGCGCGAGGCGAAGGGCTGAACCTGATTGCACGCGGAGGGAACGGATCGGATCCTTCGTCATGCGGAGCGACGCTACCGCGCCGGTTCGTAGGGGCAATGGCGACAACCGCTGTCGCAGCAGTAGCCGCGATCGGCGAGGAACCGTGCGGTGAAGACGGTGAAACCCGTGACCGGATCGCGGTACGAGAGCATGCCCGACGCCATCGCTGCCTCGTGTCGCGCCATGCCCTCGGCGAACCCGCGGTGCTTCGGCGAGTAGCGGCGAGGCAGCGGCACCTGCAGATGGTCGGCTCGCAAGGGGCGCACGCGGCGAGGGTATCTCCATGTTGTCAACGGCCGCGCGGTTGTGGCTAAGGTGCCCTCGCCGGGTGTGATGGGGGTCACAGCCCAGTCCGGTACCGACGTACACGAATGAAGGGGGAAAGCACGTGCGAAACAGTCGCCCGTCCGGTCGCACCGGTCGGATGCTCGCAGCAGCAGTCATCAGCCTCGGGTTGATCGCCGCCGCATGTTCCAACAAGAAGGACGAAGGTTCCGGCGGTGGCGACACCACCGAGACCACCGCGGGCGGCAGTGAGACCACTGCGGCCGGCGGCGGCGAGACCTCCGCTCCCGAGACCACGGCCGCAGCCGAGAAGCCGGTCTACGGCGGCACCCTCGTCGTGAGCGGTGAGGCCGAAGTGGCCAACGCCTGGACGCCCGCCGCCATGCAGTGCGACAGCTACTGCCAGCAGCGTGCTCGTTCGTTCTACGACCCGGTGGTCGTGGTCGGCGAAGACCTCGAGCCGCACGGTCTGCTCGTGGAGGGCTGGACCACCAACGACGACTTCACGGTGTGGGACTTCACGGTTCGTCCCGGCATCACGTTCCACGACGGCACCCCGCTCGACGCGGCCGCCATCGTGAAGAACCTGCAGGTGGCCGGTCAGGGTCTGCTCCTCGGCGCCGCCCTGAAGGACATCGGCAAGAACGCCGACGGTTCGCTGGCCATCGAGGCCACGGGCGACATGACCTTCCAGATCAAGACCGGCTTCAACGGCGACCTCGCCCAGCCGCTGCCGTGGCCGGGTCTCGCGAGCTCGCTCGGCACGCAGTGGGGCCTCATCGCCTCGCCGACGTGGCTCGACGCCGTGGCCGCCGGCACCGCCGACCCCACCATGGCCGTCGGCACGGGCCCGTTCATCGTCGAGAGCTACGCCCCGCGTGACAAGCTCGTCGTGAAGCGCAACCCCGACTACTGGCAGTCCGACGCCGATGGCAACCAGCTCCCCTACCTCGACGGCATCGAGTTCCGTGTCATCGAGGACAGCGAGACGGCGGCCGACGCGCTCCGCAGCGGCGACATCGACATCTTCAGCACCTCGGCAGCACTGGTCATCAGTGACTTCCGTGAAGAGGCCGACGAGTTCCCGATGGTGGAGCAGGACGAACTCACCGAGACCAACTACATCCTCATCGACCTCGACAAGCCCGGCCCGCTGCAGGACAAGAACGTCCGCTGCGCACTGTCGCTCGCGATCGACCGCCAGGAGCTCATCGACGCCACCGCCGGTGGCATCCTGCAGCCCGCCAACGGTCTGTTCTCGCCCGGCCAGCAGGGCTACCTCGAGGACAACGGTGGCTTCACCGATTTCGACCCCGACACCGCCGCGGCGATGATCGAGGAGTACGAGGCGGCCAATGGCCCGGTGGCGGTCGACTACGGCACCACCACCTCGCAGATCAACGCCCAGGTGGCCGAACTGCTGAAGGGCTACTGGGAGGCCATCGGCGTGGACTTCACGTACACGCAGGTCCCGCAGGACTCGTTCATCACCAACGCACTGTTCGGTGATCCGGGCTTCTTCATGTACGGCTGGCGCAACCACGCCGGTGTCCGTCTCGACAACCAGTACTTCTGGTGGCACTCGGCCAACGCCGCACCCGACGGTCAGCTCGCGCTGAACTTCGGTCGCATCCGCGACGACGCCGTCGATGCCGGTCTCGAGACGGCCCGCAGCGCCACCGATGAGGCAGAGGCCACGGCCGCCGCCGAGTCGGTGAACCGCACCATGGCGGAGAACTGCTACCAGATCCCCACCTCGTGGACCCTGTGGGGCACGCCCCACAAGCCCGCAGTGAAGGGCCTGGGCGGCACCTGGATCCTCCCCGACGGCACCGCCTCTCGCGACGGCGCCGGCTTCTCGGGCCAGTTCTGGACCCAGACGATCTGGATCGATCCGAACGCCTGATCACGGAACATTGACCGCAAGGTCCGGGGAGGGGTGGCGCTCGCCGCCCCTCCCCGTCCGTACCCCGTACACCCATTTCCCACGAGGTCCGCGTGCGCTACTTCCTCAACCGGTTCCTGCAACTCCTGCTCGTCTTCGTGATCGTCACGTTCACCGTGCTGGTGGTCATGCGCATGGGCTCCGACGGCCCGCAGGCGCTGGCCATCAAGCTCGCCGGCCGACCGCTCAAGCCTGAAGAGTCACAGGCGCTCATCGACCAGTACAGCCTCGACAGCAACTACGTCGTGCAGTACCTGAACTGGCTGAAGAACCTCGTCTTCCACTTCGATCTCGGGTACTCACCGCAGGCCAACATGCCGGTCGCCGACCTGCTGAAGCCGCGAGTGTGGACCACCATCCTCCTCGGCCTCTACGCCAACTTCTTCGGCCTGCTCATCGCCATTCCACTGGCCGTGCACCAGGCCTACCGCCGTGACCGCATGTTCGACAAGGTCGGCAGCATGGCCACGTTCATCGCCGTCGGCATCCCGGGCATCGTGCTCGGCGTGTTCCTGAAGCTCGCCTTCGTGGTGCACTGGGAGATCTTCCCCAGCATCGGCGACAAGGTGTACCCGTGGGAAGACCTCCACGCGCACTTCATGAACTTCTTCCTCCCGGCGCTCACGCTCACCATCCCGATCGCCGCGATCTACACTCGTCTGCTGCGCGCCGACATGGTGATGACGCTGCAGAGCGACTTCATCACGCTCGCCAGCGCCAAGGGTGTGCCACCGGGCCGGGTGGTGTGGAAACACGGCCTCCGCAACTCGCTGTTCTCGCTGGTCACCGCACTCGGCACCCAGCTCGGCGCACTGCTCGGCAGCGCCATCCTGGTGGAGTCGCTGTTCGACCTCGACGGCCTCGGCTCGCAGCTCGTCGTGTCCGTGCTCGGACGCGACCTGTTCACCGTGCAGAGCTTCGTCGCCGTGATCGTGCTCATCGTGGTGGTGGTCAACCTGATGGTCGACCTCTCCTACGCACTGATCGATCCCCGTATCCGCCAAGCCCGAGCCCTGGGGTGACCGACATGACCGATGTGATGACCCCCGATCCCACCACCACCATCGACGATCAGGTCGATGCGCGGTTCAAGAAGGTGCGCCGCCGTCGCATCCCGAAGTTCGGGGTGATGTTCGGCACGGTGTTCCTCACCACGCTCGTGGTGCTCACGGTGCTCGCCGACTACCTGCCCTTCATCCGATCGCCAGAGTCGAAGGTGTACATCGACGGGCGACTGCAGAGCAACTACAAGCTCGGCCCCGGTTGGGACGCCTGGTGGGGCACCGACGGCAACGGGTTCGACGTGTTCGCGAAGTGCATCTACTACGCCCGCTACACGCTGTTCATCGGCATTGCATCCACCATTCTCGGCCTCCTCCTCGGCGGTGCGCTCGGCATGCTGGCCGGCTACTTCCGCGGCAAGACCGACCGGGTGATCTCCATCTTCGTCGACTGCCTCCTCGCCATCCCGGCGCTGGTGCTCGCCATCATGCTGGTGAGCCGCCTCGACGAGATCAAGGCCGAGATCCCGTTCATCGGGTGGATGAGCCGCCTGTGGCAGATCGTGTTCACCCTCAGCATCCTGGCCATCGCCCCGCTGGCCCGCATCGTGCGAGCCCAGACGATGGCGCTCCGAGAACGCGAGTTCGTGCTCGCCTCACGCAGCATGGGCGCCGGCAACATGCGCATTCTGTTCCGTGAGATCCTGCCCAACCTCGTCCCGACGATGGTCACCGTGGCCGCCACCGGCCTCGGCATCCTCATCGCCGCCGAAGGCGCGCTCGCGTTCCTCGGCCTGGGCATCGAGACCTCGTGGGGCTTCATGATCAACGCCAACCGTGCCCGACTCGAAAAAGCATGGTGGGCCACCATCTTCCCCTGCATGATGCTGTTCCTCACGGTGTTGTCCTTCAACCTCATCGGCGACCGACTGGCTCGCCGCTTCGACGTGCGGGAGGCCGCAGTATGAGCATCGGCTCACCTTCGAATGTCACCCAGGCGGCGACCCGCGAGATCTCGGGTCCGCTCCTGGAACTCACCGATGTCAAGACGCACTTCCGCACCCCACGCGGCCTGGTGCGCGCGGTCGACGGTGTGAGCTTCACGCTCGACCGCGGCAAGGCCCTCGGCATCGTGGGCGAGAGTGGCTCGGGCAAGACCATCCTCTCCCGTTCCATCATGGGCCTGCTCCCCACCAAGGGCACCGATCGGCACGGCAGCATCAAGTTCGCCGGCACCGAGATCGGCAACAAGACCCGCAAGCAGATGCGCGGCATCTGGGGCAAGGAAATGG
>SXKB01000127.1 GCA_005778215.1 Actinomycetota bacterium | reverse complement strand
GTCGCGGCACAGAGCGCGAGTCGGCCCTCACGCCACGCGGGGTCCTCCGCCTTCAACACCGGGCCGCGGTCGTAGAAGCGGTTGCGATCGCGCACGAGATCGAGCAGCCACTTGGTAGGTCGACACCCTTCACGGCGCGCACCCCTCCGTAGGTGACGGCCAACGCCTCCACGCGCAGCCGCGCCGTCATGGGGCCACCCCGCTCGGCACGGCGACCGCGGACCCATCGGCACTGCGCACTCGGCGACGCCGCCGGTGACGCCATGCACCGGCCACACCCTCGGGTTGCGCGATGGCCATCGCGACCAGCACCGCACCGCCGATGAACGTCTCCCAGGGACCCACCTTGCCGGACACTCTCGACAGGAGGAAGAACACCACGCCGGACGGCACCAACATGCCCGAGGCCACGGCCCCGCCGACGGTGCCGACACCGCCGAGATACGCGAATGCCAGTGCGGTGAGCGATGCCATCACACCGAACGATGCATCGCTCACCGAGCCGAACCGATACGCCACCAGACAGCCGGCCACCGCCGCCAGACTCGCCGACAGCGCGAACCCGACCAGCTTCGTGCCGGCCACGTGCACACCGGCCGACGCAGCCGCGCGTTCGTTGGACCGCACCGCCAGGATCCTCCGGCCCGTGGCACTGCGGCGGAGATTCGCGACCAACACCACCAACGCCACGGCAACCAGCAGCAGGAACAGACCGAACACGGGTCGCGACGACGCCGACCCACGCACCAGACCGAAGTCCCAGCCGAACAGCTCGGGGTTGGGCACCTTCGCCCCGCCCGTGGAGGCGTCGCCCACGAAGGTGGGGTTCTTGAACACGAACTCGGTGATCGCGACACCGCCGGCCAACGTGACGATCGCCAGATCGGTGCCGCGCAGACGCAGCGCCGGCAACCCGAGCACCACACCGAACAGCGTGGCGACGGCCACCGCGAGCAACGGGGCGATGGGGAACGGGATGCCCCATCCGGTCGCCAGCTTCGACAGCGCGAAGCCTGCCACCCCGGCGAACGCCGCCTGCGCCAGCGAGGTCTGCCCACCGAAGCCGGAGAGCACCACGAACGACAGCGCCATCACGGTGCCGATGATCGACGTCATCAGTGCACCGCGCATGAGCGGCCCTGCGAACAGCAACGCGCCGGCCACCACCACCGGCAGCAGGAAGGCGGTCGACCGCAGCTGCACGGCGGGTGCGCCGGGGAGGCGCCAGGTGTCGACCGTGCCGCGTTCGGGCAGCTGCTCACCGCGGAATGCCATGGTGATGATGATCACCAGGAACGGCAGACCTTCGCGGGCTCCGTACTGCGGGAACCACGACAGGTCGTTCTGCAGCTTCACGATCACCGACTGCGCCATGCCGATGGCGAGGCCCGCGGCGATGGTGGCGCCGATGCTGCGGAAACGGCCGATCAACGCAGCGCCGAGCGCGGGCACGAGGAACCCGATGGTGAACACGCCGGATCCGAGCTGCAGCATCGGTGCGGCGAGCACGGCCACCAGTCCGCACACCACCGACGCGAGCACGAAGCTCGCCGCCGCCGTCGACTCGGGTGACCAGCCCAGCAGGGTGGCCCCCTTCTCGTTCTCCGCGGCGGCGCGGGTGACCAGGCCGATTCTCGTGAAACGAGAGGCGGCCCAGAGCGCCACGCCGATCGCGATCACGATGGCCGCGAGCCACAGCCCGTCGCGGGGCACCACGATGTCGTCGGTGATCCGCCACGGATCGCGCGGCAGGATGGGATCGACCCGGATGGACGACCCACCCTCGAAGCGCCGCTCGACGAGCGACAGCAGCATGATCACCACGCCCACGCTGGCGACCACCTTGGCCAACGTGGGGGCGCGCCGCAACGGCCGGAACACCAGGTAGTACACGGCAGCCCCGAGCAGCGCCGCCGTGAGCAGTGCACCACCCAACGCCCACAGGAAGCCGACGTCACCTGCCCGCGATCCACCGAAGTGGTAGCGGGCCGGCAATCCGGGGATGGGGAACGGGTAGGCGCCGTTGCGCAGATCGGCGTACACGTACGCGACCCACGTGGCCATCGCGCCCTGCGCGACGTTGACGACACCCGACCCCTCGTGGGCGATCACCAGACCCAACCCGAGCGCGGCGATGATGGCGCCCGCGCCGACGCCGAGCAGCAGGAAGAAGACGTAGTCGCTCAAGGGAGATGATCGAGCACGGAGACGGCTTCGAGCCCCTCGATGGTGCGCACCTCGCCACCTTCGACGTACTCGGCGAACGGGAACGTGAAGGAGCAGATCGACGGGTAGTCGGCCGACGCGCCGCACGCGATGGGTGAGGTGCCCGGCCAGAGCTCGAGGTCGGTGGAGGTGGCGAGGTGGTCGCGGATCGCACTGCCGGTGACGTCACCGGTCTCGGCGACCTGGTTGGCGTACACGGCCAACGACATCACCATGTACAACCCGAGTGCGCCGAGGCCCAGCGAGGCCTGGTCGACCTCGTCGGGTTCGACACCCAACACCGGCGCCATGATCTCCTGCACCAGGCGAGAGGCCGGGGTGTCGGCACGGGTGGAGACACCGACGAAGTTCCAGCCGACCGCGTCGTCGCCCACCTGTTCGAGCACTTCCGTGCTGCTGCAGATGCCGGTGGTGATCACCGGGGTGTCGATCGCGAGCGACACGCGCGCACGCATCATGCCGATGCACCCGGCATCGGCGTACAACGACACGAGCACGTCGGGATCGTCGGAGGTGACCTCGCGCACCAGACCCTGGAACCCGGCGTCGGTCTCGTTGTCGCCACCCTTCACCGTCGTGTGCGCGATGCCGAGCAGGTCGAGCGCCGCGGTGAGCGACGCCTCCGACGAGTTGGAGCCGGGGTTGTCGGCGCTGATGATGCCCACCGACGTGGCACCGAAGTGGTCCTGCGCAGCGAGTGCGACGGCGGCCATCACGGTGGCGTTGCCACCAGTGAGGAACAACGCGTCGGCGCTGTAGTCGCCCGGCAGGATGGGCAGCACGCCGATGACGGGCACGCCGGCGGCGGTGTAGGTGGCGTAGTCGGGGAACACGTCGAGCCCGAGGAGCACCAGTTCCACACCCTTGCCGACGAGTTCCTGCGCACACGCCTGCGACGACTCGGGTGAGCCCTTCGCGATGCAGGTCTCGAGCTGGATCGGTCGGCCACCGAAACCGCCGTGCTGGCCGAGGTACTCGACCGCGCCCTCCATGGCTTCCCTCACGTCGGGGAAGTCGAGGCTCGGCACCCCTTCGGTGTTCACCAGGCCGACCACCATCGATTCGCCCGTCGGCGGGCCGAGCGTCGGGAACACCAGGTACGGGTCGTCGCCCGGGTCGACGCCGTCGGTGTCGGACGGAGGTGCGGAGGTGTCACCTCCGGCCGTGTCACCGGGTTCGGTGGCGTCGGTGGTCGCCTCGGTGGTGACCGCGGACGACCCTTCCGACGCAGCACCGGAGTCGCCGTCGCCCGAGCAGGCGGCGAGCAGGGAGGCGACCACCAGTGCGGCGGCAGCGTGATGCAGGCGTGTGGTACGGCGCGTCATCGTCAGAACAACGGCGTGTCGGGAATCCAGCTGCCGTGCGCGCCGTACGGCACTCGCCGCGGCAGGTGCACGATCGCGACCGGCGCCGACGAGAAGTCGCGGGCATCGACGATGCGCAACGTGGACTCGTCGGTGGTGGTGTCGTGCGCGAAGGAGATGATCCAGCCATCGTCCTCGGCTGCGTCCACCGACCGCGGCGCGAACACCGGCTCGGCCCCCCGCACGCCATCGCCGAGGTCGTGCTCCCAGCACTGGCCGGTGGTGAGGTCGTACTTCAGCAACGACGAGCCGTACACGGGCTCCTCGGCGTTGCCCTCACCGGCGAGCGCCATCAGATAGCCGTAGCGGGCGTCGAGGCCGACGAGCCGATCGTCGACGCGCCCGAAGTCGCCGGGGCGATCGTCGATCTGTTCCTCGCGCACCGTGCCGGCGTCGAGGTCGATGGTCCACTTCCACAACCGGCCGACCTCGGCGTAGTCGTCGTTGCTGGTGCCGAACGCCTCGGGCTGGCGCGACACGTGGAGCACGATCGTGTTCCCCACCTCGTGCGCGTTCACCGGGTGGAACACGTAGCACGGCTCGATCTCGAACCAGCGCACATCGGCGTTGGTGCCGTTGCGGGGCATCACACCGAGGCGGGCGCCGGCATCGCGCTTGAACTTGAACGGCATGCCGGTGGCGAGCGCGTCGAGATCGAAGCACACGGGCAGGTCCATGAACACGACGTGGTTCCGGGTGATGTTGAAGTCGTGCATCATCACCAGGTTGGGGATCTCGATGCCCTCGAGCTGGACGAGCTGCCCGTCGGCACCGATGCGGATGTAGTTCAGGTGCGGCGGCCGCGGGTTGAGGTAGCTGAATGCCAGGAGTTCGCCCGTGGCCGGGCACACCTTCGGGTGTGCCGTCATGCCCGTGGTGAGTGCCCCGCCGAAGTTCTCGTACCCGAGCGTGTTCAGCTCGTCGTCGATCCGCCACGGCCAGTGCACCTCCTCGAGGCAGAGGATCTTGTCGCGGTGGCGCATCACGTGGGTGTTGGCGGTGCCACAGGACAGGTCGCCGAGATTCGCCATCACGTCGCCCCCGGGCTGCGAGACGTTGGGGGTCTGCACGAAGCGGTTGCGGTACCACTGTGCCTTGCCGTCGGCCAGGCGCACGCCGTGCACCATGCCGTCGCCGAAGAACCAGTGGTCGCTGCGGCCCGACTTCGGGTTCGGGCCGGTGCGCACGTACAGCCCTTCCAGTTCCGGCGGCACGGCGCCGGTGACGCGCAGGTCGGTGACGGTGAGTTCGTCGAGCACGGGTGCCCAGTTGCCACGCAGGTGCCAGGGCGTCGCCTGTGCAGCGTGATGGTCGAGTGCGGTCATGGTGTGGCCTCCTCCGTCGGGCACCCCCATGCCCGTCGAGGCCGACCGTAGCACGGCCGACGAGGCGTAATCTACCCTCGGTAAGAATCGGTGGACAGGCCGGCCCAGACCAGATCGGCGAGCCGCTCGGCGAGTTGCCGTACCGGCTCGTCGCTCGACTCGATCCACCACAGCGCGACCAGGTTCAGCATGCCGATCACGCCATAGGCCCACGGCACGGCGGAGCTGTCGTCGAGGCCGAGCTGTCGACGCCAGAGGGCGAGCAGGTCCGCCAGCCGCGGCGCCGACCGGCCGGCGAGGTTGAGCGTGCGTTCCGCCATGTCGTCACCCCCGCGACTCACGAAGAGGAACAACGACCGCTGATCGCGAATCGTGTCGAGGGTGGCGTGGAAGAACTGCACCAACGTCTCGTGGCTCGGCTCGAGGCTCTTCACCCGATCGCGGGCCGCCTTGGCGAGCCGCAGGGACAGTCGTTCGGCGAGTGCCTCGCACAGCTCGGCGCGATCACCCACGCGGGAGTACACGATGGGCTTCGTGACGCCGGCTTCGGTGGCAATGGCCTCGATCGACGCACCACTGCCGTCCCGGGCGATCACCCGCTCGGCGGCGTCGAGGATGAACTCGCGGTCGACCGTGAGCTTGCCACCCGCGGGTCGCCCGGGGCTGCGCCGTGCTGGAGTGACCATCGGCGTCAGTCCGCCGCCGTCGGCTCGGTGTCGGCGAACGTCTCGACGAAGGCCGCCAGCTCGGCCGCCTCGATGCGGCCGACCTCCCCCTCGGCGGGGAACCCACCGCCGAGCACATCGGCCTTGAACGCCTGCAGGGCGCGGACGCGCTCGTCGCGGATGCGTTGCTGCAGCGACGCGACGTCGCCGTAGGCGCGAGCGTGGCGCGGCACACGCGGGCTCTCCCCCACGATGTCGTTCTGGAACAGGAACATCACGTCGGCGTCGCGGCCGGAGCCGAGCGAGATGGTGGCCATGCCGGTGCGCGGCGTGATCTGCGCGAGCACCGCAGCCGGGATGAGTTCGCACTCCACGGCGAACGCGCCCGCGTCCTCCAACTCCTGGAACTGCCGCCACAACGCCGAGGCCTCGGCCGAAGTGCGGCCCACCGTGCGCACGCCACCCAACTGGTTCGACCGCTTCGGCACGAACCCGAGGTGACCCATCACCGGCACGCCTTCCGCCGCCAGCAGTCGCACGGCATCGAGCCGGCGCGCAGTGATGACCGCATCGGCACCCGCGCTGAGCGAACGGAACGCGGTGGCCAGCAGGTCGTCGAGCGTGACCTCGCCCCCGAAGTCGATGGCGGCGGTGACGAACAGGCGGCTCGACCCGCGCCGCACCTCGGGCACCGATGCCGCGAGGCACACCACCATGTCGATGCCGGCGGCCTCGGCCGCGGCGGCTTCCTCCTCGGCGCCGGCCGTGACCTGCACGTACTGACGGCCTGTGCCCTTGAGCGCCGAGATGGAGGCGACCGTGACCGTACGGTCGGCGTCGCGGCCGTTGAAGTCGAGGATGCGCGTCATCGCGCCGGACGCTACCCGACGCCGCCGGAACGACGAAGGCCCGGACCTCGCGGTCCGGGCCTTCGGGCAACCACTGGTCGGCGGATCAGGCGCCGACGCGGATGAGCTTCTTGTTGACGAACTCGTCAGCACCCCAGCGGCCGAGCTCACGGCCCGAGCCGGAACGCTTCACGCCACCGAACGGCAGCTCGGGGCTGTCGGCACCGACGATGTTCACGTACACCATGCCGGCCTGGATGGCGTCGGCCACCCGGGCCGCCTGGTCGGGGTCGGTGGTGAACAGGTACGAGCCGAGACCGAACGGCGTGTCGTTCGCCAGGTCGATGGCTTCGTCCTCGCTGCTCACCTTGAAGATCATCGCAACAGGGCCGAACAGCTCCTCGTGGAACGCCGGGTTGTCGCGGGTGACGCCGGTGAGCACGCCGGGCGGGAAGAAGTTGCCGGAACGCTCGCCGGCCGACACCAGGTTGGCGCCCGCGGCGACGGCGGCGTCGACCTGCGCGGCCAGACGCTCCGCGGCACCGCTCGACGACAGCGGGCCGATGGCGATGCCGTCGTCGGTGGGGTTGCCCTGCTTGGTGGACAGCAACGTGGCGGTGAACTTCTCGACGAACTCGTCGTACAGGTGGTCCATCACGATGAACCGCTTGGCCGCGTTGCACGCCTGACCGCAGTTGTCGACGCGGGCGAACGCCGCCTTCTCGACCGTGGCGTCGAGGTCGTCGGTGGAGAGCAGGATGAACGGGTCGGAACCGCCCAGCTCCAGCACCACCTTCTTCAGGTGACGGCCGGCGATCTCGGCCACCGCGGCGCCGGCGCGCTCGGAACCGGTGAGCGACACGCCCTGCACGACCGGGTTGGCGATGATGTCGGCCACCTGCTCGTTGGTGGCGTAGATGTTGGTGTACGCGCCCACGGGGAAGCCGGCGTCGAGGTAGATCTGCTCGATGGCTGCCGCCGACTCGGGGCACTGCGGCGCGTGCTTCAGCAGCACCGGGTTGCCGATGATGAGGTTCGGGCCGGCGAAACGCGCCACCTGGTAGTACGGAAAGTTCCACGGCATGATGCCCAGGAGCACGCCGAGCGGACTCTTGCGCACGATGGCCGAGCCCTCGCCGCCCATCAGCGTGATCGGCTCGTCGGCCAGGAAGGCCTCGGCGTTGTCGGCGTAGTACTGGTAGATCGCGGCGCTGAAGCCGATCTCGCCGAGCGCGTCACCGATGGGCTTGCCCATCTCGCGGGCGATGATGGCGGCCAACGCGTCCTGGCGCTCCTCGTGGAGCTGGGCGACACGCGAGATCAGCGCCGCGCGCTCGGCCACGGTGGTGCGGCGCGACCAGCTGCGGAAGGTCTCGCTCGCCCCGGCGATGGCGGCGTGCAGCGCCTCGTCGGTGATGGTCGGGTACGTCTGGACGGTGGCCCCGGTGGCGGGATCCACCACTGCATAGCTACTCACGACTGTTCATCCTTCTTCGATGGT
>SXKB01000126.1 GCA_005778215.1 Actinomycetota bacterium | reverse complement strand
TCGGAGCGGGTCGAGCGGGGTGCGGGTCGCATGGGCCTCGGCCGGGGCGACGGCTGCGCTTGCCGGCCTCACGATGCTGGCGGTGCCCGCGCCGCGGCCGGCGTTCAGCATCTCCGTCGACGTGCCGAAGACGTTCGCCCCAGCGCCGTCCTCGACCCTCGCGGGCGCCGTCACGTCCACCACCGTCGACGTCGTCACCTCCACGACGGTCGCGGGCTCGACCACCTCCACCACCGAGCCCGCGTCGACCACTGCGCCGGCACCCGTGGGCCCGTCCCGGGTGCTGCTCGTGGGCGACTCCACCGCAATGGCCCTGTCGGAGGGTCTGCTCGGCTGGGCCGATGCCCGTCCGTCGGAGGTGCAGGTGGCATCGCTCGCCGCCCCGGGGTGCGGCCTGCTCCACACCAGTCACATGGCCGGCGCCGAGGGCGAGAAGATCGCGCGCGGGTGCGCCGCAGTGCTCGACGACGACCTGCCGGCATTGCTGGCAGCGGGCTCCCTCGACGTCGTGGTGGTGATGGTGACGCTGCCCGACGTGCTCGAGCGCAGTTGGTCCGACGACGAGGGCCTGCTGCGCCCCAGCGACCCGCGCTCTGCCGAGCGCCGCCGCACCGAGTACGCAGCGTTCGCCGACGAACTGCGTGCCGCGGGGGTGGAGCAGGTGGTGTGGGTGGTGCCACCGCGACCCACCGAACGCTGGTTGCAGTCGGTGGTCAACCCGGTGCTCGACGACGAGTGGGACGCGTTCGTGGATGCGATCCAGGAGGTCGCCGAACTCGACCCCGACCACACCCGGGTGGTGCGCCTCGACGAATGGATGCGCGCCAACGAACCCGCCGACGGGTCGATGCGGCCCGATGGCCTGCACCTCACGCCGGCGGCGGCCGCGGTGGTGATGGACCGGTTCATGGGACCGGTGGTGTTGGCGGCCGCGGGTCGTTGAGCGCCGCGGGCAGGCGGATCACACCGCCCAGGCGATGGTGCCCATCTCGACGGGCGACACCAGGTCGGGGTGCGACGGCATGGCGCGCACGGTGATGCCGTACGGGCCGGCCTCACCCACCGAGTAGTCGGCCTCCCACACGCCCGGTTCGGTGTTCGCGAGACGGACCACCAAGGGTGCGCCGATGAACTGCCCTTCGGAGTCGATGGGGCCGTGCAGTGCCTGCACCGTGATGGTGTCGGGGCCGAGGCCGTCGATCTCGACATGGGCGCGCACGTGGCGGGTGTCGCCCTCATGTGCGGGCGTGGTGTCGGCATCGATGCCCACCACCTTCACCGACGGCCAAGCGGCGCGCACGCGCTGCTTCCACTGGGCCAGGTCGCGTGCGGCGTGGGCGTCGTCGGCGAGCGCACGGCGCGAGCTGGCTGCGGCCGGTTCGTACAGCTCGGTGGTGTAGTTGCGCACCATGCGTGCGGCGGTGACGAACGGGCCGAGCGTGCGCCAGTTGTGCTTCATCTTGTCGACCCAGCCGACGGGGACGCCGTCGACGCGGTCGTAGAACAACGGCACGATCTCGCGCTCGAGCAGCCCGAACAGGCTGGTGGCCTCGCGGGCGTCACGGCGACCCAGGTCGGGGTCGTCGTCGGCGGAGTTGATGGCCCAGCCGTTCTCGCCGTCGAAACATTCGTCCCACCAGCCGTCGAGGATGCTGCAGTTGAGCGCGCCGTTGAGGGCTGCCTTCATGCCGCTCGTGCCGCACGCCTCGAGCGGTCGGCGCGGGTTGTTCAACCACACGTCGCACCCGTGGTACATCATCCGTGCGATGGCCATGTCGTAGTCGGGCACGAACACGAAGCGGTGGTTCACGTCGAGCTGACGGGCGAAGATCTCGATGTCGCGGATCATGTCCTTGCCCGGCTGGTCCTGCGGGTGCGCCTTGCCGGCGAACACGAACTGCACCGGCCGATCGGCCGACAGCAGCATCTGCCGCAACCGGTCGGGCTGCGAGAGCAGCAGCGTGGCGCGCTTGTAGGTGGCGAACCGCCGGGCGAAGCCGATGGTGAGGGCCTTCGGGTCGAGCAGTGCGTCACCGCAGCGCGAGCGCACGAAGCTCACGAGCTCGGCGCGAGCTTTGGCGCGGGCGGCCCACACCTCAGCCGGGTCGAGATGGTCGACGCCGGTCCACGACGGGGCATCCGCGCCATCCCACACCGGACCGACGCTCTTGGCCATCAGCGCCGCGATGTGGTCGCCCACCCAGGTGTGTGCGTGCACGCCGTTGGTGATGGCGCCGATGGGTACTTCGTCCTCGGGCACGTCGGGCCAGAGGTGGTTGAACATGTTGCGGCTGACCGCGCCGTGCAGTTGCGCCACACCGTTGCTGCGGCCGCCGAGGCGCAGGCCCATGACAGCCATGTTGAACAGGTCGTCGGCATGTCCTTCGCGCTGACCGATGCGGATGAGTTCGTCGATGTCGATGCCCAGCGCACCGGCGTAGCCGGCGAAGTAGCGATGCATCAGCTCGAGCGGGAACTGGTCGATGCCGGCCGGCACCGGGGTGTGGGTGGTGAACACGCCGCCGGCACGGACCGCCTCGATGGCGGCGGGGACCGACACCCCCTGGGCGACGAGTTCGCGGATTCGCTCGAGCGACAGGAAGCCGGCGTGGCCCTCGTTGGTGTGGAACACCTGCGGGTCGAGGCCGAGGGCGCGCAGGGCGCGCACGCCGCCGATGCCGAGGATCATCTCCTGGCGCAGACGGTGCTCCTTGTCGCCGCCGTACAGGCGGTCGGTGACGCCGGCGCCCTCGGGGCTGTTGCCCTCCACGTTGGTGTCGAGCAGGTACAGCTGGATGCGACCGACGTCGACGCGCCACACGTTCACCTGCACGTCGTCGCCGTCGAGGTCGACCGACACCTGCACGCCGGTGGGCGTGAGGGCCAGGCCGTGCGGGTCGAGCGGTGGATAGCGCTCCTCCTGCATGCCGTCGGCGTTGAGGCGCTGACGGAAGTAGCCCTCGGCGTACAGCAGGCCGACCGCCACCAGCGGCAGGCCGAGGTCGGACGCAGCCTTCAGATGGTCACCGGCGAGCACGCCGAGGCCACCCGAGTACTGCGGCAGGGTCTCGGAGATGCCGAACTCGGGGGAGAAGTAGGCGATCAGCCCGAGCGGCGAGTCGGTACGGCCCTGGAACCACCGCGGTGCCTCGATGGCATCGTGCAGGCGGTCGGCTGCCGCCTGCACGTCGGCCACCATCTGCGGGTCGGCCGCCAGTTCGGCCCACCGCGCCGCGGTGATGGTGGCCAACAGGCGCAGGGGGTCGCGCCCGGTGGCCTTCCATGCCGCGGGGTCGAGGCGCTCGAACAGCGCCTGGGTGTCGCGGTCCCAGGTCCAGTGGAGGTTGGACGCGACCTCTGTAAGCGTTTGCAGAGGTGCCGGCACGGCAGGGATCACGGTGAACTGGCGGACGGAACGCATTCCGAAGAGGATAGTCAACCGAGCGCCACGCGGTACACGTCCAGGGTGGCCACGGCGATGGCGTCCCACGTGTACGTGCGTCGCAGCAGGTCAGCGGCATTGTCGCGCAACCAGTCGGCGCTCTCGGGGCTGGCGATCACCTCGGCGATGCGGTCGGCCAGTTCGTGGTGGTTGCCCGGTTCGAACAGCACCCCGGCGTCGGTGCCCTCCACGATCTCGGCCAACCCGCCGGTGCGGGCGACGATGGTGGGCGCCCCCGCCGCCATGCCCTCGAGGGCCACGATGCCGAACGGTTCGTACAACGACGGGATCACCACGCACGCCGCTCGGGCGAGCAGCGAACGCAGCTCGTCGTCGGGCACGAAACCCGCCAGCTGCACCAGGTCGCTCACACCCTCCATGTCGACATGGGTCTGCAGCTCGGGCAGGTACGTGCCCCGGCCGGCGATGACACAGCGGATGCCAGGCACCCGGTGCCGCAGTTCGCCGATGGCGCGGGCGAGCACCTGGAAACCCTTCTCGTACTGGATGCGCCCCCAGGCCATCACCAGCGGTTCGCGCTCGGTGGGTCGGTCACCGTCGGCGGTCCAGCGGTGCACGTCGATGCCGTTCGGCACCAGGTGCACCTTCTCCGACGGCAGCTCGAAGCCCTGCACCACCTCGCGCACCATGAAGCGCGAGCAGGCGATGACCTCGCGAGCCTGATAGGTGAGCCACCACTCCACGGAGTTGATCTCACCCGGCAGCCCGGGTGGCAGATGGCCGCCGTGGCGGCCGCGCTCGGTGGCGTGGATGGTGGCCACCAGCGGCACCCCGAACAACGTCTTCAACGTGTCGCCCGCCCAGGCCACCAACCAGTCGTGCGCATGCACCACGTCGGGTCGCCAGTCGCCCAGTTGCGCGGTGGCCTGCACGAGTTGATGGTTGGCCGAAGCCATGCGCGCGACCAGGTTGTCGTCGGGCAGCCAGGGCAGCGCCGGGTCGGCGCGCAGCACCCGCACGCCGTCGTCGGCCACGTGGTCGTCGGGCACATCGGGATGGTGGAGGCTCACCACGACGACCTCGTGCCCCGCACGCGACATCGCGCGCGCCAGCCCCTCCACGTGCGCGGCAATGCCACCCACGACGAGCGGCGGGTACTCCCACGACAGCATCAGCACGCGCACACGGCGAACGTAGCAGCGCGCACCAGCGTGGACGGTGTGGTGTGGTGTGCGTAACCTTCCGACGTGCTGTTGTCGGATCTCGACCTGTTCCTCTTCGGTGAAGGGACCCATCGGCGACTGTGGGAGTTCCTCGGCGCGCATCCGCTGCCCGAGGGCGGCGTGCGTTTCGCGGTCTGGGCGCCGAACGCCGAGGTCGTGTATGCGCTGGGCGACTGGAACGGATGGGGCGACGGCACGCCGCTCACGCCGCAGGGTTCCAGTGGCATCTGGGCCGGGGTGTGCGCCGACGCGCACGCCGGGCACTGCTACAAGTACGCCGTCGTGGCCCGCGGTGGTCACACCACCGTGAAGGCCGATCCGATGGCACGCCAGTCGGAGGTGCCGCCGTCGAACGCCAGCATCGTGCCCGCACCGTCGGCGCACCAATGGGGTGACGACGAGTGGATGGCGGCACGCACCCGGGCCGATGGCACACCGCTGCGGATCTACGAGGTGCACCTCGGCTCGTGGCGTCCGTGGGTGGCCAACTACCGCGATCTGGGTGAGCACCTCGCCGACCACGCGTCGTCGATGGGCTTCACCCATGTCGAGTTGCTGCCGCTGGCCGAGCACCCGTTCGGCGGCTCGTGGGGCTATCAGGTCACCGGCTACTACTCGCCCACCTCGCGGTTCGGATCGCCCGACGACCTGCGCGCGTTCGTCGACGTGCTGCACCGTCGCGGCATCGGCGTGCTGATGGACTGGGTGCCGGCGCACTTCCCGAAGGACG
>SXKB01000017.1 GCA_005778215.1 Actinomycetota bacterium | reverse complement strand
GCCACCGGCTCGAGTGCGCCGCCGCCCCCGCCCCCGCCGCCGGCACCGGGCACCCCGCCGCCTCCTCCCCCGCCGCCCCCGCCGCCCGCACCCTGACCGCGCCAACTCGTTCGGTCGCGACGGCGACCGAACAGTAGGTTCGGCAGCATGACGGCACCCCTGCTCGACGCGCACCGACTCGTGAAACGCTTCGGCGACTTCACCGCGGTGAACGGCATCGACGTGCAGGTGCAGCCCGGCGAGGCGTTCGGCTTCCTCGGCCCCAACGGCGCCGGCAAGAGCAGCACGATGCGCATGATCGCGTGCGTCTCCGCGCCCAGTGAGGGCAGCCTGCACATGTTCGGACTCGACGCCGCCACGCATGGCGCCGCCATCCGGGCGCGCATCGGCGTGGTGCCGCAGCTCGACACGCTCGACACCGAGTTGTCGGTGCAGGAGAACCTGTGGTTGTACGGGCGCTTCTTCGACCTCTCCCGCGCCGAGAGCAAGCGCCGCACGAAGGAGTTGCTCGAGTTCGCCCAGCTCTCCGAGCGTGCCGACAGCATCGTCGACAACCTCAGCGGCGGCATGAAGCGCCGGCTCTCCATCGCCCGGTCACTCATCAACGAACCCGAGCTGCTGCTGCTCGACGAACCCACCACCGGCCTCGATCCGCAGGCCCGGCACGTGCTGTGGGACCGCCTGTACCGCTTGAAGCAGCAAGGCGTCACCCTGGTGCTCACCACCCACTACATGGACGAGGCCGAGCAGTTGTGCGACCGCCTGGTGGTGATGGATCAGGGTCGCATCGTGGCCGAGGGGTCGCCACGCTCGCTGATCGAGCAGTACGCGACGCGCGAGGTGCTCGAGCTGCGGTTCGCTGCTGGCACGAACGACCAGCAGACCGCGGCGCTGGCCGGCATCGGCGAACGCCAGGAGGTGTTGCCCGACCGCGTGCTCGTGTATGCGAACGACGGCGAGGCAGCTCTCGTGCAGGCGCACGATCGCGGCGCGCGCCCCGAGAGCGCTCTCGTTCGCCGGGCGAGCCTCGAGGACGTCTTCCTGCTGCTCACCGGCCGGAGCCTGGTCGACTGAGCATGGCCACCCTCGCCCCTCGATCCCTGATCGGGCCGCTGCGTGTGGCCGAATGGCACCTGCTCATCTACCGCCGCTTCTGGCGGATGAACGTGCTGTCCAGCTTCCTGCAGCCGATGCTCTACCTGCTCGGTCTCGGCGTGGGGGTCGGCTCGTTGGTCGATGCCAACACCTCGTCGAGCGACACGCTCGGCGGGGTGTCGTACGTGGCGTACGTGGCGCCCGGCCTGCTCGTCACCACGGCCATGGCGCTGTGCGCGGCCGAGAGCATGTGGCCGGTGATGGGCGGCCTGAAGTGGCAGCGCGGCTACCACGGCATCGCCACCACGCCACTCACCGCCACCGACATCGTGCTCGGCCACGGGTTGTGGATGGCGGTGCGCGGCGCCACGGCCGCCGCAGCCGTGTCGGTGGCGCTCGCGTTGTTCCCCGAGACGCGCAGCTGGGGGCTGGTGCCCACGGTGGTCGTGGCGGCGCTGGTGGGCATGGCGTTCGCGATGCCGATCATGGCCTTCAGCATCAACGCGGAGATGGACGGCGGATTCGCCGCACTGCAGCGGTTCTTCATCATCCCGCTGTTCCTGTTCGGCGGCGCGTTCTACCCCATCACCCAGTTGCCCGTGGTGGTGCAGTGGCTGGCGAAGATCCCACCGCTGTGGCACGGCGTGGTGGTGGCTCGAGGCTTCACCACCGGCAACATCGACTGGCTCGCCACCGCGGGCCACCTCGCGTACGTGTGCCTCTGGATCGCAGTGGGCATCGTCGTGTCGGTGCGGCGGCTGCGCAGGAAGCTGTACCCGTGAGCGCCGGCCTGTTGCGCATCATCCCGCCCGCCATGGTGGTACGGCGCCCGCACCGCATGATCGAGCGGCACATCGTGGCATATCGGCGCCAGTGGCTCATCGTGGTGAGCGGCTTCTTCGAACCGCTCTTCTATCTGCTCAGCATGCGCGCCGGCCTGGGCGACCTGGTCGGCACGGTCAGCGTCGGCGGCAGGGAGGTGCCGTACGACGCGTTCGTGGCACCGGCGCTGATGGCCTCGAGCGCGATGAACGGCGCGATCTTCGATTCCACGGGCAACGTGCTGCACCGGCTGAAGTACTCGCGCATCTACGACGCTGCGTTGGCCACCCCGATGAGCCCGGCCGACGTGGCCACCGGCGAGATCGGCTGGGCGCTCATCCGCGGGCAGTTGTACGCGATCAGCTTCCTGGTGGTGATGGCTGCGCTCGGGCTGACGAACTCGTGGTGGTCGCTGATGGCCCTGCCCGCGTGCGCGCTCATCGGCCTCACCTTCGCCGCACTCGGGTTCCTCGGCACCACGTTCATGCGCGGCTGGTCCGACATGGACATGGTCACCACGCTCACGATGCCGCTGTTCCTCTTCTCGGCCACGTTCTTCCCCATCAGCGCCTACGGCTCGTGGGCGTGGGTGGTGCAGCTGTCGCCGCTGTACCACGGCGTCGCGCTGGTACGCGCCGCCAACGAGGGAGTGTGGACCGCATCGATGCTCGGTCACGTGGCGGTGCTCACCGCGGTCGCGCTCGTGGCGCTCACCCTCGCGGCACGTCGGCTCGACGCGCTGCTGCGCAAGTAGCGCGAAACTCTCGGTGTGACGTACCGCTTCTCCGCACCGCTGTGGCGATGGAAGGGCGAGAGCCCCTGGCACTTCGTGACCCTGCCCTTCGAGCAGGCCGACGAGATCGACGAGCGCACCGCACACGTGCAGCGCGGGTTCGGTTCGGTGAAGGTGAAGGTCACCGTCGGCGGCAGCACGTGGAGCACGTCGTTGTTCCCCGCGACGAGCGAGGAGAGCTACATCCTTCCGGTGAAGGCGGCGGTGCGGAAGGCAGAGGGCCTGGTGGAGGGCGGCATGGTCGACGTCACCATCGAGCTCGTCGACGTCTGAGCACACCGGAATCCCTCATCCCCACCCTCCGATCGGCCGATACTTCCTTCTGCGACGCGGCAACATCGCCGCACAGCGTGAACTGGCGGATCACCGCCACGACCGACGGGGAGGAACCGTGGGATTCAAGAAGGCAGCAGTCGTGCTCACCGGCCTGGCGATGCTGGGTCTCGTTGCGTGCGGCGACGACAGCGGCGGCGGCAGTGCCGGCGACCTGAGCGCCGAGGAGCAGGAGTACGTCGACGCGATGATGACCTCGCTGAAGGCGGACGAGACCGCGCCGTTCAGCGACGACGAAGGACAGTGTCTCGCTGAGGGCATGGTGAAGGCCGTGGGTGTCGACACGCTGAAGGAGGCCGGCATCACCCCGGCCGATCTCGGCGGCGACGGCAACGTGGTGTTCGGCGAACTGCCGAAGGAGAAGACCGACGCGCTCGTGTCGCTGTTCTTCGACGGCAAGTGCTTCGACTTCGGCAAGCTCATCGCAGCGGGCATGGCACAGGACCCGGACGTCTCGCTGCCCAGCGAGAAGGCGGAGTGCCTCGGCGACAAGATGTCGGAGAGCGACGAGTTCCGTCAGGCGTTCGTGGCCAGCGTGACCGGCGACGACAGTGTCGACCCGTTCGAGAGCGTGGGCGACATCTTCCAGATCTTCGCCGACTGCGAGATCGATCTGGCCGAACTGGGCGGATGATCCCGCCTCGCGTCAGCGCACGCGACGAATGACGGTGTCGGCGTCGAGGCCGGTGACACCACTGCCGAACAACGCAGTGGCCACCGCCTCGGCGCCGTCCACCACCCGCGGCCCTGGCCGCACCATCACGGCGTCGGCGTCGACCGCCCACACTGCGGCACGATCCGGGAGACGCGGCAGCACGTCGAGTGCCTGCTGCACCGCCCCGTCGAGCGAGTAGCCGCACGGCGACACGATGACGTGGTCGGGATCGGCGGCCGCAATGGCCTCCCACGTGCTCGGCACCGACCGCTGGCCCGGCATGCCGAGCAACGGCACACCGCCGGCAGCCGTCACGATGTCGGGCACCCAGTGGCCACCCACGAACGGCGGGTCGATCCACTCCAGCACGAACACGGTGGGCCGCGGCGTGGCACCCACCGCTGCGTCCACACGCTCGCGGAGCACGCGCAGCCGACGACGGAGGTCGTCGACCAGCGCAGCGCCACGCTCGGGCACACCCGCCGCGTCGGCCACGGTGCGCACCGACTCGATGACCTCGTCGATGGTCTGCGGGTCGATCTGCAACACCGCAGCGTGACACTGCAGCTTCGCCACGGCCTCGTCGACGTTGCCGCTCGACACGGCGCACACGCGGCACAGGTCCTGACTGAGGATGAGGTCGGGGTCGCACCGCTGCAACGCGGCCTCGTCGAGCGAGTAGAGATCCTCCCCCGCGGCCACCTTCGCTCGCACCAGTTCGTCGATCTCGAGCGGGGTGAGGTGGTGGGTGTCGATGCCGCCCACCACGATCTCGCGCCCCTGGCGCGCCTCGGGCGGGAAGTTGCATTCGAACGTCACGCCGAGCAACTGGTTGGCCAAGCCGAGCTGGAACACGATCTCGGTGGTGGAGGGCAGCAGGCTCACGATGCGCACGGGCAGGACGGTACCGCTCGTGACGACCGGACTCGTTACCCTCGCCGCATGAACGTCATCGACGCCGTCAACACGCGCATGTCCGTCCGCCAGTTCACCGCCGAACCCGTGGCCGACGACCTGCTGCAGGGTCTGGTGAACGACGCGGCTCGGGCACCCAGCGGCGGCAATGTGCAACCGTGGCGCATCTACGGCGTGAACGGCGAGTCGATGCAGCGGCTGCGCGAGTTCCTGGCCACGCAGCCGCCGATCGACGAGCCCGAGTACGAGATCTACCCCAAGGGACTCACCGAGCCGTACCGCACCAACCGCTTCGTGTGCGGCGAGATGATGTACGCCACGTTGGGCATCGAGCGCGAGGACAAGGATGGCCGCCGTCGTCAGTTCGCGCACAACAACGACTTCTTCGGCGCACCCGCGGCACTGTTCTGCTACGTCGACCGGCAGATGGGCCCGCCGCAGTGGAGCGACCTCGGGATGTACCTGCAGACGTTCATGCTGTTGGCCGTCGAGCGCGGGCTCGGTACCTGCGCGCAGGAGTACTGGAGCGTCCGCCACAAGGCGGTCAGCGCGTTCGTGGGCGCACCCGAGCACGAGATGCTGTTCTGCGGCATCGCCGTGGGACACCCCGACCCGGATGCACCCATCAACACGCTGCGCACCGAACGCATGCCGCTCGACCAGTTCGCGACATTCCTCTGATCGGTCGATCGGTTCGGTGAAGGAGCAGGTCGCACGCGAGGTCGCCGAGTGGCTGGAGGTCAACTGGGACGACCACCTGCCGCTCACCGAATGGCGCGCGCGGCTCGTCGACTCCGGCTGGGCCGTGCCCAGCTGGCCGACGCGATGGTTCGGGCGCGACCTGCCGGCATGGGCCGACCAGGTGGTGGCCGACGAACTGCGCCGAGTCGGCGCCGTGGGCAACCCACTCGGCTCGGGCATGACCCTCGCCGCGCCGACGCTCATCGAGCACGGCAGCGACGACCTGAACGACCGGTTCATCCGCCCCACCCTCACCGGTGAGTTCACCTGGTGCCAGCTGTTCAGCGAGCCCGGCGCGGGCAGCGACCTCGCCTCGCTGTCGGCGCACGCCGAACTCGACGGCGACGAGTGGGTGGTGAACGGGCAGAAGGTGTGGAACACCAGCGCGCACCACGCCGACTTCGCCATCCTGCTGGCCCGCACCGACCGCTCGGCGGCGAAGCACCACGGCATCTCGTACTTCGTGCTCCCGATGCGCCAGCCCGGCGTGGAGGTGCGGCCGATCGTGCAGATGAACCGGCATGCGAGCTTCAACGAGGTGTTCCTCACCGACGCGCGCATCCCCGTCGGCAACCTGGTGGGCGAACTGCACGACGGGTGGCGCATCGCCCGCACCACCCTGAGCCACGAGCGTTCGTTCGCCACGATGCGTCGCCCCACACTCGGCCGAGCCGGGGTGACGCCCGGCCGAGCCACGCGGGAGGCGCAGGCGGAGGCCGACGACCACTTCGCCACCTACGTCTGGTACCCCCAGCGCGCCGGGCGCGCCGACCTGGTGGTGCCACGAGCGCAAGCGCTCGGGCGAGCCACCGACCCGGTGGTGCGCCAGGAGATCGCACGACTGCTCTCGTTCGTGCGCGCCAACGAGTGGACCGCCGCTCGCGCTCGGGCTGCCCGTGCGTTGGGGCGTCCGCCCGGGGCCGAGGGCTCGATCGGCAAGCTCGCCGCCTCGGAGGTCGCCCGCCGTTCGGCATCGGTGCACACCTCGATCGCCGGTGCGGGCGGGATGCTGCGCGACGGCGGACGACCGCACGACGAGCTGGTCGCCGAGGTGCTGGTGAGCACCGTGGCGCAGTCCATCGCCGGCGGCACCGACGAGATTCAACGCAACATCATCGGCGAGAAGATCCTCGGGCTGCCCCGCGAGCCGTCGGCCTGACCGGCCTCAGGGCAACGACGGTGGCGGCACCAACTGCTGGTAACCGCGCATCGTCGAGAACCGTTGCTGGAGGTGCCACCCGTAGCTGTGGCGCACGTCGTCGGTACCGTCGTCACCGGCGATGGGGCCCACGCTCGCGGCCAGCCCGGGTTCCACGAAGAAGCCGATCGACTGGCGGTGCGTGCCGCCGTCGATCACGCGGTGCGGTGTGGCGCGCACCCGACCGCCGGTCATCACCTCGAGCACTGTGCCGAGGTGCACCGAGATGGCGTTGGGCACCAACGGCACGTCGCGCCAGGTGCCGTCGGGCCCCTCCGCCTGCAGGCCGCCTTCGCGCTGCCACAGCAGCGACACGCCCGCCACGTCGGTGTGACGAACGGCGGCGATGGCCCTCCCGTCGACGTACGTCGCGTTGGAGTCGACCGGCCAGTCGGCGGGCTTGACCGGATAGTTCAGCAACCGCAACGTGGAGTTGCCCTCACGGAACCGGCGCCGCAGATCGTCGTCGTCGAACCCGGCCCAGCGTCCGGCCGACAGCATCACGGCCATGCCGATGCGCTGCATCAGCGCGTAGTACGACTCCATGGCCTCACGCCACCCGTCGCAGGGTTCGGGTTCCGGCCACACGTTCTCCTCGGCGAACACGTGCATGCCCGGCACGTCGGGTGCCGGAAACGGGTGCGATGGGCCGATGTCGAACATCTCGTTGTACGCCCACTCGCCAGGTCGCAGCGACGAGCGGTAGCCCCGGTACACGTTCGGGGCATCAGGAGCCCACACGCGGGTCGACACGGCGTGCTTGCGATCGTCGGGCAGGTCGTAGAAGCGCAGTGCCGTGCGCGCCCACTGGTCCACCATCTCGGCCTGCGGATAGCCACTCACGACGAACCCGCCGCACGTCTCGATGGCGGCGCCGACGGCCGCGTCGACCGCCGCCCATGCCGGTCGCGCTTCATCCGACAGGAGTGCCGCGATGTCGACGACGGGCAGTTCGTTCACGGCACCAGGTGCACCTTGATCGCGCCGCTCGCCCGATCGGCGGCCACTCGGAACGCCTCCACTGCGTCGTCGAGCGCGAACGTGTGGGTGACCAGTTGGTCGGCCACCTCGGGGTGCGCGCCGAGGTGATCGGCGGCCTCGCGGAAGTCGTCGTGGTCGGTGGCGTGCGAGTACCCCATCGTGGGCACGATGGTGACCTCCTTGAACATCAGCGCGTTCGACAACTGCACGGGTGTCCAGAACATGCCGAACTCCAGCACGGTGCCACCCGGCACCGCCGCACTGACGCACTGGTCGAAGGTCTGTTGCGTGCACACCGCGTCGAGCGTGGTGTCGTAGGTCCAACCCTTCGGCGAGTCGACCACGCGGGCCCCCAGCGCTTCGGCGGCCGCCGACTGGTGCGGATGACGGCTGACGATGTCGACCTCGACGCCCCAAGCCTGCAACGCCACGATGGACAGCAGGCCGATCGAACCGGCACCGACGACGAGTGCACGACTGCCCGTTGGGGGCGCGGCGCGACGCACCCCGTGCCACGAGATGGCCAGCGGCTCCACGAGCGCGGCGTCCCTCGGTCGCGCCGACGGCGCCATCGGGAACACGCGTGCCGGATCGACCTCCACCATGTCGGCGAGACCACCGTCGATGGCGATGCCGTGTGCGGTGCCCCAACCGTCGCGGCAGGCGCTCATGAATCCGCGACGACACGATTCGCACGCGCCACACTCGCCCGTGGGACGCACCGCCGCCAGCCGACCGTCGGCGAGGTACCCGCCGAACTCGTGCCCCATCGCCACGCGCGCCATGCCGGCCGCCACCATGTGCAGGTCGCTGCCGCAGATGCCGGCCTCGGCGACGCGGACGAGGCGGTCGCTCTCGGGCGGCGCGGCCACCTCGACCACGCTCACCGATCCGGCTTCGGCGATGACGGCACGCATGTGCAGTTGTCCGAAGTCGCTCAGGCGAACAGCCGGCGCAGGTCGGCCTCGGGGTCGTGCAGCAGTTCGATCGTCGCGTCGATGCGCAGCGTGGCCCGCTGCACGAGATCGAACGGCGCCCACGACGGAGCGCCCTTGGCCGAGAAGCTGCTGAT
>SXKB01000125.1 GCA_005778215.1 Actinomycetota bacterium | reverse complement strand
TTCCTAAACCGTAGGTCGCAGGTTCGAACCCTGCCGGGGGCGCTCGACAACTCGGTCAACGCGGCGTCGGCAGCCCGGGGAGCAGCATGGCGACGATGTCGTCGGCGTGGCCGTCGACCCAAGACGGATCGGTGGGCTCGTCGCCCGAAAGTGCGCGCACCTCGGCGGCGTTCACGAACGGCAACGACGAGGCGCCGACGATCACCCAGTACACCCGGTCCGGATCGAGCGGCGCAGCCACGCCGGCCTCGCGCAGCGAGCGCCATGCCGCGGTGATGTTGCCGTGCCATGCCCGGACATGACGGTCGGCCATCCATCGCATTCGGTCGGAGTCGGCCGTGCCCTCGTGCACCATGATGCGGTTCAGTTCGGGATGGGCCGCGGCGAAGTGCACGAACCGGCGGAGCGCCTCGGCGACGTGGTGGCCGAGGGTGATCGGATCCTCGGCCGTGTCGAGTGGCGGCAGATCCGCAAAGGCATTGGCGAGCATGCCGAACAGGTGGTCGACCGCTGCTTCCCACAGCGCCTCCTTCGAGGCGAAGTGGTAGTTGATCTGTGGCTGGAACGCGTCGACGCGTTCGGCGATCGACCGTGTGGACGCGCCGTCGAACCCCTTGGCGGCGAACTCCACCAACGCGGACTCCAGCAGCTGCTGGCGTAGGTCGTCGCGGGTTCGTCGTGGACGGCGCACACCGGAGATGTTATCGTTCGATATTATGAATCTCCTCCCTCTTGCGGCCGAGCCGTTCACCTGCCCGACCGATCGCGACATGCTGCCCTCGGAACGGCGTGAGTTCGTCCGCACGCACCGTACCTGTGTGTTCGGCACCACCCGTCGGGCCGACGGGCCGGCGATGTCGATCGTGTACTACGTGCCCACCGACACCGACGAGTTGCTCGTCGCCACCATGCGGGCACGCGGCAAGGCACTGGTGGTGGCCCGCGACCCGAAGGTGAGCATCTGCGTGCTCGACGAGCGTTGGCCGTTCAGCTACGTGCAGGTGTACTGCGACGCCGTGGTGGACGACGAACCCGATCTGGTGGTCGACGTGATGATGGCCGTGGCCGGCCGCATGTCGGGCGAACCGCTGTCGGAGGATGCGCGCCCGTTCGTGGCGGCGATGGCGGCCGAGGAGGACCGAGTGGTGTTGCGATGCCGGCCGTACAGCACCTTCGCCCAGCCGCCGAGGCACCTGCACAAGAACGATCAGGAGGAGCGCATCACCCACTGGCGTTCGTCGGTGGTGCCCTGGGACGCGCTCGACGCTGCCGACTGAATCTGCCTGGACCCCATCGCGTCGGGAAACCCTGTGACACCCCTTTGGTCCAATGAGGGTATGGAGTTGCGGGTGCCGTCGGTGAACGAGGTGGCGATGATGTCGCCGGTCGAGCTGCAGACGCGTGCGCAGGAGCTCGACGTGCTGCGTCGCCAGGTCGAGGCGGCGTCGGCGGTGCTGGTGCAACGCGTGGATGCCGCCGGTGCGTTCGTGGAGGATGGCCATCGCAACGTCGCGGCGTGGGGTCGTGCGACGAATCACTGGTCGCACGGTGAGGCCGCGGGGATGGCGAAACTGGCGAAGGCGTTCACGTTGTTGCCGCAATTCGCTGCGGCGGCCCAGTCGGGCGTGTTGGGCGTGGCGCAGATGCATGCCCTCGCGAAGCTGGCCGCGAACCCGCGCGTTCGTGAGCACCTGGATGCCGATGCCGATCGGTTGCTCACCGAGGGTGCGCGGGATCTGCCGTTCGACGACTTCGTCACCTTGCTGCGGCACTTCGAAGCGCTGGCTGATGCCGATGGGGCGCAGGACCGTCACGACCGCGCAGTGCTCGACCGCCGGGCGTCGGTCGCGTTCGTCGACGAACGCGCCTTCCTCGATGCCGCTGGGCCTGCCTACGACGGCGTCATCTTCGACCAGGTGTTGCACCACTACACCGAGCTCGAGTGGCAGACCGAGTGGGATCTGCTCGCCACCATCCACGGCGACCGCATGTGCGCCGATCTGATGGAGCGCACCCCCGCGCAACGCCGGTTCGACGCGCTGCAGCGCATCTTCGCCACGGCCGCCGCCGGCGCCGACGGCAGCGGTCCTGCGGTCACCATCGACATCGTCATCGATCAGGCCACCTACGAACACCAGCTCGCCACCTTCCTCGGCGCGAACCCCGACCCGCTCCCGGTGTCGCACGCGGGCAGCCGTCGCTGCCAGGACACCCAGGGTCACCTCGTCGATCCGCGTGCCGCGGTCGCCGCCTCGCTGGTCGGACAGGTGCGCCGGCTCGTCCTCGAAGCCGACGGGGTGGTGCTCGACATGGGACGCCGTCGGCGGCTGTTCACCGGTGCCCTCCGCGAAGCCGTGATGCTCGCCGCCGGTCGGTGCGGTCATCCGGGCTGCGGGCTCCCTGGCCACGCCTGCCAGGCCGACCACACCATTCCCTACGCCCGTGGCGGCCCCACCAGCGCCCGCAACGCCGGCCCCGAATGCGGTGCCCACAACCGCTGGAAGACGAAGGGTGCCATCACCATTCGCGACCGCAGAGGCCGATGGCGAACATTCCGACCCGACGGCACCGAGATCGGGTGGCCCCTCATCGAGTGCACCCTCGACACCTTGGTCTCCGCCACTCGCAACCTGTTCGCCGACGACTGAGGTTCGCCCGACGCTGCATTCATCCCGCCGGGGTGACTGCAGCATCGGCGCGTCCCCGTACGGTCGGGCGCACTCGAGACGACGAGGTGACGCATGAAGGTTCTGCTGGTTGGGCTGGGCACCGTGGGCGAGGCCGTGGCGCGGTTGAGTGCGGGCAAGCCGTGGTTGGAGCAGATGGTGCTCGCCGATCACGACATCGACCGCGCCCGTGAGATCGCAGCTGCGGTGGGCAACCCCGACACCCATCCCACCGCGCAGCTCGACGCGTCCGACACCGGTGCCGTGGAGGCCTTGGCCCGCCAGTACGGCGTCGACCTGGTGATGAACGCCGTCGACCCGCGCTACGTGATGCCCGTGTTCCGTGGCGCGCTGGCTGCCGGCGCGCACTACATGGACACCGCGGTCAGCGTGTCGGAGCCGCACCCGACCGAGCCGTACAGCAAGCCCGGACGTCTGCTCGGTGACGAGCAGTTCGCAATGGACCAGGAGTGGCGCGACCGCGACCGACTGGCGCTGCTCGGCGTGGGCATCAGCCCAGGGCTGGCGCAGGTGTTCGCTGCGGCGGCAGCGAAGCACCACTTCGACGAGATCCACGACATCAACATTCGTGCCGGCGGCGACCTGCGCATCGAGGGCGTGCCGTTCGCGACCGTGTTCAACATCTGGACCACCATCGAGGAGTGCCTGAACCCTTCGCTGGTGTGGGAGAAGGAGCGCGGCTTCTTCACGCTGCCGCCCTTCTCCGAACCCGAGCGGTTCGTGTTCCCCGAGGGCGTGGGCCCGGTCGCCTGCGTGCACGTGGAGCACGAGGACGTCGCCATGATCCCGCGGGTCATCGACGCCCGCCGGGTCACGTTCAAGTACGCGCTCGGTGAGGAGTTCATCGGGGCGCTGATGGTGCTGCACGCCATCGGACTCGACCGCACCGATCCCATCGAGGTCGACGGCCAGCAGGTCATTCCGCGCAACGTGGTCGCAGCACTGGTGCCCGAGCCCGCTGACCTCGGCGAGAACATGACGGGTCGTGCCATCGTGGGCGCGCACGTCACCGGTGTGAAGGACGGCAAGCCGCGCGAGATCTTCAGCTACCAGCTGTGCGATGCGCAGGACATCATGGCCCGCTACGGATTGCAGCCGGTGGGGTTCCAGGCCGGCTTCAACCCGGTGGTGGCGATGGAGTTGCTGGCCAACGGCACGTGGCAGGGCAGCGGTGTGTTGTCGGTGGAGTCGTTCGATCCCGATCCGTACCTGGCCATCCTCGACCGTGACGGCATCCATCACGCCACCATCGACATGGAGCCGGGCACCGCGTTCGCCTGAGGCGGGCGTTCGCTCACGACGGCGGCGTGACAGGTCACTACGCTGCGGCCATGCCGCTGCACCACGTTGCCTATGCCACCCGTGACGTCCTGGCCACGACGCACTTCTACGAGGACCTGATGGGCTTCCCGCTCATCCACACCGAATTGCAGGCGCACAACGACACCACCTGGGTGCGGCACGTGTTCTACGACATCGGCGGCGGCGAGTGCATCGCGTTCTTCCACTTCGAGAACGTCGGCGAGCAGCCCGACTGGACCAGCGACATCAGCGACGGCGTGGGCCTGCCCGTGTGGGTGAACCACTGTGCGTTCGACGCCACGAGTGAGCAGCAGGAAGCGGTGCGGGCGCGCATGACGGCCGAGGGCATCGCCCCGCTGATGGAGATCGACCACGACTGGTGTCACTCGCTGTACTACGTCGACCCGAACGGCATCATGGTCGAGCTGTGCCGCAACACACCGGGCTTCACCCCGAACCCGACCGAGGCGCATCGGTTGCTCACGGCCGACCCGTTCGTCGACAAGAAGGTGCCGGCCACTCGCATCCAGTGACTCGTGCGGCGGTTGCTGTTCAGCGGTGACCGAGCACGAACCCGACGATCTCGGGACCATGCGTGTCCTGCAGGAAGTGACCTGCCGGCACGTCGTTCCACGTCGAGTGGGGGATGAGCCCGTGCCATGTGCGGCCCCACTCGGTGGTGAACACGGCGTCGTTCGTGCCCCACACGAAGTGGACCGGCAGGGTGGTGGCGTTCACCGCGGCGAAGTGCTGCTCCTGCGCGACGGCGTTGCCGGCCGCTGCGTCGTGGAACGGGATGCTGAGCGGGAATCGCCGTGGGCCGGTGACGGCCTCGTCGCCGAGGCCGATGAACGGCGCGTCGTAGGCGTCCTTCACGGCGCGGGCCTCGGGTGAGTAGTCGCCCGGCTCTCCCATCGCTTCCTTGAACACACTGTCCTGCGGCGTGGCGCGGGCCGTGGCCAGTGCCATCAGTGTGCCCCAGTTGAACTTCGACGGGACGTTGTCGCGGAACAGTCCGCCGGGGGAGTTCTGCACGATCCACTGCTGGATGGCGGGCGAGTAGTCGTACGCCGCGTGGTGCAGCCACGTGTTCATGATGACGAGGCGGCTGAACCGCTCGGGCATCGTTGCGTACTGGGCGAGACCGGTGGGGCCACCCCAGTCCTGCACGAACAGCGTGATGTCGCGCAGGTCGAGTTCGATGACCAGCCGGGTGAGGTTCGCCGTGTGGCGGGCGATGTCGTACCAGCCTGGGTCGGTGACCTTGTCGCTGCGACCGAACCCGATGTGGTCGGGTGCGATGCAGCGGTAGCCGGCCGCCAGCAGCGGCGGGATCATCGTGCGGTACAGGTAGCTCCACGTGGGCATGCCGTGCACCAGCAATGCGACCGGCGCGTCCTTCGGGCCCTCGTCGAGATAGTGCATCCGCAGCACGCCGACCTCCAGGTACTGGGGTGCGAACGGGAAGTCGGACAGCTGGTCGAAGTGCGTGTCGGGCGTGCGCAGGAACGGCACCCCGTCTGGCGTGGTGGGCATGGCGCCATTCTTCACCAGTCGGGGAGCGGAGGGCGCACTCTGGGAATCACTGCGCCGCACGTAGATGGATGCCGCTGCGCATCGAGCGCGGTGCAACCGAGGTGAAACCGCTTGTGCACGCTGCTGTGGCGTGATCAGACTCGCTGACATGCAGCGCCGCTTCGCACAACTCGACGTGTTCACCGATCGCCCGTACTTCGGCAATCCGCTGGCGGTGGTGGTGGACGGCGAGGGGCTCGACACGGCCGAGATGCAGCGGTTCGCCAACTGGACGAACCTGTCGGAGACCACGTTCCTGCTGCCGCCCACCGGCCCGTCGGCCGACTACCGGGTGCGCATCTTCACCCCTGCCGCCGAGTTGCCGTTCGCCGGGCACCCGACGCTGGGATCGGCGCATGCGTGGCTGGCCCAC
>SXKB01000124.1 GCA_005778215.1 Actinomycetota bacterium | reverse complement strand
GCAACGTGCGGCAGCGGGGTCATCGCGGCGGTGTTGCTGCTGGGGCTGAGGCCCTGCACCAGCGGCATCACCAGGCACACGCACACGGCGAAGAGCCAGAAGTTCGGCACGCCGGCGTTCAGCAGCGACACCCCGAACAGCAGCGAGCAGGCGGCGATGCCGAGCACCGACTGGGTGCGCAGCAGGCGAATGACCCCTAGCCGCTGCACCAGGCGGGCGTTCGACAGCGAGTTCGCAGCGAGCAGCACCGCGACCGCCCCGAAGAAGATGGGGAACCAGTCGGCGTAGCCGTACACGTCGCCGAGGATGACCTCCGACCCGGCGAGGTACGAGGTCATCATCGAGTACAGGAACGTCATCGCCACGGTGAGGGCCACGGTCTGGCGGTGGCGCACCACTTCGCGGCTGGCGCCCGCCACCGAGCGCACGGTGAACGGCCGACGGTTGGCGTCGGACAGCGTCTCGGGCAGACGGCGCGTCCACACCATCAGGACCACGGCCATCACCGCGGGGAACCAGAACACCGCGCGCCAGGGCAGGAACGCGATGAGCCCGGCGCCGAGTGCCGGGGCGATGATCGGCACCAGCATGAACACCGCCATGATCATCGACATCAGGCGAGCCATGGTGCTGCCTTCGTGGCGATCGCGGATGATGGTGACGGCCAACGAACGCGGTCCGCTGGCACCGACGCCCCACACGAAGCGGGCGATGATGAGCACCTCCCAGGTGGTGGAGGTGGCGGCCGCGGTGGCACCGATGGCGTAGAGGGCGAGCCCGAGGAACACCAGGCGACGTCGCCCGTAGCGGTCGGAGGCCGGTCCGAACAGCCACGGGCCGATGGCCATGCCCAGGAAATAGGCGGTGATGATCCACGTCACCTTGGTGGAGTCGGCGGCGAGGCCGAACTCGCTGCGGATGTCGGGGAACGCCGGCAGCATCAGGTCGATACCGAGCGCGGTCATCGCCATGAGCGCGGTGACGAGGGCGATGAACTCGCGGCCCTTGGCCTCGCCCCGAGGCGTCGCCGGGTCGCCCGGGCGTGTCTCCGAAGCCGTCTGCGTCACCGTGCCACCCTACGGGCGTCCCGTGGACGTGCACGGATCAGCAAGGTTTTCCAAGTAGCCGAGAGGGGTTTTCCAAGAAACGGAATGGGCAAAACCTTTCGAGTGGTGGGGTCGTGTCCTCGGTGTTCCCCGATCGCAACCACCTCACAAGGAGCCCCCCATGAACACCAAGAACAGCCGCCGCACCGTCGTCATCAGCACCATCACCGGCATCGTCCTCTTCGGCGCCGCCGGCTTCGCTGCCGCCGGTGCGGGTGCCCCCCGCCCCGCCGTCGTGCCCGCCACGGTCGCCACCTCGAACAGCACCGCCACCTCGAACACCACCGGCGTCACCACCGGCAACTCGGTCGACGACAACGGCGGCGACCGCCCGGCCGGCGTGTCGGACGACCCGACCACGTCGAACAGCACCGAGACGTCGGTCGACGACAGCACCGAGACCTCGAACAGCACCGAGACCTCGGTGGACGACAGCACCGACAACAGCATCGACGACAGCACCGAGAACACGATCGACGACAGCGACGACGACGGCGACGACGACAGCGGCCAGGGCCGTGGGCGTGGCCGTGGTCGTGGCCGCGGTGGCGACGACAGCGACGACGACAGCGGCTCGGACGACTGATCCCCCCAACCCCCCGCGTCCCTGGGTGGGACGGCGCACGGAGCGGACCCTCGGGTCCGCTCCGTGTCGCGTCCGGCGGCAAGACTGCCCACACCGCCCCTCGGTTTCTGGGCGTGATCCGTTCCACCACGGCATCTGGCGGCGTTCCGTCCCGGAAACCGGGACGGAGACCTGCCAGAAGCCACCGTTCGAAGGAGAGTCGATGCCCCGATTGCGCGAGGTGCGCCGCAGCGAGACCACCGATCCGCTGACCCTGCAGATGTACGACCACCTCTTCGGTGACCGCGACCCGGTGGAGGAGCCCGGCACCGACACCGGCACACCGGGCGACTGGTGGACGGTGTTCGCGTTGGTGCCCGACGTGCTGCGGCACTCGGTGCAGGGCTTCGGTCTGTACCGCAGCCCGAACCGACTGCTCGACCCGGTGCTGCGCGAGCTGGGGCAGACCCGGGCCGGATGGGCGCGAGGCAGTCAGTTCGTGTTCTCGCAGCACTGCAAGAGCTGTCGTGCGCTGGGGATGAGCGAGGAGATGATCGCCGCGATCCCTGCGTGGTCGACGAGCGATGCGTTCTCGCCGGTGCAACGCGCCGTGCTGGCCTACACCGACTGCCTGGTCTACGACGGCGGCCGCGTGCCCGACGCGGTGTTCGACGCGCTGAAGGCGCACCTGTCGGACGAGGAGATCCTCGAGCTCACCTACATCACCGCGATGTACGAGATGCACGCCACGATGACCCGGGCGCTGCGGTTGGAGTTCGACGACCGCGACGAGCCGATCGTGGAGGTGGCGGCACCCGAGGGCTTCGCCGGCTTCGACGTCGGCGCGGCGATCAGCCGTCCCACCGACGACTGACCCGAACGGTCAGGGCAGGCGGCCGAACCACACGAGGCTGCCGGTGGCCGCAGCGGCCAGCAACAGCACCGCGATCGCGGCGAACCAGTCGGTCACCTCGTCGCGCTGCACCTCCACGGCCACGCTGCGGCCGAGCCGCTCGTAGATCGACGCCAGCTCGTCGGCGGTCTCGGCGCGCAGCGCTTGACCACCCGTGGTGCGAGCCACCTCGGCGAGCGCCTGCTCGTTCACCGGCACGTTCACCTTCTCGCCCGTCATCGGGTCCTCCACGAAGCCGCCGTTGGTGCCGAACGCGATGGTGTTCACCGCGATGCCGAGTTCCTTCGCGGCCGCAGCGGCCTCGTCGTTCGGGCGTCCGTCGGTGGTCTCGCCGTCGCTGAGCAGCACGATGGTGCCGGCGGGATCGCCCCCCTCCTTCGCGACCCCGCCGGCGGTCTCGAGCTGGTCGGCAGCGGTCTCGATGCTGTCCAGCGCGAGGACCACGGCTTCGCCGATCGCGGTGCCCTGGCCGAGCTTCGCCCGCTCGATGGTGCGCTGCACCGCGTCGAGGTTCGTGGTGGGGGCGATCAGTTGGCGAGCACGCGAATCGAAGCCGACCACGCCCACGGCGACGCCGTCGGGGACCGTCTTCAGGAACTCCATGGCCGACGCCTTCGCTGCGTCGACACGCGAGGGCGACACGTCGGTGGCCTGCATCGACAGCGAGGTGTCGATGGCCAGCACCACGATGCGCTGCGGCTCCTCGGTCTCGCGCGCCACGGCCGGCTTGGCGACCGCGAGGGCGGCCACCACCACGCCCACCAACAGCACCACCGCAGGGACGTGACGACGCCAGCCCGGCCGGTCGGGTGCGACCTCGTCGAGCAGGTCGAGGGTGGTGAAGCGCAGCGCATAGCGGCGTCGGCGGGCCTGCAGCAGCAGGTAGGCGATGCCCAGCGCGAGGGGGACGAGCAGCAGCAGCAGGCGGCCGGGGGCGAGGAAGGCGAAGTCGTGCATGGGTCAGGTCCTTGTGGGGGCGGCGTTGCGGGGGCGTGCGGCGGCGCGCCGGCGACGCCGTGAGGAGACGAAGCGGACGAGGTCGAACACCCAGTCGCGGTCGGTGCGCAGCACCAGATGGTCGGCGCCCAGCTGTCCGAGGCGCGTGGCCAGCGCCGCCTGCCGTCGCTCGGCGAGGTCGGCGTAGCGGGCGCGCATCGCGGCGTCGGCGGTGTCGACCACCCGGCGCCGGCCCGTCTCGGGGTCGACGACGGCGATGAGGCCCACGTCGGGGAGTTCGAACTCGCGCAGGTCGGCCACCTGCACGGCGATCACCTCGTGGCGGGCGGCTACGGCGCGCAGCGGACGCTCCCACGTGGGTTCGCCGTGGAAGTCGCTGATCACCACCACCATGCCGCGACGGTGCGCCGTGCGGCGCAGTCGTTCGAGTGCCTGGCCGAGGTCGGCGTCGTCACCGTCGACGGGCTCGGGTCGCAGACCGGCCAGCAGTGCCGCGACGTGGTTGCGGCCCGACCGGGCAGGCGTGAAGTGCGCGTGGGTGGTCGACGACCGCACCGCGCCGACGCGGTTGCCGCCGCGGCCGGCGAGCAGGGCGAACGCGCCGGCGGCGCACCAGGCGAGTTCGTGCTTGGTGCTGCGGCCGGTGCCGAACGCCGTGCTGGCCGACGCGTCGAACACGATCCACAGTTCCAGTTCGTGGTCGCTGATGGTGTCGCGCACGTGCGGGTCGTTGGTGCGCGCGGTGACGGCCCAGTCGATGTGCCGGGGGTCGTCGCCCGGCACGTACGGGCGGGCCTCGCCGCGCTCGGTGCCGTGGCCGGGCAGCAGGCCGGCGTGGTCACCGGCGAGCAGCCCGTCGATCCGTCGCATCACCGTCAACTGCAGCCGATCGAGCGGCGCAGTCGACGGTGACGCGAGGCGCGCCCTGCGGTGCGGGAGGCCGCTGGACGACGCTGTGGGATCCAGGTCGATGGTCATCGCATCGATCCGGATCAGGAACGCAGCCGACGCACTGCCGCGCGGGCGGCGAGTTCCGTCGACGACATCCGCGGCGCGACCACGTGGGTGAGCAGCGTCACCAGCACGTCGTCGACCGTCACGTCGTCGGCCACCGCGTCGAACGACAGCACGAGGCGGTGGTTCAGCACGTCGTAGGCGACGTCGTAGATGTCCTGGGGGAGCAGGTGGTCGCGGCCGCGCAGCAGCGCGATGGCCCGGCCGGCGTGGACGAGGCCGATGCTGGCGCGCGGGCTGGCGCCGTAGGCGAGCAGTCCCTCGATGGGAAGCCCGTACGCCTTCGGGTCGCGGGTGGCGAGCACCAGGCGCACGGCGTAGTCCTGCACGGCGGGGTCCACGTCGACGGCGCGGGCAGCGGCCTGCAGGCGCAGCACGTCGTCGATGCTGAGCACCATCTGCGGCTCCACTGCGGCACGTCGGGCGCGGTTCACGATCTCGTGCTCCTCGGCACCGGTGGGATAGTCCACGGGGATGCGCAACAGGAAGCGGTCGCGCGGTGCCTCGGGCAGCGGATACACACCTTCGCTCTCGATCGGGTTCTGCGTGGCGAGCACCAGGAACGGCTTCGGCAGCGGGTAGGTGGTGCCGCCGAGGCTGACCTGACGTTCGGCCATCACCTCGAGCAGTGCGCTCTGCACCTTCGCAGGTGCGCGGTTGATCTCGTCG